>JBMTET010000034.1:0-14815 GCA_049433365.1 Ilumatobacteraceae bacterium | reverse complement strand
TCGGTCGCGTGAGCGACGGATGTACCAGTTCGTCAGGGCGTCGAGGAAACCGCGCACTTTCGCCGAGGCAGCGAACAAGTCGTTGCGCTCGAAGGCCGCGGTCGTGTCGCGCACGAGCTCGTGCGTCTTGGCAAGGACGTAGCGATCGAGCACGTCGGTGCTCGACACGTCGAAGTGTCCGGCGACCCCCGCGGCGTTGGCATACAGCGAAAGGAAGTACCACGAGTTCCACAGTGGCAGGATGACCTGGCGCACGGTGTCACGAATGCCGTCCTCGGTGACGGCGAAGTCCGAGCCGCGCAAGATCGACGACGACAGGAGGTACCAGCGCATCGCATCGGCGCCGTACGTGTCGAACACCTTCATCGGGTCCGGATAGTTGCGCAGGCTCTTCGACATCTTCTGCCCGTCGTCGCCGAGCACGATGCCGTGACTCACGCAGCTGGAGAACGCCGGCCGGTCGAACAATGCGGTGGCAAGCACGTGCAAGGTGTAGAACCAGCCGCGCGTCTGGCCGATGTATTCGACGATGAAGTCACCCGGGTAATGCGCTTCGAACCACTCGCGATTCTCGAACGGGTAGTGCACCTGGGCAAAGGGCATCGAACCGCTTTCGAACCAGCAGTCGAGCACCTCGGGAACGCGGCGCATCATCGAGCGGCCGGTGGGATCGTCGGGATTCGGGCGCACGAGCGAATCGATTTCCGGGCGGTGCAACTCGGCGACGGAGACCCCGAAATCGCGCTCCAAGTCGGCGATGCTGCCGTACACGTCGATGCGCGGGTACGCCGGATCGTCGCTGCGCCACACCGGGATCGGCGAACCCCAGAAGCGGTTGCGGCTGATCGTCCAGTCGCGGGCGTTCTCCAGCCACTTGCCGAAGCTCCCGTGTTGCAGGTGCTCGGGCACCCAGGTGATGCGTTCGTTCAGCTCGAGCATTCGTTGCTTGATCGCCGTCACTTGAACGAACCACGAACTCACTGCCTTGTAAATGAGCGGTGTGCCGGTGCGCCAGCAATGCGGATACGAGTGGTCGTAGGTCTCGTGGCGCAGCACGACACCTCGTTCCTTCAACGTGCGAATGATCGCCGGGTTCGCCTCGAACACCTGCTGACCGACGTAGTCGCGCACCTCGGCGGTGAACCGGCCACGCGAGTCGACCGGCACGACGAGTTCAATGCCCGCGTCGGCACACACGCGCTGGTCGTCTTCACCGAACCCGGGTGCAAGGTGCACGACACCGGTGCCGTCATCGACCGTGACGAAGTCTCCGGCAAGCACCCGGAACGCACCCGCATCGGCATGGTCGGCGAAGTAGTCGAACAACGGCGTATAGCGCCGCCCGACGAGATCGCTGCCGCGCAGCGTGGCAACGTGTTGCGCACCCTCGAGTTCCCGCTCGTAGGCGCCGCGCCGGGCCTCGGCCAAGACGTAGCGCACGCCGTTGAGCTCGTGCACGCCGTAGTCGACGTCGGGCGACACGGCGAGCGCAAGGTTGGACGGCAAAGTCCACGGTGTCGTCGTCCACGCGAGCAGACGCTCCCCCGACTCGAGCAGGAAACCCACGGTGAGCGCGGGATCCTGCACCTGCTTGTACGTGTCGTCCATGCGGGTCTCGGAATTCGACAACGGGGTTTCCAGTGCCCAGGAGAACGGCAGCACCCGGAAACCCTCGTAGATGAGCCCCTTGTCCCACAGGGTTTTGAACGCCCACATCACACTTTCCATGTACGAAACGTCGAGCGTCTTGTAATCGTCGTCGAAGTCCACCCAGCGCGCCTGGCGCGTGACGTACTTGCGCCACTCGCTCGTGTACTGCAGAACCGACGAGCGGCAGTAGTCGTTGAACTTCTCGATGCCGAAATCGGTGATCGCCTGGCGGCCCGAAATGCCGAGTTGACGCTCGGCCTCGGCTTCGGCGGGCAGTCCGTGGCAGTCCCAACCGAAACGTCGCTCGACGCGCTGACCGCGCATCGTGCGGTAGCGCGGAATCGCATCCTTTACGTATCCGGTGAGCAGGTGGCCGTAGTGCGGCAAGCCGTTGGCGAACGGGGGTCCGTCGTAGAACACGAACTCGGCAGCGTCACCCTGTGTCGTCGAGCGCGCATGCCGCGACACCGAGGCCTCGAATGTGGCGTCCGTGCGCCAGTACTCGAGGATCGATTCCTCGAGAGCGGGAAAGTTCGGCTGTGACTCGACCTCGGGATACGTCACGTGCGCCTGTCCGATCTACAAACCAACGCTGGCGAGCACGCGCTGCACGATGCCGAGCAGGAACACGACGACGATCGGCGAGATGTCGAACGGTCCGAGCGAGGGCACAATGCGACGCACCGGACCGAGCACCGGTTCGGTGATGCGGAACAGCACCTGAGTCACCGATGCGAGCGGGCCGGCCGGGTTCATCGGGAACCACGACAAGATGATGCGCACGAAGATGAGGAACGTGTAGAGGGAAACGAGTTGGGAAATCATGGTCGTGGCTCCTTGCGTGACGTGAGGTGAGGTGACGCGACGGCGGGGTCGCGTCAGTCGCGGGGAATTCGCACACCGTTGGGTGTGAGGCGGAACATATCTCCCGACAAGCGTTCGAGTGTTCCGTTCAATCCGTAACAGAGACCCGATGCGAAGTCGATGAGACGTCGCTTCGTTTCCTTGTCCGTTCCGACGAGGTTCATGAGGATCGGTTGACCGTTCTTGAATCTGTCGGCGATTTCCTGAGCGTGGTCGTAGCGGGTGGGCTTCACCTGCAACGGATCGACGGTCGCAGTGGTGAGCGGTCGCACCGTCTTTGATGTCTCGCCACCGATCGGACGCACGGCGACACCGGAGTCGTCGACGCGGGCACGAGTGCGCGCTCGGGGAGCGGGCTCGTCGTCGTACGCAACGTCGTCATCGTCAACGTAGACGTCGTCGTCGTACACCGGCTCATCGCGACGCCGTGGGGCGGGACGATTCTGGGCGACCGACTGGTCGTAGTCGTCGTAGGCCTCATCCGGGCCCAAACCGAGGTAATCCATTGCCCGGCGGAACATCGACATGCAGTCAGAGTACCCCAGAGGACAAAGGTGCAACGGGACGCTGGCCGAACAGCCGCGTACCGACGCGCACGAGAGTCGAACCTTCCTCCAGCGCGATCCGCAGATCCCCCGACATCCCCATCGAACATGCGACGAACCCGTGCTCGTCGGCGATACGTCGCGCCAAGGCGAACGCCGCTCGGGTTGCATCCGGATCCTGTGAAGTCGGCCCCATCGTCATGACGCCGTCGACGATGAGCCCGTGCGTGCGGGCCGCAGCGACGAGCACACCAACGTCCCCGGGGGAACACCCCGACTTGCCCGGTTCGCCGGTGGTGTTCACCTGAATCATCACCCGTGTGGCGGCCGGCGCCCGACGACCAATCTCGGCGATGACACTGGGGCGGTCGACGCTCTGCCACGCCGTGACGTGGGGTGCCAGCGCGCGGACCTTGTTGCTTTGGATTCGGCCGATGAAGTGCACTTCGGGTCGGGGTTCGTCACCGAGCGTGATCATCTTGCCGAGCAGCTCCTGTGCGTAGTTTTCGCCGACGGCATCGCAACCGGCGTCGCGCGCGGCGCGGATGGCGTCGACAGCAAAACCCTTGGTGACGGCGCACAGTCGCACCCCGGGACGCGAGGCCCATGCGGCGATGTCACGGCGAACTTCGGCAACGGCGGCGATGACCGCCTCGCGTTGCACGGCGCTTACTTGAGGAAGTCGGGAACGTCCAGATCGTCGTCGAAGTCGTCGGTGCCCGGTGTCGCACCGAAGATGTCGCGCAAACGCGACCCCTTCGTCGAATCGGGTCGCGGCTCACCACGAGTTGCGGCATCGAGCCGCGTTGCTGTGCGACCTGCACCGCTGTCCCAGCGTTCGAATCCGGCGGCGATGACGGTGACGCGAACCTCGTCGCCGAGATCGTCGTCGATCACCGTGCCGAGGATGATGTTGGCGTCCTGATGGGCGACGCGCTGCACCGCTTCGGCGGCCTCGTTCAACTCGAACAGACCCATGTCGGAAGGTCCGGCGATGTTCAACAGGATGCCGCGCGCACCTTCGATGGCCGATTCGAGCATCGGCGAGGTGATTGCGGCGTGAGCGGCGTTGATCGCACGCTTGTCACCGCTCGACACACCGATTCCCATGAGCGCAGTGCCGGCACTCGACAACACGGTCTTCACGTCGGCAAAGTCGGTGTTGATGAGTCCCGGGGTCGTGATGACTCCGGTGATGCCCGAGACGCCCTGCATGAGCACCTCGTCGGCCTTCTTGAACGCGTCGAGCAACGTCGTTTTGTCGGTGGAGATGGTGAGCAGCTTTTCGTTCGGGATGACGATGAGCGTGTCGACCTTTTCCTTCAGCCGGGCGATTCCGCTGTCGGCCTGCATCGCCCTCCGGCGACCTTCGAACGAGAACGGCCGCGTGACGATGCCGATCGTCAGCGCTCCTTCGGCTTTGGCGATTTCGGCAACGACGGGTGCGGCACCGGTTCCGGTACCACCACCCTCACCGGCGGTGATGAACACCATGTCGGCACCGGCGAGATGCTCCTGGATCTCGTCGCGATGCGCCTCGGCGGCGGTACGGCCCACCTCGGGATCGGCGCCGGCGCCGAGACCCCGAGTCATTTCACGACCGATGTCGATTTTTTCCGGGGCATCAGACATGAGCAGTGCTTGTGCATCGGTGTTGATCGCAATGAAATCGACCCCGCGCAGCCCGGCATCGATCATTCGGTTCACGGCGTTGACGCCGCCACCACCGATGCCCACGACCTTGATGACTGCGAGGTAGTTCTGCGGCGATGTCGGCATGATGATGAGTACTCCAGTGTCGTGTGACGCACCCGTGACGTAAACCCGGCAGCGGGCGGCCCTGTTCGTGAACCTTGGCTTCACCTTGAAGCCGCGACAGCCTCAACGTGAACTAATTGTTCAACGACACTAGCGAATGCGCCCACCGGGGGCGATTCAGTGACCAATGACTGGCACCTTCCCCCGCACCGACCCGCGGGGTGCAGCGTCAGCGGCTGGTGATGACGGGCTGGCCACCGGAGACGTCGATCCGGGCAATGGTGGCGGGATCCTGGCGACGCAGTGCAACGAGCGCTTGCGACATCTTGTTGCGCAAGTCGTTCGGCGAACCGAAAATCACTTCCGTGTCGCCGCGCAGCGCGAGACCGAGGGAATCGGGGCTGTACACGGTGATGCTCTCCACCCGCCGATCGAGTTCGTCGGGTAGCGAGATGGCCACCTGTGCCGCGGCGCGGTACACGGGGGCTGCCAAGCTTCCCGGTGTGAGGTTCGGCCCCACACCGGAGATGCGCCGGTAACCCACCGGCTGCCCGTCTTCGACGGCCAGTACCTGGCCATCCATGTCGATTATCCGCGCCCGATTGTCGACACCAACGAACCACGCCACCGGCGTGCGCTCGGCGATGTCGATGACGACGCGATCGGGCAGGTACCAGTTGAGCCGCGCGCTGCGCACCCACGGATCTCCCTCGAGTCGCCGGCGCGCGCTGTCGAGATCGACGGTGAACACGCTCGTGCCGCGCATCGACTCCTCCACTCGCGAGAGCAACTGGGTATCGACGTAGCGCGCGCCGTTGACGTCGATTTGGCGCACGCCAAACAACGGCGACGCAAGGACGATCATCCCCACGAGCAGCAGCCCGAGCACACTCACGCTGACGAGCAGCAGATTCGGGCGAATGCGCCGACGCAGCCGCACGCGACGTCCCTCACGCTGCGTCGGTACCGTCGGGGCGAAGGTGAGGATCGCCGCCGAACCTTCCGTGCGTTCGTGGGGCAGGCGCAACTCGTCGTCGTTGATGACGACGGGGCCCGACGCAACGGACGCATCCGTCAGATCGCCCTCCGCGCCCCCGATGTCGCCGCGATCGACAACGTATTCACCCGAATCGCCGCCGCCGTTACCGACACCGACGGTGACACCGGCGGTGACACCGTCGACATCGTCCTCGATGTTCCGACCTTCATCATCATCATCATCAGCAACATCGTCAGCATCGTCAACAACGACAAAGTCAGGGTCGTTGCCACCCGTGCGCAAGTCGCCGCCAGTCGCGTCACCCATCAACGCCCCGGTCTCTTCGGGGCGCGGCGTGTCGCTCGTTGCGTCGGCGAACAGCTCACGCAACTCCTCACGTACCGCGTCGGGAATCGGCGGAGTGAGCGCACTCATCGTGATCGACGGATCGCGCATCCCGCCGCCGAATACCTGCTCGAGTCGTGACGTGTCCGTCGTCGGTGCCGCATCTGCAACCGTCGCACCGGCATCGGCAGCGAGTTCGGGATCGAATCCGACGAGCTTGATCTCGCTGCGCAGATCGATTCCCGTTGCGTCGTGCACCCGACGGCGCACCTCAGCCATGAGCAGCGCCACGTGCTCGGCGCGACCGCCGTCATCCACCTGAATGAAGTTGGCGTGCTTCGTCGACACTTCGGCCGAGCCGATCCGCAGTCCGCGCAAACCGAGCGAGTCGATGATCGCCCCGGCCGAACGATCCCCGCTCGCCGGATTGACGAACACGGATCCGGCGTTGTGTCCACCGGGTTGATGCTCGCGACGCCAACGCACGATCTCGGCCATCTCGCGTTCGCTCGCCGCAACGTTGCCCCACGACAACTCGACGCTCGCCGACAACACGACGTGGTGCGACTGGAGATCACTGCCCCTGAATCGCAAACCGAGATCCCGGGCCGTGACGTTGGCGACGATCCCCTTGCGTAAGTGGAACACCTTGGCCAGCGTGAGCGACGACGCCATGTCACTGCCGTGTCCGCCGGCGTTCATGCGCACCGCGCCACCGATCGAGCCCGGCACCCCGACGGCCCATTCCATTCCGGTGAGACCATGGGCGCCGCACCGTCGCGCGAGCACCGGCAGCAACACGTTCGCCCCGGCGGTGACGTATGCACGTTCGCCGGGTGCCGGCAGGTCGATTGCGTCGGCAAAATCTCCGAGAGTGATGACGAGCCCGGGGAAACCCTCGTCGGATACGAGCAGGTTGCTGCCGCGACCGATGACGAGCACCGGCACATCGTGATCGCGCAGCACGTTGGCTGCCGCATGGAGATCGTCAATGGAGCGGGCCCGCAGATACAACGCGGCGGACCCCCCGACTTTGTAAGTCGTCAGTGCGGCGAGCGGTTCGCCGCGTCGCACCCGCGCGCCAAGGATGAGGCCGACGCGGTCGAGCGAACGCGTTGTTCGCGTGTAGTCGGTCGTGTCGTCAGGCACCACGCGTCAAGTCTCGCCGACGCGCCACCACCTCATCGGGGAGGGTCTCGATGTCACCGCATCCCATGGAGATGCACACGTCCCCGGCACGCAACTCACCGGCGAGAAACTCGACGAGTTCGTCGCGTGTCGCCCGCCACTCCACCGCAGCCTGCGGATGGGCGGCGCGCACCGCGTCGACGACGAGTTCGCCCGTCACTCCCGCAATCGGCGCGGTTCCCGACGAATAGATGTCCGTGATGACGACGAGATCGGCGCCGACAAATGCGTCGCGGTACTCGGGCGACAACACGGCCATGCGGTTGAACCGGTTCGGCTGGAACACGGCGACGATGCGCCGCCACGTGTCGGTGGACCCGCGAGCCGCGGCGAGAACCGCCGTGATTTCGGCGGGCAGGTGGGCGTAATCGTCGACGAGTGTGATGCCGTCGACGACGTGGCGGGTGTCGAAACGTCGCGCGACTCCCCCGAACGTCGCCAGCGTGCGCAGACAACTGGGCGCATCGGCACCCAGCTCGATCGCCATCGTCAGCGCGCCGAGTGCATTGAGCACGTTGTGCCGACCGCGCAACGCAAGACGCACCTCGCCGAGCGGTTTCCCGCGGTACAGCGCGGTGAAGGTTGCACCACCGTGCTCGAAGCGAACGTCGCGCGCGACCATGTCGGGCGAGCCAACCGAACCCTGCGCGTCGGCCACGATGCCGTACGTCGTCGCACCGTGGCGACGTGCGAGCGAAGCGGCGCCGGGATCGTCACCGCACACCACCCGTGTTCCCGGCACCGCCGCAAGATGCCGGTCGAACGACGCGATGATTCCGTCGAGTGAACCGTGCTCGTCGAGATGATCGACGTCGACGTTCGTGAGGATCGTCGCGCGGGGCTGCAGGGCGGTGTGCGTCGAATCACTTTCGTCGGCTTCGACGACGAACGGTCCGCTGCCCCAGTGGGCGTTGCCGCCGAGTCCGCGCACGTCACCGCCCACGTACCAACCGGGATCCATCCCCGCATCGCGCAACATCGTTGCCAGCAACGCCGAGGTGGTCGTCTTGCCGTGTGTGCCGGCCACCGACACGGCCCGCGTCCGGGCGCACACGCTGCCGAGCATCGTCGCCCGCGACACCACCCGCACACCTGCGCTTCGCGCGGCCGCGAGCTCGACGTTGGTCGCCGGGATCGCCGACGAATACGTGACGGCGTCGCAACCGACGACGACATTGGGATCGTGCGGCACGTTGACGGGAATTCCGGCGTCGCGCAGGCGCGCAACCGTCGCCGACTCGCGCACGTCGCTTCCCGAGGTCCCGTGACCCATCTCCGCCAGAACATGTGCGAGCGCACTCATTCCCGGCCCACCGGCACCGACGACGTGGATGCGCCGTGCCGCACCGAGGTCGACGAGTGGCGCCGGTGCGTCGACTGCAGACATGATCGTCTCGGCAATTGCCGCGCGGCGGTGCCCCGCACCCGCGCTGCGGGCGCGCCCGGCAATGTCACCACGGCGCACGGGGTCGTCGAGCAACGAGGCCACCAGCCGCGGCAGTTGGGCGACGGCATCGGATTCCGCGAGCGCGATGGCCGCACCGTGGTCGGCGAGCGTGTGCGCATTGAGCGCTTGGTGATCACCGGCGGCTCCCGACCACGGAACGACGATCGCGGCGACTCCGACGGTTGCGATCTCGGCGATGGTGCTCGCGCCGGCCCGCGTCACTGCGATGTCGGTGGCGGCCCACACATCGGTCATGTCGTCGACCGAGGCGATCCTGCGGTACTCGACGTCACCGGTATCGCTCGGCAACGGATCGTCGACGTAGCGACCGCCGCACAGGTGCACCACCGCGAGGTCGCGCCGGTTGCGCAGCGACGCGACGCATGCGACGGTGGCATCGTTGAGCACCCTCGACCCGAGCGACCCACCGATCACCGTAACGACGGTGCGATGGGGGGAAACCCCCAGGCGGCGGCGTGCTTCGACCCTTCGGGCTGCGACGTCGAGGTGACGCAGGGATGCACGCACGGGTGCACCGACGTGCACAGCGTTGCGCAAGGGCGACTGGGCATGGGCGACGATGCTGACGACGCTGTGGCGAGCCTGACGACGAGTGGCGAGTCCGGGTACCGCGTCGTACGACACCGTCACGACGGGGATCCGCAGCCAACGTGCCGCCATCGTTGCGGGCACGCTCGCGTAGCCGCCGACGCTGACGACCACCCGCGGAGCGTGCGCGGCGAACCACGTCCGCATCTGCCGACCGGCACGCAACAGTCCCACTGCGGCCCGCAACGTGCGCAACACCGTGCGCGGGGCGAGACTGCGCTGCACGCCGTCGACGTCGAGGAACCGGGCATGCACACCGAGCGGCGCAACGAGCCGCGACTCGGGACCGCGCAACGACCCGACGTACCCCAAATCGTCGGCGCTCCAGCCGGCTTCGCGCAGTTGCTCGAGAATTGCGATGGCCGGAACGACGTGTCCCGCCGTTCCCCCACCTGCCACCACGGCGAACATGTCGCCCGCGAGGCTAGTCGCGCGTTGTCGGCGCACCCTGGCGCATGTTGCGCGCCACGTTGAGCAACAGACCGGCTGCGGCGAGCGTGATGAGCAATGACGAGCCGCCGTACGAAATGAGCGGCAACGTGAGGCCCGTCACCGGCATGATGCCGATGACACCACCGATGTTGATGCACGCCTGCATGACGAACCATGTCGTGATTCCCGCGGCAAGCAGCGCACCGAAACGATCACGCGCACGCAACGCCACCTGGAATCCGCATGCCGCGAGCACGAGAAAACCGACGATGATGATGCTCGAGCCGAGCAAACCGAACTCTTCGGCGATGACGGTGAAGATGAAGTCGCTGTGTGCGAGCGGGACGTAACCCCACTTGCTCGTGCCCTCACCGGGACCGACACCGGCGATTCCACCGTTGGCGATGCTGAGCAGCGATTGGTACACCTGGTACGCGGTGTGCTCCTTGTTGCCTTCGATGTCGAAGAACGCCAGCCAACGGTTGCGGCGCGACGCACTCGAGACGATGACCGACACCCCGCCGACGATCGTGGCGAACGATGCGGCAAAGATCCAGCGCAGCGGAGCACCCGACATGAACAGCACCGTCACGGCGATTGCCGACATGACGATCGCCGCTCCGAGGTCCTTCTGCAGCATGCACACAGCCGCCGAGGCTCCCCACACCGCAACGACGGGGAAAAACGTGCGACGAGCCACCGTGATCTCGCGCTGGCGACGCCCGAGGAGGTTCGTCGAGTACACGACGAGTGCGAACTTGAGGAACTCCGACGGCTGGAAATTCACCGGTCCCATCGACACCCACGCGTTGGCACCGTTGATCGTCACGCCGAGCGGGGTGAACGGCAACAAGTTGAGGGCAAAAGCGGCGATGAGCGTCGGCAAAGTGATGCTGCGCCAGATGTGATACGGCATGCGGTAGGTGGCAATTGCCGCGGCACCACCGACCATCGCCCACATCAACTGCCGGAAGAACATCGTCCACGCCGAGCCGCCGCGGTTGATCGACGTGATCGACGAAGCCGACAGCACCATGACGAGGCCGATGCTCACGAACACCGTGACGATGATCGCAATCACGTAGAACGTGCGCGTCGGCGGCGTGTCGGAAAGTTTGAGGTACCCGAGCGCACCCTTGCGGTCGAGCGCCTGACGACGTCGCTCGGCGAGCGACACCGAGGTCGAGTTGGCACCCGGGTGCGATGAAGCCGACGGCGCGTTGAGAGTTGCGGTCATTGGTGGATTCCTTCCTGTTGCGAATGTGCGGCGCGGGATGCGGCCAGGGCGAGTACGAGGCGGCGAAAATCGTCGCCCCGTTCGGCGTAGTTGCGGTACCAGTCGAAGCTCGTACATCCGGGCGACAGCAACACGACGTTGCCGGGGCCGGCCAATTCGTGGGCATGGGCCACGGCTTCGCTCATCGAGGTGGCGGTGCGCACCGGGCAACGCCCGGCGAAGGCCGCGGCGATGTCGGGGGCCGCGGCACCGGTGGCAACGACGGCGCGCACACGCTCGACGTTCGCAGCCATCTCCCCGAGATCGAGCCCCTTGTTTTTTCCACCGGCGATGAGCACCACGTCGTCGAACGACGTGATCGCCGCGCGGGCGGCATGCGGGCTCGTCGCTTTCGAGTCGTTGAACCAACGCACGCCGTCGATCTCGGCGACGAATTCGATGCGATGTGCGGCGTGACGGAACCCGGCAAGCGCCGCACCGATCGCCTCGGGCGTGGCGAGACCTGCTTCGAGAACCGCCGCGCTCGCGGCGAGGGCGTTCGTCACGTCGTGCGGAAGGTCGCGCGACAAAGCGGCGCGCTCCACGATGCGCCCGTGGGGCGACACGAGCCACTCCCCTTCGCAGCGGTAGTCACCTTCCTGCATGCCGAAAGTGACGACACGAGCGTTGCTGCGGCGTGCCGACTCGACGATCGACGGATCGACGACGGGAGCGACGGCGACGTCGCTCGGCGTCGCTGCGGCCCAGATGCGCTGCTTGGCGTCGCGGTACGACGTCATGTCGGTGTGCCAGTCGAGATGGTCCGGCGCGAGGTTCAGCCACACGGCCGCCGATGCGCGAAAGTCCCGCGTGAACGCCAGTCGGAAACTCGAACACTCGACGGCAAATGCGGTGTCGTCTCCGTCGAGTGCGGCAACGAGCGGCAACTCGGTGTTGCCGACGGCGCGGACCCGGTGCCCCGCCGCGTTGAGCATCGCCGCCACCATCAGCGTCGTCGTCGTCTTGCCGTCGGTGCCGGTGACCGCAACGAACGGACGCGCTCCGCCGGCGCGGGACGCCTCGTCGCGGTAGGCGATCTCGATTTCCGACACGACCTCGACGCCCGCGGCCTGCGCAGCGCGCACGATTGGGTGCGACTCGGCTACACCCGGACTGGGCACGAGGCGATCGAATCCGGCAACGTCGTGCACTGCACCGACGAGTGCCTGCCCTTCGAGCAGAGGTGCCGCGATTCGACGCGCGAACTCGCGGTGCTCGTCGGTCGGGGTGTCGTCGGCCAACGTCACGACGTCGCCACGGGAAACGAGGTACGTCGCGACGGCACGACCGGCGATCGCCAATCCGTAGACCAGGGTGCGCATCAGCGAGCCAAGTCCCCGACGATCCGAATCTCGTTCGTGAAGTCGGCAATGAACAGCGCAACACCGGTTGCCACGCACAACGCCGCGAGCAACCAAAAACGGATGATCACCGTCGTCTCCGGCCAACCCTTCAGTTCGAAATGGTGGTGGATCGGCGACATGAGAAACAGGCGCTTCTTGCGACCGCTGGCCTTGAAGACCCCCATCTGCACGGCAACCGAACCGGCTTCGAGCACGTTGATACCGGCGATGATCGGCAACAGCAGGTGCGTGTTCGTCGCGACCGCGAGCATGCCGAGTGCCGCTCCGAGCCCGAGGGATCCGACGTCACCCATGAAGATTCGCGCTGGAGCCGCATTCCACCACAGGAATCCGCCGCATGCGCCCGCGAGAGCCGCAGCGAGCACCGCGAGGTCGAGCGGGTTGACGATCGCCGCGTAAATGTCCCCGTTGCGGAAGGCGAAGTACGCGATGAGCGTGAACGCGCCGAAGCCGAACATCGCCGAGCCGGCAGCAAGACCGTCGAGGCCGTCGGTGACGTTGACGGCGTTCGTCGTCGCCCACACCATGAGCGCCGTCCAGACGACGTAGAACGGACCGCTGATGTCCCAGCCGGGAATCTCGGCACGGGTGAACGAAATCGTTTCGCTCACCCCCGTGCGCGATGCGAGCAGCCAGGTGAGCAACATGACGATGCCGAAACTGACCCACCCCTTCTTCTTCCAGAAGATGCCGCGATTGTGCTGGCGGCGAACCTTGAGGAAGTCGTCAATGAATCCGAACGCTGCGAGCACGAAGACGGTCAACCAGATGATCAGCGCCTGTGTCGAAAACGGCAGGCCGTCGCGCACGTGAGCCACCGTCCAACCGAGTGCAGCCGACACCAGGATGGCGATTCCGCCCATCGTCGGCGTGCCCTGCTTCACCATGTGATGGGTTGGTCCACGATCCTCGGCACCGAGGATCGGCTGACCCTTGCCCAGTCGCGCAAAGAACGCGATCATCAGCCGCGTCGTGGCAATCGACGCCCCGATCGCGACGGCACCGGCGATGAGAATCGCGATCACGCCGCCACCCCGGTGAGTTCGCGCACGACCGCCGCGTCGCTGAACGGAACTTCGCGATCGGCGAGAGTTTGCGTCGTTTCGTGCCCCTTGCCCGCAACGACGACGACGTCACCGCTGCGTGCTTCGGCAAGAGCACGGGCAATGCCCGCGCGACGATCCTCTTCCACTGCAACGAGCACGGCGCGTCGCCCGGCCGGAATGCCACGTTCGATGTCGGCAATGATTGCCGCTGGATCTTCGTGACGCGGATTGTCCGAGGTGAGCACGACTGCATCGGCATCCCGGGTGGCAACGGCACCCATGTCGGGGCGCTTTCGTGCATCGCGCCCGCCGCCGCAACCGAACACGACGACCACCCGGCCGCTTGCAGCCACCCGACGGGCCGACTCCAGTACGCGCGCGAGTGCCTCGGGCGTGTGTGCGTAGTCGACGATCACGGCGAAATCGCGATCGATGTCGACGTTCTCGAACCGACCCGGCACCGGAGCGACTGCGGCGAGACCGCGGTCGATGTCACCGCTCGCCACACCGAGGGCGGCGGCCGTCGTTGCCGCAGCCAACGAGTTGAGCACGTTGAAGTGACCGCCGAGTCGTACTCGAAGCTGCGACGATTTCCAGTCGAAGGAATGATCGACCACGCTCGCTTGCACGTCGGATGCATCGTCGATGCCGAAGGAAACGATCGGAAGCGCCGCACCGTCGATGAGCAGTCGCCCGTGCACGTCGTCGCGATTCACCACACCAATTGCCGACAAACGGGGATCGAACAGGGCCGCCTTGGCGGCGAAGTACCGCTCGACCGTGCCGTGGAAGTCCAAATGGTCGTGCCCGAGGTTGGTGAACACTGCGGCGGCGAAGTGCATCCCCGCGACGCGGTGCAGTGCGAGTGCGTGCGACGACACTTCCATCACGACGACTTGGGCACCTTCGGCGCGGAATCCGGCGAGCATGCGCTGCAACTCGACTGCGTCGGGTGTGGTGCGCACTCCCGTGAGGGTGCCGATGATCCGCGTGTCGCGCCCCGCTGCCCGGAAGATCGACGCAAGGAGGTGGGCCGTCGTCGTTTTGCCGTTCGTTCCGGTGATTCCGACGACGGTCATCTGACGGCTCGGCATTCCGTGGAATGCAGCTGCGAACAGCCCCGTTGCCCGGCGCGAGTCGTTGACGACGATGCGCACCACGTCGGCGGCCACGTCGGCGACATCGCGTTCGACCACCAGCGCCACCGCGCCCGCACGCAGCGCTGCGGCGGCATGCTCGTGACCATCGTGCGATTCACCGACGATGCAGCAGTACAACGACCCCGCACCGGCGTCCCGCGAGTCCGACTGAA
>JBMTET010000033.1:0-14877 GCA_049433365.1 Ilumatobacteraceae bacterium | reverse complement strand
GGCGCGCTCGATGTCGAGCACTTCGTCGTACGTCATCTTTCCCGCGGCACACGCTCCGATGGCTTCGAACACCGTCGTGATGTCGATGTTGGCGTCGTTGTGACGACCGGGCAGCGTCGAGCCGTTGTACACGAACACGCTCGGTAAATTCAGCCGCGCCGCCGCCATGAGCATCGCCGGAATGCTCTTGTCGCATCCGGCCAAACCGACGAATCCGTCGAAGCGCTCGGCGTGCACGACCGTTTCGACGCTGTCGCAAATCACTTCGCGGCTGACGAGCGAGGCACGCATGCCTTCGTGACCCATGCTGATGCCGTCGCTCACCGTGATCGTGCCGAACTCGAGCCCGACACCACCGGCTTCGCGCACGCCGTTCTTGGCGTGCTCGGCGAGGCGGCGCAGCGACACGTTGCACGGCGTCACCTCGTTCCAGGCCGAGGCGATACCGATTTGGGGCTTGTCCCAGTCGTCGTCGGTGAGACCGACGGCGCGCAACATGGCGCGCGACGCCGCCTTCTGCAGTCCGTCGGTGACGTCGCGACTGCGCGGTTTGATGTCGACTGGGGTGTCTGTCGTGCCGGCCATGCGGCAAGGCTAACCCTGGCTGCTTCCCGCCCTCAGGGGATGGTTCGCGGGAAGCAGCCGGGTCACCGGCAACGTTTACGATCCGACGATTCCGCCGTCCTTGCGTGTGATCACGATCGTGCAGTCGCGCGGAACGGGACCGGCTGCGCCGGTGTACTTCGCCGGGAAGTTCGAGTTCTTCGGATCGCCGTCACCGGGATGCTGAAGGTTGACGAACATCGTCTTACGATCGGGCGTCACGGCCACTCCCGTCACTTCGCAACCCTTTACTCCAGTGAAGATGCGCTTGAACGTGCGTGACTTCGGATCAACAACGACCATCTGGTCGTTGTTGCCACCCGGCTGCGTGCCATCGGTCTGGATGAACACGCGGCCGTCCGGGTCGACCCAGATGCCGTCCGGCGACCCGTACATCTGGCCGCCGTCGTCGAACACTTGGTTCGACACTGCAAAGATGTTCCATTCAAAGGTCAATCCGACGTGCTTGTCGGCATCCTTCCAACGAATGATGTGGCCGTCGGCGTTGTTCGCCTGCGGATTCGCCGCATCGACCTGAGCAGGCGTTCGACGCGTGTTGTTCGTCAACGTGCCGTAGGACCAACCGTCCGGCGCCGTCGAGATCCACTCGGGGCGGTCCATCTTCGTGGCACCCGCGGCATCCGCCGCCTGGCGGGTCTGCACGAGAATCTTGTCGATCGTCCACGACGCGAGTCCGGGGTTGCGTGGCGACAGCTCCAACCACGTTCCGGTGCCGTCGGCGTTGAACTTCGCCGCGTACAAGGTGCCCTCGTCGAGTGGGCTCTTGCCGTTGGCACGCATCCGACGCCAGTCGCCCGACGACACGAACTTGTAGATGTAATCGAAACGCTCGTCGTCACCCATGTACACGACGACGCGGTTGTTCTTGCCAACGACGACGTCTGCACCTTCGTGCTTTATGCGACCGAGTGCAGTGCGCTTCACGGGCTTCGCCTTCGGGTTCTGCGGATCAATCTCCACGACCCATCCGAAGCGGTTGATCTCGTTGGCATAACCCGGCTGCGAGCGGTCGAAACGCGGGTCGTACTTGTGCCAGTCGTATCCGAAACCCACGGCAGTGACGCCGTAGCGGTTCTCCTCGGCACTCGGCTTCCACGACGCATTCGTTGCACCGAAGTAACCGTTGAAATTCTCTTCGCACGTGAGGTACGTCCCCCACGGGGTGTATCCGTTGGCGCAGTTGTTCAATGTCCCCTGCGGTTCGTTGCCTGCCGCGTTGACGAGCAACGAGCTGCCTGCGGCCGGGCCGCTGAACTCAACCGGGGTGTTCACGTGCACGCGACGGTTGCGCCTGTCCTTCTTCGCTTGCCATCCCGCCTTACCATTTGCGATCGCAACGACCGACACACCGTGTGCGTGCTGCGAGATTCGCACTTCTTCAAGGCTGGTCGGTACGGCCTTGCCAATGATGTGCGGGGTCGTGCCGTACTCGTGATTGATGGCGAGTACGCCCTGCTTGTTGTCACCGAAGTACCACATGCCGTCGTGACCGATTCCGATCGACTGCGCCTGCTGTTGCGACGTGAGGCCGTACGGGAATTCGCCCGTGCCGTCGAGCTTCGTGCGCCACGGGATGACGACGTCATAGGTGTACTCGGGTGCGATCGTCGGCATCGGGCCGGCCTGCAGCGGAATCGAGGTGAAGCCCATCTTCGGGCGGCGTGCCGCATCGAGCAGACCGGTGCGCTTTGTCGGGGCAACAGCCGTGGCCGATGCCATCGATCCGCCGGCGAACACGAGCGCCGCGGTAGCCAAACCGCCGACGATCACCGAGCGCCGCGACATGTACGCCGACAGCACCTGTTCGAACGACTCGTTGCTGGAATTGTTGCTGATGCCTTCGTCATGAGGCAGTTTCATCGGTTGAACCTCCGTTGTGGTGAGCGCAACGTAGAAGTTCGGATTGACACGCATCTTGCCGCCGTCTGGCTGCGGCGTGGCAGAAGAGTGAAATCTTGGTGACCGTGCCGCCGACACGGACACCGGCGAAGCTCGTTTCTCCCGGGTTGCGTGTTAGGAATGCCTAACAGTAGTGTCAGGTAGACCTAACAGCCCGGGAGGGATGCGAATGAAGACAGGAATCGCACGCCGGCGCGCGTGGCGTGCACTCGGTGCAGCGCTCGCCATGACAACCGTGACGGCACTCGCCGCATGCGGCGGGTCGTCGGACACGACGAGCGATACGGCGAGCGACACTTCCGTCGCCGATGAAGCACCGGTCATCGAAGGCACGTCGATCACCGTGTACTCGGGCCGCAGCGAAACGCTCGTGCAACCGCTCATCGACGAGTTCACCGCTGCCACCGGCGTCACCGTTGAGGTGCGCTACGGCGACTCGGGCGAACTCGCCGCATTGTTGCTCACCGAAGGTGATGCGAGCCCCGCCGACGTGTACTTCGGTCAGGATGCCGGTGCACTCGGTGCGATCGAAGATGCAGGTCTGTTCGCCACGCTGCCCGAAACCACGTTGTCGCTCGTCGATCCCGCATTTCGTTCCGTGAACGATGGTTGGGTCGGTACCAGCGGTCGCGCCCGCGTGATCGTGTACAACCCCGAGCTCGTACCCACGTTGCCCACGTCACTCGACGACCTGCTCAACGTGCAGTGGAAGGGCAAGATCGGTTTCGCTCCGACGAATGCGTCGTGGCAGTCGTTCGTCACCGCCTTGCGCGTCACTCGCGGTGAGGACGGCGCCGAGGCGTGGCTCACCGGCTTTGCCGCCAACGAGCCCGTTGCCTACGAAAAGAACGGTGTCGTGCGCGACGCCGTGAACACGGGCGAAGTCGCGATGGGTCTCATCAACCACTACTACCTGTACGAAAAGATCAGCAAGGAAGGGGCCAATGCGGTTGTCGCGAAGAACCACTACCTTCGTGACGGTGATGCGGGAAGTCTCGTGAACGTCGCCGGTGCGGGCATCCTCGCAACGAGCGCAAATCCCGCAGGGGCGCAGGCGTTCATCGACTATATGCTCAGCCAAGGTGGCCAGGAATACTTCGCCAACACGACGTTCGAATACCCGCTCGTCGCCGGTGTGCCCACCAGCGTGGAGATTCCCGCACTGAGCGAGCTCAACGCACCTGCCATCGATCTCGCCGACCTCAAGTCGCTCGAGGCCACGCAGGAGTTGCTCGTTCGCGTCGGATTGCTGACGAAGTAAGACGTTCATGGCTCGGCCGTCGCGGATACCTGCAGCACTTGCGGTACCCGCGGCGGCCGCCGTCTTCGTCGGGCTCGCCCCGCTGATCTACTTGTTCGATGCCGGGTTCTCCCGTGGTGTCGCCGGCGTCGTCGACGAGGTGTTCCGCTCGCGCACGCTGTGGCTCGTCCTGCGCAGCCTCACCCTCACACTCGTCGTCACGCTCGCGTGCATCGTCATCGGCACGGTGTGCGCATGGATCGTCGTGCGCACCTCGTTGCGCGGTCGGGTTGCATTGCTCACCTTGTTCGCCCTGCCGTTGGCGATTCCGTCGTATCTCGCCGCCTTCGCCTGGGTGTCGTGGCTGCCGGACATCGCCGGCTTCTTCGGTGCCGCTCTCGTGCTCACGATCGTGTCGTATCCGTACGTCATGCTCCCGGTCGCGGCCGCGTTGCGCGCCACCGACATCTCGCTCGAAGACGTCGCCCGGTCACTCGGTGTGTCACCGCTCGCGGCGGCGTGGCGCGTGTCGTTGCGCCAAATTCAACCCGCCGTCGTCGGGGGCGGACTTCTCGTCGCTCTCTACGTCGTCAGCGACTTCGGCGCGGTCGCGGCAATGCGCTACGAAACCTTCACCTGGGTGATCTACGGCGCGTACCGAGCCGGGTTCAACCCGACGCGCGCCGCGATTCTCGCTCTCGTGCTCGTTGCTATCGCGGCACTGCTCATCGTTCTCGAACGTCGCGTACGCGGTCGTACCGCGCGCGTCCGACTCGGCAAGGGCCTCAACCGGCGCAGCGTGCAGGTGTCGCCGCGCGCCGTTCGCATCACCTCCGTCGTGTGGTCGGTGGTCGTCATCGGGATCTCCGTGGGCGTGCCGATCGTCAGCGTCACCAACTGGATGCGCCGCGGCACCGCCGTCACCGATTGGGGCGACGTCGCACTCACCATTCGTGATTCGTTCGGCATCGGCATCGCCACTGCAGTGGCCACGGTGTTGCTCGCCCTTCCCGTCGGCATCGCCATCGCGCGGTTCTCCGGACGCTTCACCCGTGCCACCGAAGCGAGCGTGTACCTCACGCACTCGTTGCCGGGAATCGTCGTTGCACTTGCCGTCGTGTACCTCGGCATCAACCTCGTGCGTCCGCTGTACCAGGAAGTGCCGCTGCTCGTGTTCGGGCAGATGATCATCTTCTTGCCGCTCGTCGTCGGTGCCGTGCGCACCGCGGTCGAACAGTCCACCCCCGTGCTCGAAGACGTTGCGCGGTCGCTCGGTACGTCACGCATGGCCACTCTGCGGCGCATCACGATTCCCGTGGCTCTGCCGGGAATCGCCGCCGGTGGCGCGCTTGCGTTGCTCGGCGCGGTGAAGGAATTGCCGACGACGCTGTTGTTGCGCCCCACGGGACTGGAAACCCTGTCGACGAGCATCTGGAAGTTCAGTTCCGTGTCCGATTACGGCGCGGTGGGTCCGTACGCTGTGGCGCTGATGTTGCTCGCCGCAGCACCCACCGCCGTGCTCAGCACGTTCAGCGTGATGAAGTCGGTGCGCCAATGACCGTCACGTCGGGCGTCTCCGTCAGTACCGCGTCACCGTTCGGCGCGCCGAGCGCCTCGCTCGCGCTGCGCCTCGACGACGTGTCGCATTCCTTCGGCGCAATCGACGTGCTGAAGAACGTGTCGCTGCAGGTGCCCACCGGGCACATCACCGCGGTGCTCGGGCCGTCGGGCGTGGGCAAGACCACCCTGCTGCGCGTCATCAGCGGTTTCGAGGCGCCGACGAGCGGCACGATCGAGATCGGCGGCCGTGTCGTCGTGCGCGACGGGCGCTCACTCGTCGAACCCGAGCAGCGCGGCGTTGCCCTCGTGCCGCAGGAAGGTGCCCTGTTCCCCCACCTCAGCGTCGGCGAGAACGTCGCCTTCGGTCTCGTGAAGCGTCGCTCGTCCCAGGCTCGCGCTCGCGTCAACGAACTGCTCGAACTCGTCGGTCTCGGCGGTTTTGCCGACCGTCGCCCCGAGGAACTCTCGGGTGGCATGCAACAGCGCGTCGCACTCGCCCGCGCACTCGCACCGTCACCGGCCATCGTCCTGCTCGACGAGCCGTTCAGTGCGCTCGACGCATCGCTGAAGATGAGCGTGCGCGACCAGGTGGTTGCCGCGTTGCGCGCCACCGGTGCGTCGGCACTGTGGGTCACCCACGACCAGCAGGAGGCGCTGTCCACGGCCGATCGCGTCGCCGTCATGCTCGACAACACGATCATCCAGTGCAGCGAACCCGCCCAGTTGTACTCGCACCCCGTGTCACGGCGCGTCGCCGAGTTCGTCGGAGAAGCGGTGAAACTCGTCGGCAACGTCGACGCCGACGGCACGGTCACGTGTGCACTCGGACGACTGCCGCTCAACGGCACCGCGCCGCGTGGCATCGTCACCGTCATCATCCGACCCGAGCAGATCGAGCTCGACGAGTCACCACAGGCACCGCACGCCGGCACCACCGTCTCGACGCGGTTCTACGGCCACGACGGCGAAATCGACGTGCGACTCGACAGCGGCGAAACGGTCGTTGCCCGACTGCATGCCACCCGTTTGCCGCGCAGCGGCGACCGGGTGCACCTCACCGTGTCGGGTCAGGTGCTCGCTTTCGCCTGAAGCAACGCGGTGACGGCTTTGCCGTCGGCCTTGCCCTTCGACGACTTCATCACCGCGCCAACGAGGGCGCCGATGGCCTTTTGCTCGCCGGCTTTGTACTTCGCCCATGCATCGGGCTCGGCGGCGATCGCCGCGTCGACGAGCGCCTCGAGTGCACCGGTGTCCATCGCTTCGAAACCCTTCGCCTTCGCCATGGCGAGCACGTCGCCGCCGCCGTTGGCGACGAGTTCGGCAAGCAACGTCTTGGCCTGAGTTGCCGTCACCTTGGCGTTCTTCTCGAGCAGCGTGAGCGCGGCGACGTCGCCGGCCGGCACGCGCGGTGATGCCGGTTCGTCGGCGAACGCCTGCTGCACGTACACGAGTGCGCGCGCCGGATCACCGCCCACCTTGGCAACCGCGGCGACGTAGTCGTCCTGTCCGCGCTCGACGATGACCGACACTGCTTCGCCGAGCACGTCGGCACCGGTGAGTTCGGCGAGCGTGCGACGGCGCTGCGCGGGCAGCGGCGGCAACGCGGCGCGCACCAAGTTCACCCACGCTTCGTCGGGAGCGAGCGGCACGAGGTCGGGTTCGAGGAAGTAGCGGTAATCGTCGGCATCTTCCTTCGTGCGCAACACGTTGGTGCGTCCAGCGGCGTCGTCCCAGTGCAGAGTTTGCTGGCGGATGACGCCACCCGAGGTGATGATGTCGATCTGGCGGCGCGCCTCATAGTCGATGGCCCGACCGACGGCGCGAATCGAGTTGACGTTTTTGATCTCGCAGCGCGTACCGAACGGAGTTCCGGGCTTGTGCACCGACACGTTGACGTCGCAACGCATCGATCCCTCTTCCATCTTCGCGTCGCTCGCACCGATGGCGAGCAGGATGGCGCGCAACTCGGCGACGTACTGGCGCGCCTGTTCGCTCGTGCGAATGTCGGGGCGCGACACGATTTCGACGAGCGGTACACCGGCGCGGTTGAAGTCGATGAGCGAGTAGTCGCTGCCGTGGATGCGACCCGACGCACCACCGAAGTGCGTCGACTTGCCGGTGTCTTCTTCGAGGTGCGCACGCTCGACGCCGATGCGCACATCGCCGGGCAGGTCCAACCATCCGTCGACATTCAACGGCTGGTCGTACTGGCTGATTTGGTACGCCTTCGGCAGGTCGGGGTAGAAGTAGTTCTTGCGGTGGAACGTGCACGGCTGCACGCGGCAGTTGAGTGCCAAGCCGATGCGCATCGCCAATTCGACGGCGTGTTTGTTGAGCACGGGCAACGCACCCGGCAGACCGAGCGTGACAGGGTCGATGTTCGTGTTCGGTTCGTCACCGAAGCGGTTCGGCGACGCACTGAACAGTTTCGTCCGCGTCGCCAACTCGACGTGCACTTCGAGACCGACGACCAGCTCCCAGCCGTCAATGAGGTTGTCGGTGGAGATGTCGCTCACAACGATGCCTCCAGTGCTCCAGCAACGCGGAACATCGCCGCCTCGCCGAGCGCCGGCGCGAGAACCTGCACGCCCACGGGCAAGCCGTGCGCACCCGTTCCGTACGGAACGCTCATCGCGGCGTGACCGGCGAGGTTGGTGGGAATCGTGAAAACGTCGCACAAGTACATGGTGAGCGGATCGCTCGTTTTGTCACCGATCTTGAACGCCACCGTCGGCGACGTGGGCGTGAGAATGGCGTCGCAGCTCGCGTACGCGGCAGCGAAGTCGTCGGCGATGAGCCGGCGCACCTTCAGCGCCTTGCCGTAGTACGCGTCGTAGTAACCCGCCGACAGGGCGTACGTACCGAGCATGATGCGCCGCTTCACCTCGTCGCCGAAACCGGCGGCACGGGTGGCGTCGTACATCGCGTTGAGATCGGCCGCATCGACGCGCATGCCGTAACGCACGCCGTCGTACCGCGCGAGGTTGCTGCTCGCCTCGGCGGGAGCGATGAGGTAGTACGCGGTAAGCCCGTACGACAGCGACGGCAGCTTCACGTCGACGATGGTTGCGCCGGCGGCCTGCAACGCGGCGAACGCGGCGTCGAGTTGCGCGAGCACCTCGGGCTCGCAACCTTCGGGCATGTCGACGACGCGACCGATGCGCATTCCCTGCACTCCGCGCGACACCTCGGCGGTGAGTTGCGGCGCGGGCTGCGGCAACGACGTCGAATCGAGCGGGTCGTGTCCGGCGATGACTTCGAGCAGCAGCGCCGCATCGGCCACGCTCGTCGTGAACGGCCCGATTTGATCGAGGCTGCTGGCGAACGCGACGAGACCGAGCCGCGACACCAGTCCGTACGTGGGCTTCACTCCGACGAGACCGCACAACGCAGCGGGCTGACGAATGCTGCCGCCCGTGTCGCTGCCGAGCGATGCGGTGGAGAATCCCGCGGCAACCGCCGCCGCACTGCCGCCGCTCGAGCCACCCGGCACGCGCGAAGTATCGAGCGGGTTGCGGGTGGGGCCGAACGCCGAGTTCTCCGTGCTCGAACCCATGGCGAATTCGTCGAGGTTCGTCTTGCCGACGAACACCGCACCTTCGTCGTGCAATCGGCGCACCACCGTGGCGTCGTACGGCGGCTTCCATCCGGCGAGGATCTTCGACGAGCACGTGGTGTCGACTCCGCGGGTGCACATGTTGTCCTTCAGCGCGATGGTGACACCGGCAAGGCGGCCGACACTGCCGCCCTTTTTCACTTCGGCATCGATCCGTGCGGCCCGCTCGCGGGCGGCATCGGCCATGACGAGGTTGAACGCATGCACCTCGTCTTCGCGTGCGGCGATCGCCTGCAGGTTCTCCTCGAGAACCGCGGCAGCCGACAACTCACCGCGCGACACCGCGGCGGCGACGTCGACGACGCTGCGTTTGGTCATTCTTCGAACCCGATGATCGGCGGCACGCGGAATCGGTTGTCTTGTGCCGCAGGTGCCGCCGACAGCACCTCGTCACGATCGAGCGCGGGAGCCTCGACGTCCTCGCGCAACACGTTCGACAGCGGCAACGGTTGGCTCATCGGTGCAACCGAGTCGAGCTGCAGCGCATCGACGTCACGAAAATGCTCGAGCATTCCGGCCAACTGGCTGGTCATGCGCGCCACCTCGTCGTCGTTGAGGGTGAGCCGCGCGAGTCGGGCCACCTTGCGCACAACGTCGGGAGAAATCTGCTCCGGCACGGGAATTGATGCTACGGCTGGGGCGTCGAGCCGTCACCCGGCGTGTGCACGGTCACCGGTTCGGCTCGTTCGTCGTCACTCTTCGTGCGGCGCACGACCCACGCAAGGGCCACCACCCCGACGACGATCGACGTCCATTGGTTGAACCGCAGACCGGCGACGTCGCGAGCCGGGTCGATGCGCAATCCTTCGATGAAGAATCGCATCGTCACGTATCCGATGACGTACCAGGCGAACAACATGCCGTCGCGCGCCTTGCCGCGACGGTCGAGTTGCAGCAGCACCACACCGAGCACCGCACAACCGATCGATTCGTAGAGAAACGTCGGATGGAACAAGGTGCCGCTGTCGTAGCCGGCCGGCAGGTTGTTGTCGGCAATCTCCAGACCCCACGGCAGCGTCGTTGCACGCCCGAAGAGTTCCTGGTTGAACCAGTTGCCCCAGCGGCCGATCGCCTGCGCGAATGCCAGGCTCGGTGCAACGGCACCGAGCGCCGGTCCGAGTGCAATGCCCTTGTGCTTTGCCGCCCAGATACCGACGAGCACGCCGAGCGTGATGCCGCCCCAGATTCCGAGTCCGCCCTTCCACACCTGGATGATCTCGCCGGGGCGTTCCGAGTACTTCTCCCACGTGGTTGCCACGTGGTACAGCCGACCGCCGACGACACCGGCGGGTACGGCGATCATCGCAATCGAGCTCGCGTCGTCGCGCGACGCAATTCCCTTGGCGGCAAATCGTCGGCCGAGCAACCATGTCGCCACGACCACGCCGAGCGCGATCATCAATCCGTATGCGTTCAGTCGCAGCGGTCCGAGTTGCAGTGATCCTGTCGATGGACTCGGTATTGCTGCCAGCCAGTTCATTGCATCCACGATAGGTTCCACATTCGTGGCCGCACGATCGCGCCGGGTGGAATGGAGTGCTCTCACGGGCATCGCTCCCGTCGTCACACTGCTTCCCGGATGGATGGCTGCGGTGTTCGTGATGTGGTTGCCGTTGGCCGTGTGGTCGACGGTGTCCTATTGGTTCTTCGCCGCGGCGGCACTCGCTCTCGGTGTACTCATGTTTTCCCGACCCGTGCAGCGGTTCGTGATCATGCGACTCATCGGTGCCCGCTCTCCCGATGCGCATGAGGCGCAACGCCTCGCGGCGGCCTGGGTCGCGGTGTCGCGTCGCGCACAACGCCATCCCGACTCCTTCGTTCTTGCCGTCATCGATGACGATTCGCTGAACGCATTCGCCTGCGGCGGACATCTCGTGATCGTGTCGTCGTATGCGGTGCGAGAACTCGACGACGACGAGTTGCGCGGTGTGCTCGCCCACGAACTCAGTCACCACCTCGGCCTGCATACCGTCGCACTCACGGTGTCGCAATGGATGAGCCTGCCGATCATCGCTCTTGCCTCGCTCGGCACGCGCATCCAACACGTGGCCGAGGCGGCAACGACGACGTTCGCCGACCGCTATCCCGCGTTGCGATTCGTCGGTCGCATCGTGTCGGCAACCCTGCACGTCGTGTCGTGGTTGCTCTCGCTCAACGTCTCGCTCGCCAGCGCGTTGGGCACCACGTTCGGTCGCGCATCGGAATTGCACGCCGATCGCCGGGCCGCCGAACTTGGCTTCGGTCACGAGTTGTTGAAGGCGCTGCGGCGCGTCGATGCGGTCGAGCGCGAGCGGTCGCGACGACGAGCAGCGAACCGTCGGCGTTGGGCCAGCCACCCACCGGCGAAGCTGCGCATCAACCACCTGAGCAGTCACCTGCGCCGTGCCTCGCCGCGCTGGTCGGGCCCGCGCTGAATCGGGAACGACCGAACCACACCTGCACGCACCACACTGAAGAGCGCCGTATGAACGCAGTGCACGACCCGCCGCAGTCCGTTGCCGCGGCAACCCCGCGCCGCAAGACGCTCGCGCTCGCCGCAGCGGCTGTCGGTGCCGGCGCACTCGTCGCTCTCGCACTTGCGCCGCTGCGCTGGTGGCCGCTGGCACTCGTCGGTGTTCTCGTCGCCCAACTCGTGGCTGAGTCGTGGTGGCCGAGGGCACGATTCCTTCCCGGTTTTCTCTTCGCGCTCGGCTGGTTCGCACCGGCGACGGGATGGATGTGGTTTCTCACCGCACCGGGATGGGTCGTCGCAGTTCTCTACTTTGCGGCGCTGCACGGTGCGGCAACGACAGTGGCAAGCTTCGTCGCCGCACGCAACGCGCGCATCGTCGTGCGTGCCTGCGCGCACGGCCTTGCCGAAGCACTCCGCTTTTCATTTCCCTTCGGTGGCGTGCCGATCGCCAGTCTCGCTATCGCCGCATCGCCGACACCTGCCGGAAATCTCGTGCGACTCGTCGGTCCGCTCGGTGTCGGCGCATGGGTGCTGCTCGTCGCCGCAGTGCTCGTCATCGGCGTGCGCCGTTCACGTGCGGCCCGGGTCGCCATCGTTGCACTGCTCGCGCTCGTGCCGTTGGCCCACGTTGCCCCGGGTGCGCGCGACACCGGCACGTCGTTGCGCATCGCAATGGTGCAGGGTGGCGGGCCGCAGGCCGTGCTGGCGATCAACTCGAATCCGCGCGACGTCGTCGAGCGTCATCTCCTGGCTACCGACTCGCTGTCACCCGATGACGAGATCGACGTCGTCGTGTGGCCGGAGAACGTCATCGACGTGCGTACGTTCGCCGGCAGTGCAATCGCCGCCGAAGTCGCCGCCCAGGCGAAACGATTGAACGCCACTTTCGTCGTCGGTGTCACCGAGAGCGTGGCGAACGGTTTCACCAACGCCCAGGTCGTCATCACACCCGACGGCGACGTCGTCGATCGTTACGACAAGGTGCGCCGCGTTCCGTACGGCGAATACATTCCGTTGCGAGATCTGCTCGCAGCAATCGGTGCACCGGTGAACCGCGTGCCACGCGACGCCGTTGCCGGCACCGGCACCGCTGCCGTGCGCGTCGGCGAACACGTTCTCGCCGTGGTCATCTCGTGGGAGACGTTCTTTGCCGGGCGCGCCAACGAGGGCGTGGTCGCCGGCGGCTCGGTGCTCATCAACCCCACCAACGGCTCGAGTTACACGGGTTCGCTGCTGCAAGAACAGCAGCTGGACGTTTCCCGGCTCCGCGCCCGCGAGACTGATCGCTACATGTTGCAGGTCGCCACCACCGGAATCAGCGCCTTCATTTCACCCGTCGGCGACGTACTGCGCGCAACGAGCATCGGGGAACAAGTGGCACTCATCGCCGACGTCCCGCTGCGCGAGGGGCGCACCGTGTACTCGTACATCGGCGACCTTTCCGTCATCGCGTCGTTGCTGGGCATCGCTCTGCTCACGAGGTTCCTCATCCGTCGCAGATAGCGTCACGTCGCATGCCGAGTGGCAACGACATGCACGCGTTGCATGACCGTTTGCGCAACGGACCGCTGCGCATCGCCTATCTCACGTATCGCGGCAAGCCGCACGTCGGCGGCCAGGGCGTGTACACGCGCCATCTCACCAAGGCGCTCGTTGATCTCGGTCATCACGTCGAGGTGTTCGGCGGCCAGCCGTACCCGGTGCTCGATTCGCGCATCGCCATGCACGAGCTGCCGAGCCTCGACATCTTCAACGATCTCTACCCCGGTCGTTTTCCGGCGTACTGGGAGATCAAGAGTTGGCCCGATGCCGTCGAGGTGCTCGAATTTTTGCGCGGCACGTTCGGCGAACCCCGCGCTTTCTCGTTGCGCGCCTACCGCGCCCTGCAACCCCGCGCCGACGACTTCGATCTCGTGCATGACAACCAGTGCCTCGGCACCGCGATCAGGAAGATCAACGGAATCATCCCGACGATCGTCACGTTGCATCATCCGATCACCCGCGACCGCGCGCTCGAAATGGACCACACACCGAACTGGTGGAAGCGTCGTGCGATCGGGCGTTGGTACTCCTTCGTGCGCATGCAGGGCAAGGTTGCGCGCTCGATGCCTCGCATCGTCGTCGTCAGCGAGAACTCGATCAACGACATCGCCGACGACATGGGCGTGAAACGCGACAGGATGAAGCTCGTTCCCGTCGGCGTCGATCCCGACTTGTTCGCACCGATGCCTCACGTGCAGCGCGAGTCGGCGCGGCTCATCACCACGGCATCGGCCGACGTCGCGTTGAAGGGGCTGGCCTACTTGTTGGAGGCCCTCGCCAAGTTGCGTACCGAACGCGACGTGCGTCTGACGATCATCGGCAAACCCCGTGAAGGTGCGAGTGCCGATCTCATCCGCTCGCTCGGCCTGAGCGACTGCATCGACTACGTCTCCGGTGTTCCCGACGAAACGATCGTCGAGTTGTACGCGCGCAGCACCCTCGCCGTCGTGCCGTCGCTGTACGAAGGATTCAGCCTTCCCGCCATCGAGGCGATGTCGACGGGCATCTGTCTCGTTGCCACCACCGGTGGCGCGCTGCCCGAGGTGACGGGTCGCGACGGTGACACCGTGTTGTCGTGTCCGCCCGGTGACGTCGACGCCCTTGCCGCGGCAATTCGTCGCGGTCTCGACGACGCCGATCTGCGCGCCCGTGTCGGTGCGGCGGGTCGCACACGGGTCGTCGAACGCTGGTCGTGGCGCCACTGCGCGCAACTCACCGTCGAGCAGTACCGCGAGGTGCTCGCCATGCCCCGCAACCTCGAGTTGCTCGCCAAGCGGGAGCGCAACGCCTGATGCTCACGGTGCGCTTCGACGAACTGCCGATCACCGAACGCACGCTGTTCCTCGACGCCGGTGCGGGTTTCGGACGTCATGCCTTCGAGGCCGCACGCCGTGGCGCGCAGGTCGTTGCCCTCGACTACGGCGATGCCGAGGTCACCGCGACCCGTGCCACCTTCGCCGCCATGGCGTTCGCCGGCGAAGTCGACGAGTCGCGTTTCGTTGGTTGCATCCGTGGCGACGCCACCCGTCTTCCTTTCGCCGACGGCGCGTTCGACGTCGTCGTCACCTCCGAGGTGCTCGAACACATCCATGACGACGATGCCGCACTGCGCGAACTCTCGCGCGTGCTCATACCGGGCGGCACGTTCGCCGCCACCGTGCCGTCGTGGTTCCCCGAGCGCATCAACTGGATGCTGTCCGACGAGTACCACGCGCCGTTCGTCGAGGGCGGTCACGTGCGCATCTACCCGGCACGGCAACTGCGGCGCAAGATCGCGCGCAACGGTCTGCGCACCCTCCGCTCGCATCGCGCGCACGGTTTGCACTCGCCGTACTGGTGGCTGCGCTGCGCAGTCGGCCCGCAACGCGACGATCATCGTCTCGTCAACCGGTACAAGAAGCTTCTCGAGCGCGACATCATCGAGGGTTTGCGTTCGACGCGCAT
>JBMTET010000032.1:0-15798 GCA_049433365.1 Ilumatobacteraceae bacterium | reverse complement strand
CGCGGAAGTGCCCGGGGAGGGAGTCGAACCCTCACGGCGCTTTCGCACCAGGGGGGTTTAAGCCCCCCGCGTCTACCGTTCCGCCACCCGGGCGAGGATGGGCAACGACGGTCAGGCTACGCGCGCGTGCACGACAGCCGGATCGACGACGGCCCACAGAGCTCCACGAGCGCGATCCGCGTCGGGTGACTGCATGTCGTTGACGGCAACGATTCCTTCGATCATGTCGGCGAGCACCGCCACGAACGGCCGACCGCGCACGACGACCGATACAACCCCACCGTGACCACCGGAAAAGCGTCGCAAGGTGCGATGCACACCGAGGACCCGTGGCGGTGAACGAAATCCGGGAGCAACGAGCCCGAGTCGCCGCGCCGCAGCGGAGAGGACGCGGGCAGCCGCAACGAAATCAGCGGTTACTGCTTCGTCGGAGTGCGTGGATGCGATCGGGCTCATGGAACTGTGAAGTGTGCCAGCGGGGTGTGATGCGGTAATGCAACGCTGCTCCCCGCCGCCTCGACACCCGTTTCCTATGCTTGCGCGCCAATGGCCGACGAATCTCCCGATGCGCTCAATCCGATGCAACGTGCCGTCCTCGACTCGCTCGCGCGTTCCCCCGACTGGCAACCGCTGCCGACGGCGGTGATCGACGACGTCCGACGCATCGTCCACGACGGATTGGCGCCAATTGCCGACCGGTACAGCAGGCAAAAATCGCTGTGGTTGAGCAAGGCGACACTCGCTGCGATCCACGCGTGCGAACAGTCCTTCATCGCCACCCGCGACTCGTTCGAATGGAATCCCGCCACCGCCACCGGCACGGTGTTGCACAAGGCAATCGAGTTGACGCTGCACTGGCGCGGTGACCCGGTTCCCGGCGACGTCGTCGACGAGGCGATTGCCCGACTTGCCGACGACCAGCGTTCGATCGGCGAGTACATCGAAGCCATCGGTGCCGCCGAACGGGCACAGTTGCGCAGCAACGTCGTCGATCTGCTCACCCGATTCGAAGAGTGCTTCCCACCGCTCAAAGCCTCGTGGCGGCCCGTCACCGAGAGCGCGGCCCGCTACGAATTGTTCGACGGAGCAATCGTGCTCGCCGGTCGCAGCGATCTCACCCTCGGCATGCCGGGCGCAAAGGTCATCGTTGATTTCAAAAGTGGTGGCATCCATCCGCGCCATCGCGAGGACCTGCGCTTCTACGCACTCGTCGAAGCCCTTCGCAGCGGCATGGCACCACGACGACTGGCGACGTACTCATTGTCGGCGGCGCGCGCCGATGTCGAGGAAGTGAGCGAGGGCGTGCTCCAGGCGGCAGCGCGACGAGTCATCGCCGCGGCGCAGCTCGTCACCGAGCTTCTCGTCGACAAGCGTCCGCCCACCCGGCGAGCGGGCGTTCAGTGCCGTTGGTGTCCGCTCAATGTCGACTGCGAACCCGGTGCCGCGTATTTGAGAGGAGACGTCGAAGACGAAACGTGACGAACCGCGACTAGCGGCGGCCCATGTTGGGACGCTTGCCGTGGTTGGCCTTCGAGCGGCGCATACGCGCCTTGCGCTTCTTGGTCTTCTTCGACATGGCTGGTCAGGCTATCGGCTCAGACGCGTCGCCAGCGTGCCCGACCACCCGGATAGGCCACGCCGTCGGCATTCGTCGCGGCACAGACGTACTGCACCGAACGGTAGGTACCAAGTGCGCCGAGAGGAGCACAAAACGCACCGGGGCGAATGTCGGCGGTGACGCCCGTCTGCGCAGCGACCGTCGTCGATACCCCCGAAGCACCAGGCGGCGATGTCGGCGGTGCTGCCGACGGACTCGTCGACGGAGCCGTCAACGGCGAGCCGCTCGCCCGCGATCCCGGTGTCACCGGCAACGGTGTGCCGGCTACCGCACCGGGTGGTGCAGTCCAGTCGGCAATCATCAACCCCACGCATCGTGTCGTCAGCACGTTGCGCAAGCGACGCCATTCGCTGTCGTCCATCGACAGCGACCAACGGGCCTTGATTGCAATCCAGTCACCTGCGTACGTGCACCAGTACGACGTGAGCGGAGGCATCCAGTTGGACGGATCACGATCGCTCTTCACGCGATTTGAACGCGACGACACTGCGCGCAAGGTGCGCGGATCGGACGTGTCGTTGGCAAAAGCGATGCGGCGCGACTCGGTCCACGACCATGCGCCGGAATCCCAGGCCTCCTTCAGTGCCACCACATGATCGATGTCAACGGCGGTGCGGTCCGATGTGGTGACACCGTCGTACGGCGAACGCCAGTCCGCTTCGACGACGAAACAACGAAACCCGTCGACTTGGGCGAACCCGATGGCGTCGCGGCGCAACACCTGCTCGCGCGCATCGCATCCGTCACCATCGACGTCCAACCAGTGCGGGAAGGCATCGCGTCGGTATCCCGCGGGTCGTTCGCGTTCGATCGGAATCGTGGCGAGAACGTCGACCGCTGCCCGCGACGCCGCTCGGCGCCCGACCTGCTCGACGCGACGCTCAGCGGAGTCGCCCGGTGCCGCAGTTGCCGGCACACCACCGACAACGGTCACGCACAGCAGCGCACCGGCTGCCGCGACGCGCCACGTCACAGCGCGATGGCTCCGGCGTGGGTAAGGCGCTCGTCCTCGTCGTCAGCCTCGATGAAGATGCACTCACCGGGGCACACTTCGGCCGCCATGACCACTGCGGCGACGTTGCGGTCCTCGACACGAGCCAGACTCGCCGAACAACCGGGATCGTTGAGCACCCTGCCCCGCTCGGCGACGTAGGCAATGCCGTCCTCCAACTGGACGAACACGTCGGGGCAATGATCGACGCACAGGCCGTCACCGGTGCACAAGTCCTGATCGATCCACACGCGCACGCCGACACCCTACGAAAGGATCGCCACCAACGCCACGGCGAGCAGCAACAAATTGCGTGCGGGTTCGCGCCAGGAGAGCGGACGCTTGCTCACCGCACCGAAACATGCACACGGCGGCCGTACCCCGCGGCGCAGTCGCTCGATGAGCACCACCGACATGACGACGAGAGTGACGGCGGCGCCAAAGGCTGCGGCGAGGCGCACCGCATCAACGAGAAGGCCGACCACGAACGCGGCCTCGAGGCCGACGAGCGGCCACGCCAGCCAACGGGGCAGCTCGAGACGCACGAACGATTCGGGCCAGCGGCGACCCATGGCAACCTTGGCAACCGCCGACCAGGCGAACACGGCTGCGAGCACCAGAGCCGCGATCGAACCCGCCGCGATCATCGTTCGAAGTCACCTGCGACCGGCAAACGTGCCCGGCTCATACCCACCACCGGTTCGCACGAGCCCTTGCGACTTCGCGTGCGGACACACGATTACGTGTCGACACCGGCGCGACCGAGTGCACCGCGAACGAACACCATCGGTGCAGCGTCACCCGAGGCAGCACGCAACGCTGTGACTCGACCGACGACGAGAAGATGGTCACCGATGTCGAGCGTCGACTCGACGTCGCAATCAACAGATGCGACACCGCCCGGCAACAACGGCGAACCGTTCGGCGCATCGGTGCAGTCGAGCCCGTCGAAGCGCGACGTCCCGGGGGCGGGTTCCTTGGCGAATCGCCAGCACAACTCCTGCTGCGACTCGGAAAGCACGTTCACCGAGAAACATCCCGACTCGGCGATGGCGGCCCAACTCGCCGACCCGTGACCATGGAAGAAACCGACGAGGGGCGGCTCCAATGAAATGGAGACGAACGATCCGATCGTCACTCCGGCCGGGGTGCCCCGTGCGTCACGCCCGGTGACCACGACGACACTCGTGGGAACGTGACCGAGAACGCGACGAAACTCTGCGGAATCGAACGAGGCCGCACTCGCCGGATCGGTCACGCCTGAGACGATACTGCGAGTCGCATTCCCTCGCGGGCAACGACCGTGGGGACCGCTCGTGCGCGGCAGTCGCTCTCGAGAACGTCGAGTTCGTCGTCGCACCGCGATGGGTCGTGGTGGAACAAAGCGAGTCGGCGCGCATTCGTGGCGGCTGCAACCCACGTTGCGTAATCGTGCGTCGAGTGACCCCACGACTTCTTCACCGCGAACTCTTCGCGGGTGTACTGCGCATCGTGGATGAGCAAGTCGGTGTCGGCACACAGTTCGCGTGCGCCATCGGCCAGCACGTACTCGGTCGAGTCGGGTTGCTGGTGGTCGGAGAGATACGTGACACCGACTCCGCCGCGGCGCACTCGAAACCCGAGCGTGGGTCCGATGTGCGGCACGAATCGGCTGCGCACCTGCCAACCCGCCACCTCGAAATCATCGTCGCCGATCTCGTGAATGCGAATCGTTGCCGGGAACTCGTCGAGTCGCACCGGGAACGTCGGTGGGGCGAAGCTGGCGTTCAGCAGGTCGACGACGCGGCTCGCGTCGTTTTGCCGCGGCGCATACACGTCGACGACTGTCGTCGCATCGAGCAGCGGCTCGAAGAACGGCAAACCCATGATGTGATCGAGGTGCAGGTGAGTGAGCAAGCACACGACGTGCACGCCCGCACCGGGTACGGCGCTGACGCCCGAGTAGCGCAGACCGGTTCCGAGATCGAAAATGACGGGCGGTGCGTCGGCGACCCGCACCGACACACACGAGGTGTTCCCGCCGAATCGCGCCGTTGCCTCACCGTGACACGGCGTCGAACCACGCACACCGTGAAAGCCGACCTGCAACTCGGTGCCCACGGCTCCGCGCGACGAAGAAGAACCGGTGAGCAACGTGTCCGTCATCGCGCACGACCCTAAGGTCGCACCCGACCCCGAACGGCACGGATCGGCGGTGACGTTCGTCGCTACGGAAGTCGGCAGCGGTCCGCATCAATGACGACGAGGCGCTCGGTTACCAACCCATCGAGCAATACATGTGCGCGATGCGGTTGGTCGACGAGACCCATCACCCGGGGAACGTCGTCGAGCAGTTGCGGAGCCTCCGCGAGACGACGCATGAGGCGGCCGCGGGCCTGACGATTGGATCCCTCGAAACGAGCTTGCGGCTTGCTCGTCAGCGCACTCGCCGGCGCCGGGTCGGGGCCGTCGCCCCACGTGCACCACGTGGCCACCGGGCACTCATCGCATGCCGCGACACGAGCGCGGCACACCGTCGAGCCGAGATCCATGAGCGCCTGGTTCCACTCCCACGAACGCCCCGACGGCACGAGCGCGTCGGCCATTGCCTGTGCGTCGCGGGCACCCAGCACGCGATTCGACAGCCGGGCGAGCACGCGCGCAACGTTCGTGTCGACCACACCGACGTCGCGTCCGGCCGCGAAGGACAACACCGCGCGAGCGGTGTACGGGCCGACACCGGGCAGTGCCAGCAACGTATCGAGGTCGAGCGGAACACTGCCGTCGTGGCGATCAACGATGACTCGTGCCGCATCGTGCAGGTTGCGACACCGCCGCGGGTAACCAAGACCGCTCCACAACGCCAGTGCTTCACCGAGCGGTGCACTTGCGCATGCGAGCGGCGTCGGGAAGCGCGCAACGAACTCGAGATACTTCGGCACGACGCGGTCGATGCCGGTCTGTTGGGACATCACTTCGCTGACGAGCACGCACCACGGATCTCGAGTACGTCTCCACGGAAGGTCCCGCAGCCGTTCTCCCGCCCACCGCAGCAGCGGCTCGACGATGCGATCGTTCACCGTCGTCGCAACGGCATCATCGCCGCTGGGCGCTAGTCGCCCCACACGTTGGCACCGTCGTACGGCCGGACGCGAGCCGGTGCGGCGTCGCGTTTCCACACCATCACCCGACGCCGGAAGTAACACACTTCCTTGCCGTCCTGGTTGAAAGCCTTCGTTTCCACGGTGACGACACCGCGATCGGGTTTCGACGACGACTCCTGTACCCCGAGCACCCTGGTCTCGGCGTGGATCGTGTCGCCGTGAAACGTCGGGAACTTGTGTTGCAGCGTCTCCACCTCGAGATTGGCGATTGCCGCGCCGCTCACATCGGGCACGCTCATGCCGAGCACCAACGAGTACACGAGGTTGCCGACGACGACGTTGCGCCCCTGCACGCTGTTCTTGGCGAACCAGTCGTTCGTGTGCAGCGGATGATGGTTCATCGTGATCATGCAAAAGAGATGATCATCGGCTTCCGTGATCGTTTTGCCGGGCCAGTGGCGGTAGACGTCTCCGACGACGAAATCTTCCAGGTACCGGCCGAAGGGCCTCTCGTGCGCTGTCATGAACACAGAGTACGACGCCCCGGCGTCGTGGTTCACACGGGAGGAACTTGCCCCTGCTCTCCGGTGTCGTCATACACGGGCTGGGGATACTTGCCCGTGCGGTCGAGTGGCGCGTACCGCTCGATCCATTCGGCTTTGCTGCGCTTCTCCCCCGCCGCCGCCCGCGTCGCCAACCTGAGGCGACCGAGTGACCCTTGCGCCGTCACCGGGGCAGGGGCTGCAGCGATACGCAACGAAGCGTACGCAATTCCGCCAACGACAATCGGCAACCAGTACTGCGCCACACGATAACTGAGCACTCCGAGCGTCGCCGCCGCAGAGGTGACGCCGAACCCGACGAGAGTGGGAATGTAAATCCCCTCGACCAATCCGAGACCACCCGGGGTGATCGGCACCGAGGCCACGATGTTGGCCAGACCGAACGCGATGAGCAAGCCGTCCGGAGCAACGGTTGCCCCGAATGCGCGGAGGAACAACCACAATGCGGTCGCGTCGAGAAGCCAATTCGCCACGCTCCAACCAACGACGCGCACGACGAGTTCGCGCTCGGCAAACAGACCACGGATGCGCTCGTCGAGGTGGTCGATGAGGTTGCCGGCCGCATCACCGTCGCGCCCGAAACGGTTCCACACCCGCACGATCAATCGACGCAGCCGACCATGGTCGTCGACGATCCCGAACACGATGGCACCGGCGAACGACATGAGGATGACCCCGGCGACGGCGGCGGTGCCGTAAAGAGGATTCACGCCACGAAACGGCAGCGACACGACCAGCGCAGTCCACAGCAACGAATTGAGCACAACTGCCGAACCGATCCCGGCAGTCGCGAGGGCAAAACCGGCATCAGGTTTCGGGATTCCCGAACTCGTGATCAGCCGAAAGCCCAGGGCGGTACTCGCCGCGGACCCCCCGGGAAGGATGTTGCCGAGCGCCCGGGTACTCAACTGAATGCGATAGAGATCGAACCGCGTGAGGCGATGGGCCTCCGGGCCGAGGGCCGCATGAGTGAGCAGCGTGTAGCAGTACAGCGCGAGAAACTCGAGGGCGATCGCGGCAACGAGCAGGCTCGGCTCGATCCGACCGAGATCACTGATGGCGCCCCGGAACGCGGGAATGAGCGGGAGAACGAAGAAGTACATGACCAGCGCAAAGATCACCCAGCGCAAGGTCTTCAGCATTTTTCCATCGTACGACGGGACATCGCCCCCGCCGACCTCACTACCGTGGGGCCGTGACCAACACCGCACAACCACGCGCCGATCTCACCACCGCCGCATCCGTCGTTGAACTTGCCTCGGGTGTCGTCGAGCGCGGCATTGGACGCCTCGCCTCCGGCGGCGGGCCCGACGTGAATCAAGTGCTCGCCTACGACCTCGCCCACGCGGCCGCCGCGGTGGAAACCGCGCGATCGCTCATTGACTACGGCGCCAAGGGCGATGCCGAAGCCGCCCTCACGTGCGCCTTCGTCGCCGACATGGCACACGACGTGATGTCGCGCACGTTGAGTCGCGAAACGTTGTGGGGCTCGTCACCGTCGGCTTTCGATGCCGCCCGTGACTTCGTCGAAACGTACCGACACCCGACGTTCCTCGCATCCCTCGCCGAAACGTCGGGGCCGCGGCACCTCGACGACGAGTACGAAATGGTGCAGGACACGTTCCGCAGTTTCGGGGCAAAGGTGATTGCGCCGCGAGCCGAGCACGTGCACCGCCACAACGACGACGTACCCGAGGAGATCATCGCCGGCCTCGCCGAGATCGGCGCCTTCGGATTGTCCGTGCCGAGCGAATACGGCGGCTTCAGCGAAGGCGGCGAGGGCGAATACATGGCGAGCGTCATCGCCACCGAGGAGTTGTCGCGCGCGTCGCTGGGCATCGGCGGATCGCTCATTACGCGACCCGAGATTCTCACGCGCGCCCTCGTACGAGGCGGCACCGAGGAGCAGAAGCAAACGTGGTTGCCCAAACTTGCGACCACCGAGGTGATGGCGGCCGTCGCGGTGACCGAACCCGATTACGGCAGCGACGTCGCGTCACTGAAGACGACGGCGACGCGCGCCAGCCGAGACGGGGTCGACGGCTGGGTGATCAACGGCGTGAAAACATGGTGCACGTTCGGTGCGCGCGCCAACGTGCTGATGCTGCTGGCACGCACCGACACCGACCGTTCGCTTGCGCATCGTGGTCTGAGTTTGTTCATCGTTCCCAAGCCGATCGGCGAGGCCCACGGCTTCGTCTTCCAGCAACCCGGCGGAGGTCGCATGGAGGGCCGTCCGATCGACACGATCGGTTACCGCGGCATGCACTCGTACGAAATCGCCATCGAGGAGTGGTTCGTCCCCGCCGATCATCTCATCGGCGGCGAGTCGGGACTCGGCAAAGGCTTTTATTTCCAGATGGAAGGCTTCGAAAACGGACGCCTGCAGACGGCCGCCCGTGCAGTCGGACTCATGCAGGCTGCGTACGAGGCCGCGCTCGACTACGCGAACAACCGCAACGTGTTCGGACGCAACATCGTCGACTACGAACTCACCCGCGTGAAGCTCGGTCGCATGGCCGCGATCATCCAGGCCTCACGTCAGTTCAGTTACGCCGTCGCCAAGATGATGGGCAAAGGCGAGGGCGCGATGGAAGCAAGCATGGTGAAGGCGTACGTCTGCAAGGCGGCCGAGTGGGTGACCCGCGAGGCAATGCAGATTCACGGCGGCTTCGGCTACGCCGAGGAGTACGCGGTGAGTCGGCTGTTCGTCGACGCACGGGTGTTGTCGATCTTCGAGGGCGCGGACGAAACGCTGTGCCTGAAGGTCATCGCGCGTCGGCTTGTCGACGCGCAAGCGCGCTGACTCCTCAGGCGGTTACCCAACCGAGGAGTTCGTGCAACGACGCGACACGCTCGCAGTCGTAGTCGACGTGGTCGTCGAACGGGTCGTACAGGATCGGCACGATTCCGGCGTTGCGCGCCCCACCGACGTCGTTGACGAACGAATCCCCCACGTACGCGATGCGTGACGGCTCGACACCGAGTGCAGCAACGGCATCGGCGAAGATGCGCGGATCGGGTTTGGCGTATCCGACGACGTGCGAATCGGTGACGATACGCACGGGAACCCCGGCACCCGGACCGACTTGACAGATGCACAAGTTGGAGAGCGTTGCCTCGATTTGGCCACTGGCATTCGATACGACCCCGATGGGGACGTTGCGGGCATGCAGCTGTCCGAGTGCGGCAACCGACTCGAGCAACGGGAACCGCCAGTAGTACGGGGAAAAGAGTCGCCGCAGCACGGCGACTGCCTCGTCGAGCGAATCGTCGCGCACCCCGACGCTGTCGAGATACGCGCGGCGGTAGTGGTCCCAGGAGATTCGATCGATCGACGGATCGGCCCGGGTCGACGCTTCACGGTCGAGGGCTTCCATTCCCGCGTAATGGGCCCGAACGAATCGCGCCGGATCGGTTGCCGCACCGAAAGGGACGGCGGCGAGCGCACTCGCCGTCGGATCGGGAATGACGAAGATGCCGCCCGCGTCGAAGAGAATTCCGTCGAAGCGGTGCGTCATGCGCAGCCGTCAGGCCGTTTTCGGCGAGCGCGACAACCCGGCGCGCTCACCACGCGAAATGAACTTCAGCGCCATCTTTCGGCTCGCCTCGTCGATCATTTCGTCGCCGAACATCACCGCACCCTTGCCTTCTCCCTCGGTGGCGTGCGCGTAAGCGTCGAGGATTGCACAGGCACGATCGAACTGTTCCTGGGTTGGCGAGAACACCTCGTTGAGCACGGTCACCTGGTCGGGGTGCAGTGCCCACTTGCCGTCGTAGCCGAGGGTGCGCGTGCGCTTGCAGTAGTCGCGGAACCCGTCGGTGTCGCGAATGTACAGATACGGGCCGTCGATGACCTGCAGTCCGTTGGCGCGACCCGCCATGAGGATCTTGTTGAACACGTAATGGAAATGGTCTCCCGGGTAGTCGGGAATCTGCACGCCTCCCGTGAGCACAGGCATTTCCATGCTCGCAGCGAAGTCGGCCGGACCAAAGATGATCGTTTCAAGTCGCGGACTGGCGGCGCAAATCTCCTCGACGTTGATGAGACCACGTGCCGTCTCGATCTGCGCTTCGATGCCGATGTGTCCGACGGGAAGTCCCGACGCCACTTCAACCTGACGCAGCAACATGTCGGTGGCCACGATCTGAGCAGCCGACTCCACTTTCGGCAGCATGATCTCGTCAAGACGCGACCCGGCCTTGCCGACGACTTCGATGATGTCGTAGGCGGTCCATTTCGTGCTCCAGTCGTTCACCCGAACGCACAGCACCTTGTCACCCCAATCGAGCGTGCGAATCGCATCGGCAACGCGCCCGCGCGACGCCTCTTTTTCCTTCGGCGCAACGGCATCCTCGAGATCGAGGAACACCATGTCGGCGGGGATGTTCGGCCCTTTGCCGAGCATCTTCTCCGACGAGCCGGGAATCGACAAACAGGAACGGCGGGGCAAGTCTCGCGAGCGTGGTGACATGGAGAGTCAGGCTAGATCACGCTGCGGCGAAGGAGCTCGGTCGCAGCGGAACATTCGGCACGCAGGGCAGCGCCGACATCGGTGCTCACACCGTGCGGACCGACGACTCGAGCCACCTCGCCGCCGCCAACGAAATCGAGACCGACTCGCCATTCGCCCGGTTGCTGCAACGGCGCAATCATCGCCGACCACATCACCTCGGGCAGTCGCGTGCCACATGCGGCAACGAGCGTCACCGGCACCGATCGACGCAGCGCGACGGCAGCGACCGCCGCTGCGCCTCCGGCAACGAGAGCGTCGGAGGGACCGCACGCAAGAGCATCCACGACGACTGCATCACACACTCCGACGGCGCCGGTGAGGTACTCGACAGGGACGAGCTCACCCGCGGAATCGTGGTCGTGCAGATGCTCAACGAACGCCTCGCCGTCGCCGTGACTGTCGCACACGAGCACCGTGAGGTCGCCACGTGCGGCAACGACCCGGGCCAACGATGCCGACCAGCCGACGGTGAGAATCGTTGCGCCGTCGGCAAGCGTTTCGTCGAGATGATCCGGCGTTGCGTCCCGCGACACGACGCTCGCCAGCTCCATCGCCCTGGCTGCCGGATCGGGGGCGACGAGCACCTCGCAACACAGCCACCACAGCGGAGCAGTCGTCGGATATCGCTCGATGACGCGTCGTGCCGCGAGCACCAAACTGTGCGGATCGCCGGACAAATCGGCCAGCGCGTAAGCGGTTTCGCGAACGAGCGCGGCAACCGGCGCCCCGTCGGCGCGTGCCACATATCGCAGGCGCTCGATCGGGTGCATCGGCGCCACGTTAGTTCCGGCTTGCTACCGTCTCGGGCGTGACAACGACGCCTTCCCCCGACATCATGTTGCATCCGCTGCGCGGCCAGGAACGTCCGCTGCATGAGTGGCTGACCACCTTCCACCTGCTCAGCGTGTCGCTCGATCCGTTCACCAACGAGAGCGCCTGGATTCTTCCGACGGCACGTCGCATCCTCGCCGTGTTCGCCGGATCGAGCGTGCGCACGAGCATCATCGTCACCGCAACCGCCGACGAGGCACGGGAGTTCGTGGGTCCGCTCGTCGACGAACTGCTCGTTTTCGCCGATCCGCAGCGCAATCTCGTCCGCGAACTCGGCATCAGCACGCTGCCCGCGTTCACGTTCTTGCGCATCGACGGCCGGGTCGTGGCCAGCGCGCAGGGTTGGAACGCGCCGGAATGGCGCGCAGTCGCCGACGAAGTGGCAAAAACCGTGTCGTGGAGCGCGCCGCTCATTCCCGCACCCGGAGACCCCGGCGCATTCGCCGGTACACCGGTGCTCGTCTGATGGCTGCTGCGCCGTTCGAACACGTCGAACTGCTGCCACTCGGCAAGGACGACACGCCGTACCGACTCGTCACCCGTGAAGGCGTCGAGGTCGTCGCCACCGCGCTCGGCGAATTCCTCAAGGTCGATCCGGCAGCCATCACACGTTTGACCGGCGAAGCGATGCGCGACATCGCCCACTTCCTGCGCCCGGGGCACCTGCAACAACTCGCCGACATCCTCGCCGACCCCGAGGCAAGTGAAAACGACCGCTTCGTCGCCCTCGACCTTCTGCAAAATGCATCGATTGCCGCCGGCGGCATTCTGCCGATGTGCCAGGACACCGGTACCGCAATCATCAAGGGAAAGAAGGGGCAATTCGTCGTCGTTGACGGCGACGACGAACGCGCCATCGCCAAGGGCGTGTACGACACCTACCTCACGAGCAACCTGCGTTACAGCCAGTTGGCACCACTGTCGATGTACGAAGAAGCCAACACGAATACCAACCTTCCGGCCGAAATCAAGATCGCAGCCGTTCCCGGAAACGAGTACAAGTTCCTGTTCATGGCCAAGGGCGGTGGCTCGGCCAACAAGAGTTACCTGTTCCAGGAAACCAAGGCGCTGCTCAACGAAAAGACCCTGCTGCCGTGGCTGTTCGACAAGATGAAGACACTCGGAACCGCCGCATGCCCGCCGTACCACCTCGCCGTCGTCATCGGCGGAACGTCGGCCGAATACGCCGTCGAAGTCGCCAAACTGGCGAGCGCCCGGTACCTCGACACCCTGCCGACCGCGGGCAGCAAACTCGGGCACGGATTCCGCGACGTCGAACTCGAAGCGAAGGTGCTCGCACTGTCGCAGCAGACGGGAATCGGTGCGCAATTCGGCGGCAAGTACTTCTGTCACGACGTGCGCGTCATACGTCTGCCGCGCCACGGTGCCAGCTGCCCCGTGGCAATGGCGGTGTCGTGCAGCGCGGATCGACAGGCGCTCGGCAAAATCACCCGCGACGGCGTGTTCCTCGAGCAACTTGAAACGGACCCTGCTCGGTTCATGCCCGACATCTCCGTCGATCAACTGAGCAGCGACGTCGTGAGCATCGATCTCCGCCGCCCGATGAGCGACATTCGCGCCGAGTTGTCGAGATATCCCGTGAAGACCCGCGTCATGCTCACCGGCCCGATGATCGTCGCCCGCGACATCGCCCACGCCAAGCTCAAGGAACGTCTCGACGCCGAGGGTTCGCTGCCCGACTACTTCAAGGAACACTGCGTGTACTACGCCGGTCCGGCCAAGACTCCCGAAGGGTATGCGTCGGGTTCGTTCGGCCCGACGACGGCCGGACGCATGGATTCGTACGTCGCCGATTTTCAACGCGCCGGCGGAAGCTTCGTCATGCTCGCAAAAGGAAACCGCTCCCGTCAGGTCACCGATGCGTGCAAGACGTACGGCGGCTTCTACCTCGGATCGATCGGTGGACCCGCCGCGCGACTCGCCCAGGACTGCATCACGAAGGTGGAAGTGCACGAGTACCCCGAGCTCGGCATGGAAGCGGTGTGGAAGATCGAAGTGAAGGACTTTCCCGCGTTTATCGTGGTGGACGACAAAGGAAACGACTTCTTCGATCTCGTCGATGCCACGCCAGCCACGCCGATCAACCTCCGCCGCTGACTCCTATTCGGCCCTCGAGCTGGGTCGCATCGAATGTCGGCTCTCCACCTGGACCGGTGCGCGCGGACGGTGCCAATGGTGCGACACGCACATCACCGAGTCGCGTCGACGCACGTGGTGCTCCGATCGTTGCGCACGCACGTGGCAGCGCAACCACATCTGGCGCTTCGCCCGCGCAACGGCAAAGCGTCGCGCCAAGTACCGCTGCACCCGTCCCGGTTGCGACGCGGCTCGTCGTGACTGCGAAGTGAACCACATCACGCCGCGCAACGGGGATGGTTACGGTCCCGGCTGCCACCATCACCTCGATGCCGACGCGCACGGAGTGGGTGGCCTCGAGGTGCTGTGTCGCGCGCACCATCGCGAGGTGACGTCGGCGCAGGCGCGGGAACGTGCGGCGTTGCGCCGCGCCATGCGTGAGGCGACGAATCCGGACTGACGACTCGTCGCGCGTCAGTCCGAGGTATCCACGCCACCGTTGTCGGAGTCCACCCCCGAGCCGGAATCGGTGGTCACGTCGCGCGTGGTCGTGGGGCTCGCAGGTGCGTTTGTCGCCGCCGGTGGGAGAACGTCGCGACGGATCGCCGAGTCGTCGGTGAAACGTGATTCGAGGCACCTCCCCGCCCCGGCGGGTGCGGCATCGAGGGCACGGGCAACCGTCGCAGCCAGCACGGATCGACCGGTCTCGGAGAGATGAATGCGATCGCCACCCGTGACGCCGCGCAGCCCCGCAACGCTCGCCCAGTCGAGCACGCGCACGTGGTCGAACTCTCCGGCAACGCTGCGGATGACGTCGTTCACCTCGCGCTGGGCCCGGCGAAACTCGCCGGTCGTCAGCACCACGGTGGGAAGCGGATCGAGGCGATCGAAGATCCTGCGCATGTTGCGGGCGTACGAATCGGGGTTGCCCTCGTAATTGGTGCCGAGGTACACGACGGCAGCGTCCCAGCCCGCCGCCAACCGACTCTGCACGACGCGCACACCGAACTCGGAAAATCGTCCGGCCTCGGCTTCGACCGACACCTGCCAACCGAGCGGCACGAGCGTTGCGCACATCTCGTTGGCGTATCGCCGCGACGTTGAGGCAAGGATCGAGTCCCCGATGAGCAGCACGCGATTGCCTCCCGCGATCGGACCGATCGGGCCACCTTCGAGCAACGGGAAACTCACCTCGACGCCGTCGGGAAGCGTGACGGGCGCCCAAAAGTCGTATCCCGGCAAACGCCCGACCCCGTCGAGAATTCCGTCGTCGCTCGTCGCTGCGTTCGTGCCACAGCCGGCACCCACGAGTGCAAGCACCATCGTCACCAGCGTTGCGCGCACGACGACACCGGGACTCGCGGCATCACGACGCGGCGCACCGTGACGGTCGCTCCCGGTGATCATGTCGTCCAGTATCGCAACACCTACCCCACCCGGGTGACGTCGTCGAAGCGATCGATGCGTCGCAGCGACACGAACTTCTTCCACCACACGCCGACGATGCCGAGCGTGGCAATGCCTCCGCCCACGATGGTGATGGGAACTCCCACGAGCTCGGCGGACACACCCGATTTGAACGCACCGAGTTCGTTCGTTGCGCCGATGAAAACGTTCTCCACCGCCGTGACGCGCCCGCGCTTGTCATCGGGCGTGGCGAGAGGAACGATGGACGAGCGAATGACGACGCTCACCATGTCGGCTCCATGAATGACGATGACGGCAAGGAACGCGATCCAGTACGTGCGGGTAAGACCGAGCACGATCGTGGCGGCGCCGAATACCGCCACCGCAGCAAGCAGCATCGGGCCGACGCGCCGACGCAACGGACGAATCGACAGCGTCACCGCGGTGATCCCCGCCCCGATTCCTGCTGCGGCGCGGAGCCAGCCGTAGGCAACGTCGCCGACACCGAGGCGCTCGGTGGCAATCACCGGAAGCAGCGCCACGGCTCCACCGAAGAGTACGGCGAACAAATCGAGTGCGATTGCGGCGAAAAGAATCGGTGTTGCGCGGATGAACCGCAAGCCCTCCATGGCCGAGCGCAGCGACGGCCGTTCACGGGCGGCCGGCGGAGGGGGGGGGGGGGGGGGGGGGG
>JBMTET010000031.1:0-16401 GCA_049433365.1 Ilumatobacteraceae bacterium | reverse complement strand
TCATGGAGCGGGTGACGGGAATCGAACCCGCGTTCTCAGCTTGGGAAGCTGATGTTCTGCCATTGAACTACACCCGCAACGACGGGAAAATCGTACCAACGACGGCTCGGGGCCGGAACCGGGGCATTCACTAAGGTGAGCGACGCATGATTCTCTCCGACCGTTCGATTCGCGAGGCAATTGCTGCTGGTCGCATCATCGTCGATCCTTTCGACGAAGCGTGCCTGCAACCGTCGTCGATTGACGTGAAGGTGTCGAATCTGTTCCGCGTGTTCCGCAACCACTCGACGGCGATCATCGACGTGAAGAAGGATCTCTCCGAGCTCACCGAACTCGTCGAGATTCCCACCGGAGAGGCATTCATCTTGCACCCCGGCGAGTTCGTCCTGGGTTCGACTTTGGAACGCATCGGTGTGGCGGAGGATCTCGTTGCCCGCGTCGAAGGAAAGAGTTCGCTCGGCCGATTGGGTCTGCTCATCCACTCCACGGCGGGATTCATCGATGCCGGGTTCGACGGACACATCACCCTCGAGTTGTCGAACGTTGCCAACCTGCCGATCACGCTGTACCCGTCGATGAAAATCGGGCAGGTGTCGTTCATGACGATGACGACCCCCGCCGACCGTCCGTACGGTTCGGGTGCGCAGGGATCGAAGTACCAGGGCCAGCGCGGCCCGACGCCGAGTCGGTACTTCGAAAACTTTCGCTAGCGCGGGGTAACGGCCACGGCGACTATTCGCCGGCGGAGGTGGACAGCGGGGCGTCGAGTTGCGTGCGCCGCCGCTCCCCTTCTTCGAGTGCGTCGAGCAAGTGGATGGCGATGTCGGCCACCTTCACCTCACTCTCATCTTTCCCCGCACCCTTCACGCCGTCGTCGAGCATGATGTAACAGAACGGGCAGGCAGTGGCGACACGGGTTGCACCTGTGGCAATGGCCTCCTTGGCGCGTTCGTCGTTCACCTTTGCACCGACGTTTTCCTCCATCCACATGCGGGCGCCACCGGCGCCGCAACACATTCCCGTCGTGCCGTTGCGGGGCATCTCGACGATCTCGATGCCCTTGATCGAACCGACGACCTTGCGCGGTGCGAGGTACACGTCGTTGTGCCGACCGAGGTAGCACGAATCGTGGTACGTGATTCGCTCGTTGAGCGTGGCGCCCGAGAGATCGAGACGGCCGGATGACACGAGTTCCTCGAGCAACTGGGTGTGGTGGACGACTTCGTAATTGCCACCCAGCTGCGGGTACTCGTTTTTCAACGTGTTGAAGCAGTGCGGGCACTGGGTAATGATCTTCTTCACGCCCATGCCGTTGAGCATCTCGACGTTCGGGGTGGCGAGCATTTGGAAGAGGTACTCGTTTCCGCTGCGGCGCGCGCTGTCGCCGGTGCACATTTCGCTCGGTCCGAGGATTGCGACGTCGATGCCGGCCCGCTTCAGCAACGCCGCCATTGACTGCGTCACCTTCTTGTTCTTGTCGTCGAAACTGCCGGCGCATCCCACCCAGTACAGGTACTCGTGCTGCAGCGGCTGACCCGGATCGACGATGGTGACGTCGAGATCTTTTGCCCACGCGGCACGGTCACCCTGGTTCATGCCCCACGGGTTGTACTGGTTTTCCATCGCCCGGTATGCGTTGCCGAGTTCGGCGGGGAAGTTGCTCTCCATGAGCGACAGGTAGCGGCGCATGTCGAGGATCTTGTCCATGATCTCGATGTTCACCGGACAGATTTCGTCGCAGGCCTTGCACGTCGTGCACGACCACACCTCTTCGGCGGAGATGCGTTCGAACAGCGAATTGGCGTTCACCGTGATTTCGGCGTCGACCCCGATCGGCGGCGACACGCGTCCACCCGGGGCATGGGCCGCTGTGGCGGCCATCACTTCGCCGCTTTTCAGGACGATTTCGCGGGGATCGAGCGGCTTGCCGGTCGCATGTGCCGGACACACGCTGGTGCACCGACCGCACATCGTGCAGGCATCGAGATCGAGCAGTTGCTTCCAGGTGAAGTCTTCGACGACCCGCGCACCGAACGACTCAAGTGACGTCTCGGCGAGGTTTGGCATGGCCCGCATCGCACCCTTCGGGCGCTCGCGGTCACGCAGGTACATGTTCAACGGCGAGGTGAAAACGTGGCGCAGCATCGTGATCGGAAGCAGCGCGAGGAATGCGATGAACGTGAGCACGTGGAACACCCACCACGCCTGGTGCCACCACTGCAGATTGCCGACCGAAGCACCGTTGACGAGTTGCGCGAGCGGATATCCGACGACGCTCCACTTCTCGTAATCGAGGTTCTCCCCCGCCGCCTGCCCGGCGGCGATACGGAACATTTCGGCACCGAACCCGCTCACACCGATGGCGAGCAACACGCCGAGAATCGCCGCGTGTTCGGGTTTCGATTTGATCCGGATGCGGTACGGGCGCTGGACGTAGCGACGCACGATTGCCCACACGACACCGACCGTGAAGACGACGCCGGCGACGTCACCGACGAGTGCGTAACCCTTGTACACGTCACCGTGCAGGAACTTCAGGCTCGGTGGCAACTGGTGATCGACCTCGAGCACCGTCGTCACCCCGAGGAGCACGAGAAATCCGAAGTAGATCATCGAGTGCATGAGGCCCGCGGCACTGTCGCGCAGCAGCGTCTTCATGTACACGCCGGCGCGGAAATCGGCGAGACGACGCTTGATGTTGCGGGTATTCGTCGTGCGCCGTTCGGGCGCTCCGCGTTCCCAGTTGCGCACCCGGTCGGCGAAGCGCAGTGATCCCCAAATGAGCATCATCGGGATGACCGTGTAGAAAGCCACCTTCAACGGATCGGGGATCCCGCCGAACACCGTGCGGTGGATCGGCGAGTCACTCTCCCACCCGGTGATCGTCGGCACGATGCCCGACACGAGCGTGAAGATTCCGATTCCGCATCCGATGAGAATGGAGAGGTGATAGGGCTTCAGACGACGATCGGTCGTTGATGAAGTGGATGAAGGAGTCGAGTGGTCACCGGCCATGGCGACCTCACGCTAGTTGCGTCGTCACCCGTAGGAAGATCGGTCGAATTCGCGGATTCGCGCGGCGAGAGTGGCGAGCAACTTGTGTGAAAGTGCCGGCACGTCGTCGAGGACACCGTGGAAGTGCCGCTGGCTGAGTACGAGCACGTCGCATTCGGTCTCGCACACGACGGTTGCCGTACGCGGCCCGTGATCGAGCAGAGCCAACTCGCCGATCATTGCACCCGGGCCGACTTGGGCGATTTTGCGACCCGACCGTCGCACGACGGCGGTGCCTTTTGCGATGATGAACGCTTCGCGACCGGGTTGACCCTGTTCGATGAGCACGCGACCTGCGGGAAACGTCACCCGTTCGCACGCCTTTGCGATCCGTGCGAGATCCTTCGCCGAGCACGACGAAAACAGCGGAACGTGGCGCAACGCGGTGAGCGGATTCGGCACACGGGCCATGGCAGGACTCTAGAACGCTTTGACGGGGTCGATGATCGGCACAGTCACCCGGCTGGCGGGCACGAATATCGAGGTGTTCAGTGCCCGCCGGCTTGTTTGGCGACGGCGTCGGCCGCCGCGTCAATGGCCGCGGCATCGCCCAAGTATCGCGCCGAGCCGACGACGAGCCCCGCAGAGGCGTCGGGACGGAAGTTGTACAGCCGGGGAACGCCGGTGGGCACGTTGAGTTCGGCAATGTCGGCCGCGGAAATTCCCTCGAGGTGCATGGCCAGTGCGCGCAACGAGTTGCCGTGTGCGGTGACGAGAACGTTGCGACCCGAACTCAGCAACGGGACGAGTACTTCGCTCCACACCGGTACGACGCGGACAACCACATCTTTCAGACATTCACTTGCCGGCAACAGCTCGGGATCGATGTCGGCGTACTTCGGGTCGTTGGCCGGGTGTTCCGGTGACGACCGGTCGACGGGTGGCGGCGGTACGTCGAAGCTGCGTCGCCACAACTTCGTCTTGTCCTCGCCGTGCTGACGCATCGTCTCTTTCTTGTCGAGACCTTGCAACGCTCCGTAATGACGTTCGTTGAGCCGCCAGTCCTGCACCATCGGCAGGTCGGGTTGACCGAGTGTGTCGAGTGCGCGTCGACACGTGTTGATCGCGCGGGTGAGTCGAGAGGTGTAGGCAACGTCGAAACGCAGACCCTCGGCGCGCATCGTGCGCCCCGCGTCGTCGGCCTCGCGCTCCCCCGTGGCGCTGAGTTCGACGTCGTGCCATCCGGTGAACAAGTTGAGCTCGTTCCACGTGCTTTGGCCGTGACGCAACGCCACGAGAATCCCCGGTGCAGCCACGGCGTTCATGGGGCAAGGCTAGATCTCGGCGAGAATGGGCGGCATGGTCGCAGGCGCCGATGTCGTCGTCGTTGGATCGGCGAATCTCGACATCGTCGCCACGACTGAGCGACTTCCCCACCCCGGCGAGACGGTGACCGCAGACGGTTATTTCGAAGCCTGCGGTGGCAAGGGAGCCAACCAGGTGATTGCTGCTGCTCGGGCCGGCGCACGCGCGGCGTTCGTCGGTGCGGTCGGCGACGACGACGCGGCCCGACAGCTGCGAGCTGCATTCGCTGCCGACGATGTCGACGTGTCGCACCTCGTCACGGTCGACGCACCGACTGGTCGTGCACTGATCGGTGTGTCACATGACGGAGAAAACCTGATCATGGTCGTGCCGGGTGCAAATCACGTGTTGTCCGTTGCCGATGTCGAAGCCGCAGGCGATGTCATTGCACAGGCGCGGGTGTTGTTGCTGCAGTGCGAAGTACCCCTCGATGTGATTCAGCGCGCGGTAGATCGTGCCGGCACCGACACGATCGTCGTGCTCAATCCGGCGCCGGCTCGCGAGTTGCCCGCCGAGTTGCTCGCCGAGCTCGATCTCATCGTGCCGAACGAACACGAGGTGACGTTGCTCGGAGGAGCCGCCGCGCTGCTCGCCGCGGGTGTCGGTGCCGTCGTCGTTACCGAAGGTCCACGCGGTGCCCGGCTCGTGACGCGCGACGGCGAGACCCGTATCGCGCCCCATCGCGTGACCCCGATCGATACGACCGGCGCGGGGGACGCGTTTTGCGGAGCCTTGGCTGCACGCCTCGCCGCCGGTGACACTCTGGCCGTGGCGCTGCGGGCAGCCGTCGTAGGGGGAGCCCTGGCGACTGTCACGCGCGGGGCGGTGCCGTCGTTGCCGACATGGTCGGCAATCGCGCCGCTGCTCACCGCCACACCCTGAACAAACCCTTCATTACGGTGTGACAAAAAACATGAGTGCTTAGCACTCAACTTCGTTGATAGATCCCGATAAGGTGCATCTCCCGTTATCCCACAGGAGGAATGTGCTCATGGCCAAAGCAGTCGGAATCGACCTCGGAACGACGAACTCCGTTGTATCGGTACTGGAGGCGGGTGAACCCGTCGTCATCCCCAATTCGGAGGGTTCGCGCACGACCCCGTCGGTCGTCGCGTTTTCGAAGTCCGGTGAGGTGCTCGTCGGTGAGGTCGCCAAGCGCCAGGCAATCACGAACTTCGACCGCACGTTTCGCAGCATCAAGCGCCACATGGGTGAGAACTGGCAGTCCGACGAGATCGACGGCAAGCGCTACACACCCCAGGAGATCAGCGCACGCACGCTCATGAAGTTGAAGCGTGACGCCGAGGCGTATCTCGGTGACACCGTCACCCAGGCGGTCATCACCGTGCCCGCATATTTCGATGACGCTCAGCGCACGGCAACCAAAGAGGCGGGCCAGATCGCCGGTCTCGAAGTGTTGCGGATCATCAACGAACCGACTGCTGCAGCATTGGCGTACGGCCTCGACAAGGGAACAGCCGACGAAACGGTGCTCGTGTTCGACCTCGGTGGCGGAACCTTCGACGTGAGCGTGCTCGAAATCGGTGACGGCGTGTTCGAAGTGAAAAGCACCCACGGCGACACGCGCCTTGGCGGTGACGACTGGGACCAGCGCGTCATCGACTGGCTCGTCACGCAGTTCAAGTCGGCGCACGGTGTCGATCTGTCGGCCGATCGAATGGCGATGCAGCGCCTGAAGGAAGCAGCGGAAAAGGCGAAGATCGAGCTGTCGCAGGTGCAACAGACTCAGATCAACCTGCCGTTCATCACCGCGACGGCCAACGGTCCGTTGCACCTCGACGAGTCGCTCTCGCGGGCGAAGTTCCAGGAGATGACGGCCGATCTTCTCGAGCGCTGCCGCAAGCCGTTCGAACAGGCGATCAGCGACGCCGGTTTGACGAAGGGTCAGATCAACCACGTCATCCTCGTGGGTGGTTCGACCCGCATGCCCGCCGTGCAGGATCTCGTGCAGTCGCTCACCGGCAAGGAACCGAACCGCACGGTGAACCCGGACGAAGTCGTCGCCGTCGGCGCCGCCGTTCAGGCCGGCGTCTTGCGCGGCGACGTGAAGGACGTGCTCTTGCTCGACGTCACGCCGCTCTCGCTCGGCATCGAGACGAAGGGTGGTGTCATGACGCGACTCATCGAGCGCAACACGACGATTCCCACCCGTCGCACCGAGGTGTTCACGACGGCCGAGGACATGCAGCCGTCGGTCGAGATCCACGTGTTGCAGGGGGAGCGCGAGATGGCGTCGTACAACAAGACGCTCGGCAAGTTCCAGCTCGTCGACCTGCCACCTGCTCCGCGTGGAGTCCCGCAGATCGAGGTCACCTTCGACATCGATGCGAACGGAATCGTGCACGTGTCGGCCAAGGACCGTGCAACGAACAAGGAGCAGTCGATGACCATCACCGGTCAGTCGTCGCTGAACAAGGACGACATCGAAAAGATGGTGAAGGACGCCGAAGCCCACGCCGAAGAGGACCGCAAGCGTCGTGCCGAAGCCGAGGTGCGCAACAACGCCGACTCGCTCGTGTACCAAACGGAGAAGGTGCTGCGTGAGCAGGGCGACAAGGTGAGCGAGGACGAGCGCAAGGCGATCGAGCAACCGCTCGCCGACCTGAAGTCCGCACTTGCCGGCACCGACGCCGACACGATCAAGAACGCGACGGAAAAGTTGATGAGCGCCAGCCAGGCATTCAGCCAGAAGTTGTACGAGGCTGCGGCCAAGGACGCAAACGCCGCGGGAACGTCGGCTTCGGGTCAAACCGATGCATCGGCTGCCAATGACGGTGACATCGTCGACGCCGAAATCGTCGACGAGAAGTGATCCCCGCGTTCGCATCATGACGACGACTGGATCGACGCCGGAGGGTGCCGACACACCCACCCCCCATGACGCGGTGCCCTCCGGCGCACCAAGCGACACACCAAACGACGCCGCACCCGACGACATCACGACGCTGATGGAAACGATGAGCCGCGAGCGCGACGAGTTCAAGGACATCGCGCTGCGCGTGCAGGCAGATTTCGAGAACTACCGCAAGCGCGTTGCCCAGCAACTCACCGACGAAGTCGACCGCGGCACCGCGAAACTCGTCGAAGCCCTGTTGCCGGTGCTCGATGCATGCGAGGCAGCAGCCGCGCACGGAGTCGAGGGCATCGAACAGGTGTGGTCGGCTCTGCTTGGTGCCCTGCAAAAACAGGGTCTCGAGGCACTCGATCTTGCCGACACCCCGTTCGATCCGGCCACTGCCGAGGCGGTCGTGCACGAACCCGGTGACGGTTCGACATCGCAGCCCCACGTCGTCGAGGTGTTGCGCACCGGGTACCGCTGGAAGGGTCGCGTCGTGCGCGCCGCGATGGTGAAGGTCCGGGGCTAGGAGCCGACGTGACGGCGCAACGCGAATGGTTCGAAAAGGACTACTACGCGGTGCTCGGTGTCGCCCAAAATGCGTCGGCAAAGGACGTCACCAAGGCGTACCGCAAACTTGCCCGCCAGTACCACCCGGATGCGAATCCGAACAACGCAGCAGCCGAGGAGCGCTTCAAGGAAATCTCCGCGGCCTATGACGTGCTCGGCGACGAACAACGTCGTCGCGAGTACGACGAGGTGCGCCGCATGGGTCCGGGTGCATTCGGTGGACCCGGCGCCGGATCGTTCCGTTTCGACGTCGGCGACTCGGCCGGCATGGGCGGGTTGGGTGATCTGCTGAATCAGATGTTCGGCGGCGGCCGGCGCACCGCAGCCGGCGGACCGCAACGCGGCGCCGATCTCGAAGCCACTCTCACACTGCAATTCATCGATGCGGTGAAGGGATTGACGACGACGCTGCAGTTGAATTCCGAAGCGTCGTGCACGACGTGCAACGGCTCGGGTGCACGACCGGGTACGCAGCCGAACCGTTGCGTTCAGTGCAACGGCCGCGGGGCGGTGGAAACGAACCAGGGTGGCTTCGCATTCAGCTCCCCGTGCCCGCGCTGCGGTGGTCGCGGAACGACGATCGACTCGCCGTGCGGATCGTGTTCGGGATCGGGTGTGCAGATGCGTGATCGCGAGGTGAAGGTTCGCGTTCCCGCCGGAATCCTCGACGGAACGCGCATTCGGCTGAAGAACAGGGGAGCACCGGGTCGCAACGGTGGTCCGGCCGGCGACTTGTACGTCGTATGTCAGGTCGTGCCGCATCCGCGTTTTCGTCGCGACGGTCGCAACCTTGCGGTGACCGTGCCGATTTCGTTCACCGATGCCGCGCTCGGTGCGAACGTTCCCGTGGAGACGCTCGACGGCGACATCGTCACTCTGAAGTTGCGGCCGGGAACGCAGCCGGGCAGTCGTCACCGTGTGAAGGGCCGCGGAGTCGTCACCGACGGCGACTCGGGGGATCTCATCGTCACCGTTGAAGTGCACGTTCCGACGTCGCTCACCGACGAAGAACGCGAGCTTCTCGAACGCTTCGCACAGGTGCACGGAGATCCACGACGTTCGACGACTGCAACGGCACAGGGAGGTGCATGACATGAGTGGCAACGAGTCCCGTCGTGATCGTGAACGTCTCGCGGTCTACGTCATTTCTGTGGCCGCCGAACTTGCAGGTGTGCATCCGCAGACCCTGCGGATCTACGAACGTCGTGGCCTCGTGCGCCCCGCTCGCACGCAGGGTGGCAACCGTCGCTACAGCGATGCCGACATCGCACTGCTGCGCCGTATCGCCGAACTGACCAATCTCGGGCTCAGTCTCGAGGGAATCCGGCAGGTGCTCGAGCTCGAAAGCGAAGTGGAACAACTGCGCGCCGAGGTGACGCAACTGCGCAACGAGCTGCAACGGCGCGGTGGACGCAACGAAATCGTGCCGCTACGTCAGTCACTCGGCTTTTTTGCCAGACCGGGCGGCTTTCTCGACGATCGCCGCTGACCGGACAAACACGAACATCAGATCCGACGACACGACACAGGAGGTGCAGCGATGACACTCGATCCCCGCAAGTGGACGACGAAGACGACCGAGGCCGTAACCGCGGCGATGGGTTCGGCAACGACGAACGGCAACCCGGAACTCACCGTCGACCACGTACTGGCGCGCCTCGTTGCCCAGACCGACACCGTCGTTCATCCGGTGCTGGCCAAACTCGGCGTGTCGGCCGCAGTCGTTGCGGACGCAGCTTCGACTGCGGTGAGCAAGTTGCCCCGCACCCAGGGTGGCGGCGAGCCGCGCATGAACCGCGAGCTCGCCACCGTGTTCACCGCCGCCAACTCGTTGCGTGAAGAGCTGCGCGACGACTACCTGTCGGTCGAGCACCTTTTGCTGGCCATGCACGAGCGCATCGGAATTGCCGCAGACGAAATGCTTTCGGTGCTGCGTGACGTTCGCGGTTCGCACCGGGTGACGAGCCAGAACCCCGAGGATCAGTTCCAGGCTCTCGAGAAATACGCCGTCGATCTCACGGAACGCGCCCGGTCCGGCAAGATCGACCCGGTCATCGGACGCGACGAAGAAATCCGCCGCGTCGTGCAGGTATTGTCGCGGCGCACGAAGAACAACCCGGTGCTCATCGGTGAACCCGGTGTCGGCAAGACCGCAATCGTCGAAGGTCTGGCCCAGCGAATCGCGTCGGGTGACGTTCCCGAGGGTTTGCGCGACAAGCGACTGATGTCGCTCGATCTCGGGGCGATGCTCGCCGGGGCCAAGTACCGCGGCGAATTCGAGGAACGACTGAAGGCCGTGTTGAAGGAAATCACCGACTCCCAGGGACAGGTGATCACTTTCGTCGACGAAATCCACACTCTCGTCGGAGCGGGTGGCGCCGAGGGTGCGATGGATGCGGGGAACATGATCAAGCCGATGCTCGCCCGCGGTGAGCTGCGAATGATCGGTGCGACGACTCTCGACGAGTACCGCCAGCACGTCGAAAAAGACGCCGCGCTCGAACGTCGCTTCCAGCAGGTGTATGTCGGTGAACCTTCGGTCGAAGCGACCATCGCGATCCTGCGTGGCTTGAAGGAGCGTTACGAGGTGCACCACGGAGTGCGCATCCAGGACAACGCCTTGGTGAGCGCGGCCGTGTTGTCGAATCGTTACCTCACCAACAGATTTCTGCCGGACAAGGCGATCGATCTCGTGGACGAGGCGGCGAGCAAGTTGCGCATCGAGATCGACTCGATGCCCACGGAAATCGACGTCGTCGAACGACGGATCATGCAACTCGAGATCGAACGCGTTGCATTGTTGAAGGAAACGGACAAGGCGTCGGTGAGCAGACTCGCCGACCTCGAGGACGAACTCGCCGAACTGCGTGCGCAATCCGGGGCGATGAAGGCCCGCTGGGAATCCGAGAAACAGGGAATCGCGGCGATCCGCACCCTGAAGGAGGAGCTCGATTCGCTGCGCCAGCAAGCCGAGCGTGAAACCGACCTGACGACGAAGGCCGAACTCATCTACGGACGCATTCCCGAACTCGAACGACGGGTCAACGATGCGACTCAGCAGCTCTCCGAGTCGCAGACCGACGAGCGGATGTTGAAGGAGGAAGTCGACGCCGAGGACATCGCCGAAGTGGTGTCGAAGTGGACCGGCGTTCCCGTCACCCGACTCATGGAAGGAGAGATGCACAAACTCGTGCACCTCGAGGACTTGCTCCATCAACGCGTCGTCGGCCAGGACGGTGCGGTGCACGTCGTCGCCAACGCCATTCGCCGCTCGCGAGCGGGACTGTCCGACCCCAACCGTCCGATCGGATCGTTCATGTTTCTCGGCCCGACCGGCGTCGGAAAAACCGAACTTGCTCGGGCACTCGCGGAGTTTCTGTTCGATGACGAGCGAGCGATGGTGCGCATCGACATGGGTGAGTATTCCGAGAAGCACTCGGTGAGCCGTCTCGTCGGAGCCCCTCCGGGTTACGTCGGATACGACCAAGGTGGTCAACTCACCGAGGCGGTACGGCGTCGCCCCTACAGCGTCGTGTTGCTCGACGAACTGGAAAAGGCGCACCCCGAGGTGTTCAACGTGCTGTTGCAGGTGCTCGACGACGGTCGACTTACCGACGGACAGGGCCGCACGGTCGACTTCACGAACGCCGTGCTCATCATGACGAGCAACCTGCCCGTCGAGCCGATCGAGTATTTCAAGCCCGAGTTCGTCAACCGCATCGACGAGATCGTGCGCTTCACCGCGTTGTCCCGCGAGGATCTCGGCGCAATCGTCGAGATCCAACTGCAGCACCTCATCGACCGCGTTGCGCAGCGCAACATCGTGCTCGCCGTCACCCCGGCGGCCCGGATCGCGCTTGCCGAACAGGGCTACGACCCCGATTTCGGTGCGCGCCCGCTGAAGCGGCTCATCCAGCGCACGATTGCCGATCCTGCCTCGGTGCTCATTCTCGAAGGCAAGGTGTCGGAGTCGACGGGCGAGTCACTCATCGTCGTTGATCACACCAACGGCGAGTTCGTCGTGCGTACGGGTGACACTGCCGCGGCGCTGTAGCGCGGTTACTTCGCCGTTCGGCGGCGGATGGCCATCGAGTGGGCGTGGAATCCCTCGTGATCCGCAAGTGTCGTGATCGTCGTCGACATGCGCTCGAGGGCCCGCGCGTCGGCGCGGGCGACGGCCGTGCGCTTGAGAAACGCCTCGACGGTGATTCCCGACGACACCTTTGCAAAACCGCTCGTCGGCAGCGACGCCGGACAGCCGAGAACGAAATTCGCCGCGCTGAACGGCGTGTCCTGTCCGACGAGGATTTCGCCGGCGTGATCGATGGCTGCGACGAGGTCGTCGGCGGCCGCGCCGACAAAGGCGATCTGCAGGTGTTCCGGGGCGAATGCATTGGCGATGCGGGCGGCCTCGGCAATCGAGTCGACGAGCACTGCGCCACCGTTGCGCCCGAGTGACGCTCGCGCGGCGTCGCGACGCACCTCCGGCATGTCGGCAAGGAACGCCCCGAGGTGTTCGTCGATCGCATCGATCATTCGTGCATCGTCACTGACGAGAAGCACCGTCGAATCGTCGCCATGTTCGGCTTCGATGAGCAGGTCGAGTGCCGCGCGACGCGCGTCGGTGTCGCGCGAGGCGATGAGCATGCTCTCGGTCGGACCGAGCACCATCATCGTTGCCACGCCGTGTCGTTGCATCTCCACTTGGGCGATCGTGACTGCGGGGGATCCCGGTCCGACGATTTTGCGCACGGCGCCGATCGTGTCGGTACCGAAGCCGAGTGCGGCGATGCCGGCGGGACCGTTGGCACGGAACACGTCGGTGATGCCGAGCATCCTTGCGACGACGAGCACCGCGGGATCAACTGCACCGTCGCCGTTCGGCAAAGGTGGAACGAGGAGCGCAATGTGTCCGACACCTGCCACGACCGCGGGAACACCCAACTGGTACGCCACCGACGGGTAGCTCGCTTTCCCACCGGGAACGAACAGGCCGACGGACTCGATCGCCGAGATCTTCTCGCCAACCGTGGCTCCCGGTTCGATTTCCATGTTCCAGTCGCCGTGTCGGGCAAGCACCGCTTCGTTGAACCGCTGCACGTGATCGACGGCGTCACGCAACGCAGCGTGCAACTCGGGTGATACGGCTGCCGATGCGATTTCATCGTCGCTCACGCGCAGGCGAGCGGTACCACCGAGATCGATGCCGTCGAAGCGACGGGTTGCGTCGAGCACGGCGGCGTCACCGCGGTGGCGCACATCGTCAACGAGGGCGACGACGTCGGCACGCAAACCTTCGTCGATGATGTCCCCGAGACCTCGGTGGGTGATCGTTCGGCGAATGTCTGCGCTCAACGACTGCCATGCGAGGCGGCGCATCACGACTGTCACGGATGTGAACCTAGCGATGTGGTGTGCCCGCGCGACGAGTAGCGTTACTCAACGTCCCTTATCTTCAGGAGCGTCAATGCCCGTCACCGTCGTCGTGGGTACCCAGTGGGGGGATGAGGGCAAGGCCAAGGTCATCGACCTGCTCGCGCGCTCGCACGACGCCGTAGTGCGTTACCAGGGCGGGCACAATGCGGGGCACACCGTCGTTGTCGGGTCGGAAAAGTATGCGTTGCAACTCGTTCCGAGTGGCGTGCTGTACGACCACGTCGTACCCGTCATCGGCAACGGTGTCGTCGTTGATTTGGTCACCCTCTTCGAGGAGATCGACCGTTTGGAGTCGCGGGGTGTGTCGTGTGCCCGGCTGAAGGTGTCATCGCTGGCCCACCTCATCTTCCCGTGGCACCAGCGCCATGACGCCCTGGCCGAAGCGGCACGTGGTGACGCGAAGATCGGTACGACTCTCAAGGGGATCGGGCCGGCATATGCGGACAAGGCACAACGTGTTGGTGTGCGTGCCGCGGCAGTGCGCGACGGAGATTCGTTCCGTCGTCTCCTGCGCGAGCGGGCCGAATGGGAGAACGCGCGCCTCGTTGCACTCGGTGCCGAGCCGCTCGACATCGAGTCGATAGTCGAAACGTACGACCGTCTCGGGCGACGCCTCGTCGCCCATCTCGTCGACTCGGTCAACTTGTTGCATCGGATGATCGAGTCCGACAAGTCGGTGTTGCTCGAGGGCGCGCAAGCAACGTTTCTTGATCTCGACCATGGCACGTACCCGTTCGTCACCTCGAGCAGTCCGACGGCCGGGGGAGCGTGCACGGGAACCGGAATCGGTCCGCGCGACATTGATCGCGTCGTCGGCATCGCCAAGGCGTACACGACCCGCGTCGGCAGCGGCCCATTTCCGACCGAAGTGACCGGTGACGTGGCGGACCGCATCGTCACCATCGGTGCCGAGTTCGGCACCGTCACCGGCCGGCGCCGCCGTCCGGGATGGCTGGATCTCGTCATGTTGCGCCATGCCGTGCGCATCAATTCGCTCACCGACATTGCATTGACGAAACTCGACGTTCTCGACGACTTCGACACGATTCGAGTGTGCACCGGCTACACGCTCAACGGTGCCGTGCTCGACGGGTACCCCGACGACGCATCCGTGCTCGAAGCCGTCGAGTGTGTGTGGGAGGAGTTGCCGGGATGGCGCACGACCCTGCGCAACTGTCGCCGCGACGCCGACCTTCCCGTGCAGGTGCGCCGACTGCTCAAGGTCGTCGAGGATCACGTCGGCGTACCCGTGTCGATCGTCGGTGTCGGACCGGAGCGTGACGACTGTGTGGTGCGTTCATGATCGAGCGTTACTCGACACCCGAGATGACGGCCGTGTTCTCCGACCAAGCGCGCTTTTTCCGATATCTCGAGGTGGAGTTGCACGCCCTCGATGCCCAGGCGGGCATCGGTGTCGTTCCCAAAGAAGCTGCCCAATGGTGTCGGCAACACGCACCGACCGTTGACGCGCAATTCGTCGCCGAAGTGACGGATCGTGAGCAGGTGACGAACCACGACGTTGCCGCATTCGTCGACGTCGTCCAGCAACGCATCGGAGTGCCCCACGCATCATGGGTGCATCACGGGTTGACGAGCAGTGACGTCGTTGACACGGCATGGTGTGCGATGCTGCGCGACGCGAGCGACGTCATCGACGTTGCGATCGGGGAGTTGATCACGGCATTACGCACGCTCGCCATCGACCACCGTGACACAGTCATGGTCGGTCGAACCCATGGAATCCATGCGGAACCAACGACGTTCGGCGCAAAGGTGGCGTTGTGGGCGTTGCAGGTGCACCGCGACCGGATTCGTTTGCGCGCCGCGCGCAACGGCGTTGCCGTGTGCAAGTTGTCGGGTGCGGTGGGTACGTATTCCAACGTTGATCCGCGCGTTGAGGATCACGTTGCCGCTGCGATGGGATTGCAGGCCGTGCCGGCCACGCAGGTGATTGCCCGTGACCGACACGCCGAGTATCTGTGGGCCTGCGCGAGCATCGGGGCAACGATCGAAATGATCGCCGTTGAATTGCGTCATCTGCAGCGCACGGAAGTCGACGAGGTTCGTGAGGGATTCGGTCGCGGACAGAAGGGTTCCTCGGCGATGCCGCACAAGCGCAACCCGATTTCGGCCGAGACACTGACCGGTCTGTCGCGCGTTCTGCGTTCGAACTTGCAGGCCGGTCTGGGCAACGTTGCGTTGTGGCACGAGCGCGACATTTCGCATTCGTCGACGGAGCGCATCGTCCTGCCCGATTCGTCACATCTCGCCCATTACATGGTGCGTCGCTTGACGAAACTCGTCTCGGGCCTCGAGGTTCGTGCAGATCGGATGCGGCACAACCTCGATCTCACGCGCGGTCTGGTGTTTTCGCAGTCGGTGTTGCTCGCACTCGTTGCCAGCGGGATGGCCCGTGACGATGCCTACCGCGTCGTCCAGGACTTGGCGACGAAAGCGACCGATACGCGCGACGATTTCCGCGACGTAGTGTCCGGCGACGAGCGCGTGACGGCCGTCGTTCCGGCGCAACAACTGGCCGAGGCATTCGATCTTTCACGCGTCGTTCGACACGCTGCGCGCGCCGTCGATGCGCTCGGGGGCATTGCTCAGTGACGACGCTTCCCGCGCTCGATGCACAGCGTGAAGCACTGCGTCGCCACGTTCTCGAGCATTCGTTGAAGACCGGCACGTTCACGTTGAAGTCGGGACGCAGCAGCACGTGGTTTCTCGACACCAAGCAGACGGCCTGTCGCAGCGAGGGCATCCAACTCGTCGCCGACGTGGCGTTGTCGCTGATACCCGCGGACATCGATGCCATCGGAGGTCTGACGATGGGCGCCGATCCGGTTGCCTTCGGTATCGCCGCACTCGCCGGTGCCCGCGGGCGCACCATGCGCAGTTTCAGTGTGCGCAAGGAAGCCAAGGATCACGGCATTACCGGCCGGATTGCCGGGGCGTTGCGGGAAGGTGATCGTGTTGCCATCGTCGAGGACACGGTGACCCGTGGGACATCGATTTTCGAAGCGGTGGAAGTCGTGCGGGCTGCCGGCGCACATCCGGTGTTCATCACCGTCATCGTCGATCGTGGTGGGACGTGTGCCGCGATGGCACGCGACGCAGGGATTGCCTACCTGCCGATGCTCACGGCACCGGATCTTGGTTACGCCTTCGGCTCGTGA
>JBMTET010000030.1:0-17223 GCA_049433365.1 Ilumatobacteraceae bacterium | reverse complement strand
GCCGGCGGGCTCGACGCACTTGCACGCGTTGCACCGTGGGCAACGATCGTCACCAAGCACGGTGCCGATCCCACCACCGTTGCGCGTCGTGACGGTGCGCGATGGACGACGTCTCAGCACCCCGTTGCACCGGTCGACGACGTCGTCGATACCACCGGTGCCGGCGACGCGTTTGCGGCGGGATTTCTCGTTGCCGCAGCGTCGGGTGCGACGATCGAGACGAGCATTGACTCTGCCCACGCCCTTGCAGCCCGCACCCTGCGCAGCGCCGGTGCCACACTGGCGGGATGAGAAAGGCCCGACGTGACGCTGCGCATTGATCCCCGCGTCGCCGACGCCCTCGGTTCCGGCGGTGCAATCGTCGCGCTCGAATCGACGATCTTTTCCCACCTCGGTCTGCCGTCCCCGTCGAACGCCGAGGCACTGCACGGCTGCCTGGCGGCGATTCGCGACCACGGCGCCACACCGGCGATCACTGCCGTGATCGACGGTGTCGAGCGGGTGGGTTTGACCGATGCCGAGCATCCGCTCATCCTCGGTCCGGCGCGCAAGGCGGCCGAACGCGATCTTTCCGTCGCCGTCGGACAACGGTGGCCCGTCGGCGCGACGACCGTGTCGGCATCGGTGGCACTCGCGGCTCGTGCGGGAGTGAAGGTGTTCGCCACCGGCGGTATCGGCGGCGTGCATCGCAGTGCCGAGCAGACCGGCGACATCAGCGCCGATCTCGGGGCGATCGCACGCCATCCAGTCGTCACCGTGTCGGCGGGCGCAAAGGCATTCCTCGATTTGCCGCGCACGTTGGAACACCTTGAGATGCTCGGTGTGCCGGTCATCGGTTTTGAGTGCGACGAGTTTCCCGCGTTCACCGTGCGCTCGAGCGGCCTGCCACTCGCCCATCACACCACCGACGTTGCCGAGTTGGCGCGGATTGCGCGTGCACAACTCGCAAGCGGCACGGGAATGCTCGTCGTCACGCCGGTGCCGGCCGACGTGGCCTTATCGGCCGACGAACTCAACGCGGCGATCGATACTGCGCTCGCATCTACGCACTCCGCGGGAATCACCGGCGCTGCAGTGACCCCGCACGTTCTCGCCGCCATTGCCGCGGCGACGCAGGGGGATGCGGTGCGGGCGAACATCGCGCTGGCGTGCAACAACGCCGATCTCGCCGCACGACTCGCCGTCGCACTCGCCGAATAGCTGCACACATCCCGTCGGGCGAGGTGCCCGTGGGAGGTGCAATGTACGTCTGCTGGTCGGTGAAGGGTGGCAGTGGCACGAGTGTCGTGGCCTGGGCAACCGAAGGTGGCGGCGCCGGGCGAATCGGTGAGTTGTTCGACACCGTGTTATCGGGAGTGCTCGACCGTGCGAATTCGGTTCCACTCGATGGCGAGTGACCCCGGCCAGGCGAGCCTCGAATTGGCTCTCGTCATGCCGCTCGTCGTTATCGTCGTTGCGGCAACCGTGTGGGTTGCGGCCGTCGTGCGATTGCAACTGTACCTCGACCATCTTGCGTACCACGCTGGACGCCTCGCAGCGACGGCAACCGGCCGCGCCGAACTTGACGACGTCGTTGCTGCAGCCATCGACTCGGGTGATCCATCTGGTGTCGTCGGCTACGAAGTGACGATCGACGATGACATCGTCACCGTCGACGTCCGACGTCGTGCGCCCGCACCGCCGCTCGTTGCACGACTCGTGTCGAATCACACGTTGCATTCGTCGGCAACGTTTCGACTCGAATACGACTGGGGCGTGAATCCGACCGTCGACGCGGAATCTCGCTAGCGTCGCGCCTCATGGCCACCCGACGAACCGTGTGGGTGTTCGGAGATCAATTGAACCGAGGCATCGGGGCCCTGGCGGATGCAACGCCGGCGTCGCACCGCATACTCATGGTCATCGCCCACGACAAGGTGCGCTCGCGTCGCTGGCACGTCCAGCGTCTGCATCTCATCGTGACGGCAATGCGCCGCTTCGCCGACGAACTTCGGACGGAAGGATTCGACGTCGACGTACGCGTTGCCGCCACGATGGCTGCCGGTTTGCGCGACCACGTGGTCGAACACGCACCCACAGAGGTGATCGCCACCGAGCCGAACTCGCTCGCAGCGCGGGCCATGCTCGCCGCGTTGCACGTGAACACCGTGCGTTCGACGCAGTTCCTCTGCCACCCCGACGACTTTTCCGCGTGGCTCGGCGACCGTTCGAAGGTGCGAATGGAGGACTTCTACCGCTGGCAGCGGCGGCGACTCGGTGTGCTCATGGACCACGACGAACCGGCCGGAGGTGCGTGGAACTTCGATGCCGACAACCGCGAACGTCCGCCGAAAGACGGCCACGATCGCTGGCCGACCCCCGTTCGATACGACGTGCGCGACGAAGATCGCGCATTCGTCGACTCGCTCGGTGCCGACACGTTCGGTGCGCCACCGAACGGCACGTGGCCGACGACGCGCACCGAGGCGCTGCAACGTCTCGATCAGTTCATCGACGACGTGTTGCCGATGTTCGGCCCGCACGAAGACGCGATGCTCGCCGACAACTGGCATCTCGCCCATTCGGCGTTGTCTCCCGCACTCAATCTCGGCCTGCTGTTGCCCGGTGAAGTCGTGCAACGTGCCGAAGCCGCCTATCGCGCCGGTCGGGTGCCGATCGCCTCGGCCGAGGGCTTCATCCGCCAGATCATCGGCTGGCGCGAATACGTGTGGAACTTGTACTGGAAGTGGATGCCGAACTACGCCGAACTCAACGCACTCGATGCGCACATGGCGCTGCCACCTTTGTTCGAGGGTCGTGCACCGACGTCGATGCGCTGCGTGGCGGGAAACATGGCCGACATCGATGCGCGCGGTTGGGTGCACCACATTCCGCGACTCATGGTGCTCGGCAATCTCGCCCTGCTCGCCGGGATCGATCCGCGCCGATTCACGAACTGGATGTGGGAGTCGTTCGTCGACGGCGCCGAATGGGTGATGATTCCGAACGTCATCGGTATGTCGCTGCACGCCGACGGCGGAATGATGGCGACCAAGCCGTACGCGGCCGGTGGCGCGTACATCGATCGCATGAGCGACTACTGCAAGGGGTGTCGCTACGACCGAACGAAACGTGTCGGTGACGATGCGTGTCCGTTCACCACGTTGTACTGGGATTTCCTGTTGCGCCACGAAGAACGTTTCGTGCGCAACCCGCGTATCGCCACGCAGGTGCGTGCTGCGCGCAAACTCGCCGACGCCGACGACGTTCGTCGTCGCGGCGCGGACGTTTTGCAGCTGCTCGCTGCCGGCGAACTGTAAACCACGCCTTACCTGCCCCGTGCGTGACGACCGATCCGGTCAGGTTGCGCTATCGCCGAATTCTTCGGCGTTGTCTGTGTCGCCGAATTCTTCGGCGGTGTCTGTGTCGCCGAATTCTTCGGCGGTGTCTGTGTCGCCGAATTCTTCGGCGATGCGATCGGTGCGGGCCATGCGGCGGGTTCCCGTACGCCGCACACGGCGCACCGATTGGCGTTCGAATTCACGCTGCTCCTCCTCCAGGGCCGCTTCCTCGGCAACGAGCCGGCGCATGCTCTCGAGACGTGCGACGTCGATCGAACCTGCAGCGACCGCTGCACGAACGGCGCACCCGGGTTCCTCGACGTGCTTGCAGTCGCGGAATCGGCAATTGTCCATGAGCGCAAACACGTCGGCGAAGGCGCGCTCGATGCCGTGGCCGCTCGTCCACAAACTCACCGCGCGTACTCCGGGTGTGTCGATGAGCCAGCCCCCCGCAGGCAAGCGCAGCATGGTGACGGCAACGGTGGTGTGCCGGCCGCGCTGGTCGCCGTCGCGCACCTCGCCGGTTTGCTGGGTCGAGCTTTCGACGAGGGCGTTGACGAGCGTGGACTTGCCGACGCCACTCGCGCCGAGCACGACGATCGTGCGGCGACCCTCTCCATATATATGGAGCGCTTCCAAGCCCGTGCCGTGCAACGCACTGACGAGGTGCACGGGCACCCCCACGGCAACGTCGGCAACGAGCGCACGCATCCGCTCGGCCTGTTCGGGCTCGACCGCATCGCACTTGGTGAGCACGATGACCGGTCGTGCACCGCTGTCGTAGGCGAGCACGAGTTCGCGCTCGAGGCGGCGCGGGTTGGGCTCGCTCGTCACCGCATGTACGAGGATCACCGTGTCGAGATTCGACGCGATCGCCTGGGGCACGGCGCGCATGTCGTCGGATGAAGCGCGGCGCATGAGTGCAGAGCGGCGCGGTGCAACGAACTCGATTCGCTCGTCGGCATCGTCGAGCACGACCCAGTCGCCGACGCACACGTCGGCACCAACGTTGCGCACACGAACGACGCGCGAGTCGCCGGGATCCGTTGCGTGTGCGGCAAGAATCGTGCTCCAACCACGGTCGATGCGGATGATGCGACCGAGTCGTTCGTCACGTGCCGAAGGCACCGCGGTGCGCATCGCGTGCAAGGTGTCGCCGTCACCACCGAGTTCGCTCAAAGCGTTGTGCACGTTGCGTTTCACGCTACCGAGTTGTCATCGTGCAGCACGGGTGCTTGACTGCCGAGCCGATACCCCGTACAACGGATCACCACTGCATGTCACGCCCCCTCGTCATCGTTGAGTCACCGGCCAAGGCCAAGACCATCGCCAAGTTCCTCGGAAAGGATTTCGAGGTGCACGCGTCGGTCGGGCACGTTGCCGACCTGCCGCGCACCGGGTTGCAGGTCGACGTCGACAACGGCTTCCGCCCGACGTACGAACTCACCGAGCGCGGAGCGCGGGTCGTCAAGGATTTGAAAGCCCTGTTGAAGAGCGCACCGGCGCTGTACCTCGCCACCGACGAAGACCGCGAGGGCGAAATGATTTCGGCCCACCTGCTCGAGTACCTCAAGCCGAAGGTGCCGGTGCGACGCATGGTGTTCCACGAGATCACCAAGGCGGCAATCGACGAGGCCATCGCCAATCCGCGCGACGTTGACCACAAACTCGTCGATGCAGCCGAGGCCCGGCGCATCCTCGATCGGCTGTACGGCTACACGATTTCACCGATCCTGTGGCGCAAGATCAACCGCGGCCTGTCGGCGGGCCGCGTGCAGAGCCCGGCGATTCGACTCGTCGTCGAACGCGAACAGGAACGCATCGCCTTCGTCGTCGCCGACTACTGGGATCTGAAGATGATGAGCGCGACGACGCCGGCATTCACGGCGACACTGACCGCACTCAACGGCATGCGCATCGCCACCGGACGCGACTTCGACGCCAAGGGCGTGGCCCGCGACGGTGTCGCCGTCGTCGACGGAGACCGCGCCAACGAACTCGCCGGTGGCCTGGCGGGGGCGGATCTCGAGGTGCGCTCGGTCGAAGACAAGCCGTACCGCCGATCGCCCAAGGCCCCGTTCACGACGAGCACGCTGCAACAAGAAGCCGGCAACAAACTGCGGATGTCGGCGGGCGAAGTGATGCGCATCGCGCAAGGTCTGTACGAGGCGGGGTACATCACCTACATGCGCACCGACAACGTCGGTTTGAGCGATGACGCCATTGCCGCGGTGCGCGGCGAGATCTCCGGCACCTACGGCAAGCCGTACGTGGCAGACGAAGTGCGCGTGCACAAGTCGAAGGTGAAGAACGCCCAGGAAGCCCACGAGGCGATTCGCCCCGCGCTGCCGTTGCGGTCGCCCGACTCACTGAAGGGTGAACTCAATCCCGTCGAAATGAACGTGTACCGACTCATCTGGCAGCGCACGCTCGCGTCGCAGATGTCCGACACGGTCGGCACGACGGTGACGCTGCGCCTCGGTGCCACCGCGCGCGACTCGTTTTCCACCGACTGCGAGTTCAGTGCGAGCGGCACGACGATCTCGTTCGCCGGCTACCGGCAGGTGTACGAGGAAATCGAGGATGACAAGGGTGACGACGACGCCGAAGCACTGTTGCCGCCGCTGAAAGTCGGCGACACTGTCGCCGTCGGTGAGATGACGGCGCAGTCGCACTCCACCACCCCACCGCCGCGCTACACCGAGGCAAGCCTGGTGAAAGTTCTCGAAGAAAAGGGCATCGGTCGCCCGTCGACGTACGCGAACATCCTCGGTGTCATCATCAACCGCGGATACGTGTGGAAGAAGGGGCAGTCACTCGTTCCGAGTTGGACGGCCTTTGCCGTCGTGCGGTTGATGACGCAGCACTTCGCCGACATCGTCGACTACGAATTCACGGCAACGGTCGAGGAGGAACTCGACGACATCGCCACCGGAGCGCGCGAGAAGTCGAAGTGGCTCGGCGAGTTTTACTTCGGTAACGGCAAGGAACTACCGGGTTTGAAGCCCGTCGCCGAGGCGAACCAGGCGGCGATCGACGCACGCGAGATCAACGGCTTCATCGTCGGCCACCACCCCGAGTCGGGCGCGATGATCGAAGTGCGCCCCGGCAAGTACGGGCCGTACGTGCGCTGCGGCGATCGCACCGTCGGCGTGCCCGAAACGCTCACTCCCGAGGAACTCACCGTCGCCAAGGCGGTCGAGTTGCTCAACGCGCCGAGCAACGACGAACCGATCGGACAACTCGACGGACTGCCCGTGTACGTGAAGACCGGTCGCTACGGACCCTACGTGCAACAAGGTGACCGCTCGGACGATGCGAACGCACCCGTGCCGCGCACCGCAACGTTGTTCCCGAACATGGAACCTGCATCGGTGACGATGGAAACGGCCACAATGTTGTTGTCGTTGCCGCGCACGATTGGTGCAGATCCCGCCGACGGAGTGGTCATCACCGCACAGAACGGTCGCTACGGCCCGTACATCACGAAGGACAAGGACAGCCGCACGCTGAACAGCCACGACGAAATCTTCTCGATCTCGCTCGAGCAGGCACTCGCGCTGCTGGCCCAACCGCGAAAATACGGTCGCCGCGGCACCGCCAAACCGCCGTTGAAAGAGTTCGGCAACGATCCCGTCTCCGGTTTGCCCGTCGTTGCCAAGGATGGTCGCTTCGGGGTGTATGTCACCGACGGCACGACGAATGCGAGTCTCACCCGTGGTGACCGCGTCGAGTTCATCACACCGGAACGGGCTTTTGAACTGCTCGCCAACCGACGTGCAAACCCCCCCGAGCCGAAGGGTCCGCGGGCAAAGAAGGCGACGCGCGCGACGAAGAAAGCCGCAGCGGGAAAGACCCCGTCGGCTGATGCCGACGAGGCGACACCAACGTCGGCAGTGGTGAAGAAGCCGGCAAAAAAGGCGACGAAAAAAGCCGCAGCGAAACGAGCGGCAAAGAAACCCGCAGCAAAGCGCACGGCAGCCAAGTAACGCCTCCCCTCTAGGGTTGGGGCGATGTCAACGGCGAAATACATCGCTCTCGAGGGTGTCGAAGGCTGCGGAAAATCCACGCACGTCACCCGGCTCGCCGACACCCTCGGCGCACTGGCCACACGCGAGCCCGGGGGCACCGTCATCGGCGCCACTTTGCGCGGGATCATGGCCGATACGAACAATGCGCACCTGTCGGCACGTGCCGAAGCACTGATGATGGCCGCCGACCGCGCTCAACACCTGCACGAGCTCGTCGTACCCACTCTGGCCGGGGGTCGTCACGTCGTCAGCGACCGCTCCTTGTACTCCTCGCTTGCGTACCAGGGATACGGCCGCCAGCTCGGCGTCGATGCGGTGCGCAGCTTCAACGACTTCGCGGTGGCCGGACGGTGGCCCGACCTTGTCGTCTACATCCGCCTCGATATCGCCGTCGTGCGCGAACGGCTGAAGAAACGCACCACGGATCGCTTCGAGCGCGAAGACGACGATTTCTTTGCACGAGTCACCGCAGGTTTCGAGGAACTTGCACGACTCGAACCCGATCGTTGGCTGGTCGTCGACGGGATGCCACCCAAGGACGACGTGCAGCGCACGATCCGCGACGGCGTGCGCGAACGACTGGGGATCTGAACGTGGCCGACGTCTGGGACGGTGTCGTCGGTCAGGACGCAGCGGTGAACCGACTGCGCGCTCTCGCCGAACACCCACCGCACGCGTATCTGTTCGTCGGCCCGGAGGGTGCGGGCAAGGAGATCGCAGCGCGGGCCTTTGCCGCGCGGCTCATCACCGGATCGTCCGACGCATCGTCGCGCGAAGCCGACCTCATCATGCGCGGGGCGTTCGCCGATGTCACCGAGGTGCTGCGTGAAGGAGCCGCCGTCGACAAGGAAGAGGCCCAAACCATCGTTCAGCAGTCGGTGCTCACCCCGACCGAGTCGGCAATGCGCATCGTCATCATCCACGACGTGCACCTCATGCGCGACACCGCGGCGGTGCGACTGCTGAAAACCCTCGAAGAACCCAATGAGCGCCTGGTGTTCATCCTGCTCGCCGAACAACTCGTCACTTCGCTCGACACGATCAATTCGCGCTGCGTCATCGTGCACTTTCCCCCAATGTCCACCGATGCCGTCATCAATGCACTCGTCGCCGAGGGAATCGAACATGGCGTCGCACAACGCGCGGCGATCTCGTCGGGAGGAAGTCTCGGTCGGGCCCGGGTACTCGTTGCCGACCCTGCCCTTGCATCGCGGCAGGAGTTCTTTGCCTCCATCCCCTACCGAATCGATGGCAGCGGAGCGACGGTTGCGCGCATCGTCGACGAGCTCGACGACATGCTCGACACGGCAATCGAGCCGCTCGCTGCGCAACACGAGCGTGAGATCGAAGAACTCGAACTTCGTGTGAAGGCATCGGGAGAACGAGGCAGCGGTCGGCGGGCGCTCGCCGATTCACACAAGCGCCAGTTGCGCAAGTTCAAGACCGACGAGTTGCGCGAAGGCTTGGCACTGGTTGCTGCCGAATACCACCATGCAGTCGTCACGCTGCTCGACAGTGCGAACATCGCCGAGTACGAGCGCGCGATACTGGCAATCCACGACGCCATCGGTGCGCTCGCCGTCAACGTCAACGAGACGCTGCTGCTCCACTCGCTCATTTCACGCTGTCCGTCGCTGCGCACGGTCGTATCGCCGCGGTCGCTACTTGCCGCCAACTGACCTCATGCGTATCGGCATTCTCGTCGTGGCGTACAACGCCAAGGACACTCTCGCCTGGGTGCTTGATCGCATCCCCACCGGCTTCCTGCCGAAGGTCGACGTCATCCTCGTCTGCGACGACGCCAGCACCGACGAAACATTTCAGGTGGGTCTCGAACTGCAACGCACGCGACCCGACCTGCCGTTGCAGGTCATTCGCCGCCCGGTGAATCTCGGCTACGGCGGCAATCAAAAAGCCGGTTACCGATGGATGATCGACCACGGCGTCGACGTCGTCGTGCTGCTGCACGGCGACGGGCAATACGCACCCGAGTACCTGGCGGCAATGGTCGAGCCGATCGTCGACGGACGGGCTGACGTGGTGTTCGGTTCGCGGATGCTCACCCGAGGGGGCGCGCTCGCCGGTGGAATGCCGAAGTACAAGTTCGTCGGCAACAAGATCCTCACGTTTTGGCAGAACCTCATGGCCGGGACGCGACTGAGCGAGTGGCACAGCGGATACCGCGCGTATTCGACGCGTGCACTCGACTCCGTCGGATTCGAACTCAATTCGAACTACTACGACTTCGACACCGAAATCATCCTGCAGATGATCGAGTCGCAACAGCGGATCGTCGAGATTCCGATTCCGACTTTTTACGGAGACGAACTGTCACGGGTGAACGGCATCAAATACGGATGGCGTGTGGCGAAACATACTGCGCGTTGGCGATGGGAGCGACGCCGCAACTAAGGCCGACATGACTTCGTCTTTTTTCGCCGCCATTCGATCCCGGGGTGCGCCGCGATTGTCGACCGCAGCGACGTCATCACGTCGTCACCGACTGGTACCGCACATCTTCGGCTTGGCCTCCGCGCTGATCGCCGCAGTCGTCACCATCATCGCCACCCGACGAGGCATCGGCCTCAGCTGGGACTCCACCGACTACATCGCCGTCGGTCAGACGCTCGCAAGATTCGGTTTTGCTCTCGATGTCACTGCCCTGCCGATGACCATTCGCCCGCCCGGGCTCTCCATCGCGGTGATGATTGGCGAGTACGTGGGCATCTCGCCCTCGGTATCCCTGCGGTTGCTCAATGCCGTGTCGATCGCCGTCGTCGTGTTGTGCACCGACACGCTTTTGCGTCGTGCCGGCGTACGCGACGCCGCCCGGTACGTCGGAGTCGCGCTCGTCGTCGTCAGCCCGACGCTTCTTGATCTCACGACAATGGCGTGGTCGGAACCGCCGTTCGTCGCACTCGTGCTGATCAGCCTCGTACTTGCAACGCAACGGCGCCCGCCATGGACCGATGTCTTTCTGGCCGTGTGTTTCTCGGCTTTGTTCTTCGTGCGTTACGTCGGAGTCTTTTACGCGGCCCCGATCGGGCTCTTCGCCGTCATGCGTATATGGCGCGAACGCGGTGCCGTGCATGCGGTTCTGCGCGGATTGCTCATCACCGTCGTCGGCGCCGTCGGACCCGCATTGTGGTTGCGACGCAACTACGACATCGACGGCACGCTCACCGGTTACCGAGTACCCGGCGGTGGCTCCCTGCTCGGACCGCTTGCCACGTTCACGGGAACGCTCGGAAGTTGGGTGCTCGGGCGGCCGCCGCTCGACGGCAACGGCGGCATCTACCTGTCGTGGGCGGATCACAGCACTGCGATGCAGATGACGGGAATTGTGTCGTGGGTGGTGATCTTCGCCGTTGTCATTGCTGCGATCCTGCTCGGGTACCGGTTCAACGTCGGCACGCGCACCGACGTCGTCGGTTCGATGATCGTCCTCGTCGTTACCTACACGGCTTTTTCCGTCTACCGATACATGTACCACGAGATGGGACCGCTCGATTCACGGATGATGAGCGGGCTGTACGTGCCGATGCTCATCGTCATCGTCGTATGCATCGACCGCCTGGTGAAATCGCCACGAGCGGCCCGAGGTGCGCTCATGGCCGGCATCATCGCGGTCGCAGCGCACGGTGTCCAAATCGGTTCCGACGCAGAGTCGTACGCCCGGGAGGGACGCCACTGGGGCAGCACCATCTTCCAAGACGCACCCATCCACCGGAAGATTCGCGCACTCGGTGACGCCGCGAACCGCGACGTGGAGGCGGTGACCGACGCCGGCACCAACGCCGCGGTCGGTGTCGCCTTGTACAGCAACGAACCGCAGAGTCTTTTCGCCGCAACGCTGCACTGGCCCGTGCGCAACCAGTATCAGTACCACCTCGGCTATCCCCGCCCGTGCAACGAGCGCTACTTCGTGTGGTACAACCAAACCTTCCTGCCCGAAGGCAAACCCGTCGGAGCAGAAGTAGTTTTCTCCGACTCGTGGGGCGAGATTCTCTCGCTCGGCAGCTGCGACGAGCCGATCGAGACGTACTGGCCGTAACCGACCGGAACGTCGCTAGCGTGTGGCGCGTCGCCCGAGTGGCTCAGTGGTAGAGCAACGCACTCGTAATGCGTAGGTCGCGGGTTCAATTCCCGCCTCGGGCTCCAGAGAATCAGTCGATCAACCAGCGCACTTCGACCGTCACGGCGACTTCGCTCGTGCCCAAATCGATCGTCGTTGCGTCGGCGGCGGCCTCGGTGCGCATCACCGGCGCAACGTTGACGGGGGAATCAACCTCACTGAACGCAACTACGTCTCCCAGCGACACTCCGAGCAACTTCGCGTACTCCTCGGCCTTCGCCCTTGCCTTCGATACCGCATCTTCGCGCGCAGCAACAGCAGCATCGGTCGCGTCGTCGACGATCGGAGTAGTGCCGTTCACGGCAACGTCGGCACCACCGGCTGCAACCACGGCATCAATGACTGTGCCCGCGGATTCAGCTTCGCGCACGAGCACGTCGAAAATTTGTGTCGCACGGTAACCGGTAATTGTCGGCCCGCCTTCGCGCGAGTAGTCGTATTCCGGTCCGACAGAAAATCCCTGCGTGGCGATGTCGGCATCGTCGATTCCGTTGTCACGCAGCGCATTGCGCACCGCATCCGCCGAGGTCGCCACTCGACCTGTCGCCTCATCGGGTGTGTCCGCGACGGCACTCACCGCGAGCGACAGACGCACGGCATCGGGAACGACGTTGGCGGTGCCGGTTGCCCGCACGGTGATGCCCTCACCAACCGCGTCTCCGCCGATGTTCACGGTCTCGCCGCACGAGGCGAGTGCGACAACGGCGATGAGTGATGCGGATGCGACGAATGCACGACGGAACATGCCCACACGCTACGACGCGCCACGATGTCACGGTTCCCGGGCCGACGACTAGGCTCGTGTCCGTGATTGCAGCAGTTCCGTGGCACTGGTGGTTGGGAGCAGGTTTGCTCATCGCCGGAGGTGGTGCCGTTCTCTCCCTCGTCGCCGGATACCTGAAGAAAGTGACGGCGATGAAATACCCGTCACGCAAGCAATCGTCCTAGGTCGACACGTTCCAGGCTGACGTGGAGGGGCGATGAGCGCCCCGCACCTGCAACTCGCCGCACACCCAGCCGTCGCTGCACTGGCACAACGGTGCCGCTTCCCCACTGCCGAATCGCTGCGTTGCGCCGTGTCGGGTGGTGCGGATTCGATGGCGCTGCTCGCGTTGGCGATCGCCACCGGTATGCGGATCGAAGCGCACCACGTCAATCACCACCTGCGCCCCGATGCCGATGACGACGTTGCAATCATTCGGCGGTTCGCCGACATGCACAATGCGAAGGTTGTAGAGCACCATGTCGACGTCGCCCCCGGCGCAAACCTCGAGGCGCGCGCCCGAGCGGCACGCTACGAGGTGCTTCCGCCGGACGCTCTCACCGGCCACACCGCCGACGACATGGCCGAAACGATGCTTATCAACCTCATGCGCGGCGCGGGCACCGCAGGGCTCTCGTCGATGCAACCGGAGCGGCGTCCTCTGCTCGCGTTGAGGCGCAGCGACACGCAGTCGCTGTGCCTCGCGCTCGGCATCTCCGTCGTTTTCGATGAAATGAACGACGACCCGCGATTTCAGCGGACCCGTGTCCGCCATGAGCTCGTACCACTGCTCAACGACATCGCCAAGCGTGACGTCGTGCCGATTCTCGTGCGGCAAAGCGAGGTCATGGGTGACGACGACCGGCTGCTCGATGAACTGGCGTCGACGATCGACCCGACCGATGCACGCATCGTGCGCGACGCGCCCCTACCACTCGCCCGCCGCGCCTTGCGCCGGTGGTTGGCCAACCCGTACCCGCCCGACGTTGCGACGATCGAACGCGTTCTCGGCGTTGCTCGCGGTGACGCAACGGCCTGCGACATCGGCGCAGGACGCAGCGTGCGACGCTCACAACAGCGACTCAGCATCGTGACGACGCAAGGTGCCACTCCCGGAAGCGGTGCGGAAAACGTCGTGTAGGCTCTCGCCCCGATGTCACAAAAGCTGCGCGGCAAGTGGGCACTGGGAATCCAGCCCCGCGACCTCACCTGGATCGTCAAGGACCAACTCGCCATTTGTGAACGACCCGGGGGCTACGGCACAAACCACCGCCGGGTGCGCCGTCAAGAAGAGATCATCTGGTTGCGCGAAAACGACTTCCACTGCGTGGTGAGCATCAGCGGAGCGCCACACAACCTGCACAGCTACGAAGAACTGCAGTTGCCATACCGCCACCTGCCGTTGCTCACCACCGACGACGTCGACACGTGGGCACGACGTTTTTATCCCGAAATCAGCGGGCTGCTGGCGAAGAACCAGCGAATCATCGTGCATGCCGAGGAGGTTGCCGATCAACTCGTTGGCGTCATGGGTGCGTACCTGCGCTGGCTCGGCGTCGTCACCGAACCGACCGAAGCAATCACTCTCATCGAGCGTCTCACGTCCCGACCGCTCGAAACTGCGTCGCGTGCGCTGATCATGCGCGCCCACACCTTGCGCTAGTGCGCATCGTCGTTGTCGGAGCCGGACTCGCCGGGCTGAGCGCCGGTCAACTGCTGCACAGCGCCGGCCACGAGGTCGTCATTTTCGACAAAGGTCGGTCACCCGGCGGTCGGTGCGCGACGCGTCGCATCGCCGGAGCCACGCTCGATCACGGTGCTCAGTTCTTCACGGTGCGCGACGACGAGTTCGCCGAATGCGTTTCGCAATGGACCGCCGCAGGGGTGACCCGCGAGTGGACGCGCGGGTTCGCCAATGACGACGGTCACCCGCGCTACATCGGTAGCCAGGGAATGACGGGGATTGCCAAGCACCTTGCGCAGGACCTCAACGTCACGTGTTCGACTCTCGTGTTTGCAATCGAGCGCGGCTCATCGACACGGTGGCGCGTGCGACTCGATGACGGCACCGGCATCGACGCCGATGCCGTCGTTCTCACGTGCCCGGTACCGCAATCGTTCGCGCTCGCGGTCACCGCCGACATCGACATTCCCGAACCGCTGCGCACGATGAAGTACGACGCCACGCTCGCAGCCCTCGTCGTCACCGACCGACCGATACGGCTTCCCGAACCGGGTGCGGTGCAGCGACCGGGCGGTATCTTCGAGTTCATCGCCGACAACCAACGCAAGGGAATCAGCAACGTCCCGGCGGTCACTTTCCATGCGACGGCGCAGTTCAGCAACGACAACTGGTGGCTCGCACCCGACGAGGCACACCGACTCATCATGGACGCCGCTGCCGAATGGATCGGCGACGCGACGATCGTCGAGGCACAACACAAGCGCTGGCGCATGGCGACCCCGCAAACGACCTGGCCCGAGCGTCTGTGGGCTCACGACCAACTCGTGTTTGGCGGCGATGCATTCGGTGGACCGCGCATCGAAGGTGCGGTGCTGTCGGGCCGCGCGGCGGCGCGGCATCTGCTGGCGCAGTGACGTGCCGACTGAGTGACGGTGCGTTACAGCAGCGCGTCGAGCAGAGCCTGCGGCGCACGACGCAACGCATCGGCGGCCGGTGACGCCGGAAGGCGATCGCATTCGGCTTCGGCGATCGCCACGTAGTTGCGCGCTGAATCGAGTGCACCGGCAAGACCTCGACCGTTGCGCACGATGTTCAGTGCGTCGGCAAGATCGCTGCCGTGCAACGGAACGCCGAGCATGTCGTGCAAGCGTCGCGCCTGTGCATCACCGGCGGCCAACGTGAGCAGGACGGGCAAGGTGTACACACCCTCTTCCATGTCGTGACCGGCCGGCTTGCCCAGCTCTTCCTCGGTGGAGGTGATGTCGAGAATGTCGTCGACGAGCTGGAAGACCATGCCGTAAGCACTTGCGAAATTGGTCAGTGCATCGACGATCGGGCGGGGCTGGTCGGCGACGAGTGCTCCGATGCGCGCAGAAGCGGCGAACAGCGACGCCGTTTTACCCTCGATGCTCATGAGATAGGACGGAACCGTGCGCGCCCGGTCGTAGGTGTGGCGCAGCTCCTCGATTTGCCCTTCGCACAGCCGGCCGATGGTCTTGGCGAGGAGACCCGCCACCTCGTTGCCGAGCGATGCGGCGATCTCCGATGCGCGCGCGAGGAGAAAATCGCCGGCGACGATCGCCTGAAGATTGCCCCACTTGGCGTTCACCGTTTCGACTCCACGCCGGGTCGTGCTTTCGTCCATGACGTCGTCGTGGTACAGCGAGCCGAGGTGGACGAGTTCGCAGGAAATCCCGCCACTGATGACGTCGTCGGAGACCGGTTCGCTACGCCCAACCTGGGCGGCGGCAACGGCCAGAACGGGGCGCAACCGCTTCCCACCGGCAACGATGAGGTGCGACGCAATCTCGGTGAGGTATGCGTCGGGCGTGCGCACGGCGTCGCGCAGGGCAGCCTCGATGCGATCCCTGTCGACATTCATCAGGGGAATGTCCAGCAACGGCGAGGCAAGTGCCACACGGCAAGGCTACGCACAGTTGTGCACTCAACGTGAAACGCTGCGGCGGAAGTCATTCGGGTGCGCAATGTCCCGCCGATACACTTCGGAGCAATGAGATCACGGCTTTCCAAGCGTCCGTGACAAAGGTGGTGTCGCGTGTTTGAAAGGTTCACCGACCGGGCCCGTCGAGTCGTCGTGCTGGCCCAGGAAGAAGCGCGCCTGCTCAACCACTCGTACATCGGCACCGAGCACATCCTGCTCGGACTCATCCACGAGGGCGAAGGTGTCGCCGCCAAGGCCCTCGAGTCGTTGAACATTTCCCTCGAAGCGGTGCGTGCGCAAGTCGAAGAGATCATCGGTCAGGGTGGATCCTCGCCGTCGGGTCACATTCCGTTCACTCCGCGCGCCAAAAAAGTGCTCGAATTGTCGTTGCGCGAGGCCCTGCAGCTCGGACACAACTACATCGGAACCGAGCACATTCTGCTCGGACTCATCCGCGAAGGCGAAGGGGTTGCGGCGCAGGTACTCGTCAAGCTCGGCGCCGACCTGTCGCGCGTGCGCCAGCAGGTCATCCAGCTGCTCAGCGGATACGAAGGTGGCGCAAAGAGTGAGGGAGAAGCCGTCGGCGCCAAGGAGACTCCCACCGAAAAAGGTGGCAGCCAGATTCTCGATCAGTTCGGGCGCAACCTCACCCAACTTGCACGCGACAAGAAACTCGACCCGGTTATCGGTCGGCAACGCGAAATGGAACGCGTCATGCAGATTCTCTCGCGGCGCACGAAGAACAACCCGGTGCTCATCGGTGAACCGGGCGTCGGCAAGACCGCCATCGTCGAAGGCCTCGCCCAACGCATCGTCGCCAACGACGTCCCCGAGACTCTGACGAACAAGCAGCTGTACACGCTCGACCTCGGCGCGCTCGTCGCCGGCAGTCGTTACCGCGGTGATTTCGAGGAGCGCCTGAAGAAGGTGCTCAAGGAGATCCGCACACGCGGCGACATCATCTTGTTCATCGACGAGATCCACACGCTCGTCGGCGCCGGCGCGGCCGAAGGTGCCATCGACGCTGCGTCGATCCTCAAGCCAATGCTCGCGCGCGGCGAACTGCAGACCATTGGTGCCACCACGCTCGACGAGTACCGCAAGCACTTCGAAAAGGACGCCGCGCTCGAACGACGATTCCAGCCGGTGAAGGTCGACGAGCCCTCCGTTGCCCACACGATCGAGATCCTCCGCGGCATCCGCGACAAGTACGAAAGCCACCACCGCGTGACGATCACCGATCAGGCCCTGGTCGCCGCGGCCAATCTCGCCGACCGGTACATCTCGGATCGCCACCTGCCCGACAAGGCGATCGACCTCATCGACGAAGCCGGCAGCCGTCTGCGCA
>JBMTET010000029.1:0-17635 GCA_049433365.1 Ilumatobacteraceae bacterium | reverse complement strand
GAAAGCGCCTGCACGGAAGAAAGCGCCTGCACAGAAGAAGGCGTCCGGGCGCGTAACGGCACCGGCGGTTCGCCGGGCGCGGCGCGGACCGCGCAGTGCCGCCGAACGGGTGAGCGGATTGCTCGTCATGTTGCCCTGGTTGATGAAGCGCAAGAAGGTGCGTCTCACCGACATGGCACGCCAGTTCCGCATCACCGAACAGGACCTCGTCGCCGACCTGCAGATGGCCGCCGTGTGCGGCGTTCCGCCGTACACGCCCGATGCGCTCATCGACGTGTTCATTCACGAGGACTGGGTGATCGCCGAGGTGCCCGTCGTATTCTCGCGACCGCTCAAGTTGAGCAGCGCGGAGCTGTTCGCAATCGTCGCCACGGTTCGCGCGGCGCACCGAATGCCGGGTGCCCCGCAACGATCCGCGCTGCTCAGTGCCACTCGCAAGATCGAAAAAATGTTGCCTGTCGATACCGAAGTTCCGGTGGCAATCGACGTCGGGGATGCGCCGTTCGTCTCCGAGTTGCGCGACGCGATCGCTGCGCGCACCGAACTGCGGATCACCTACTTCTCGCCGGCGCGCACCGAAAGATCGCAGCGAACCATCCGTCCGTTGCGCCTGTTCGCCGCGTCCGGCCGATGGTACGTCGCCGCCTTCGACGACAAGTCGGGGGAGGAGCGTACGTTTCGCACCGACCGCATCGAGGTTCTGACGCCAACGGGTCGGGTGTTCGAGCGTGCCAGCGCGACGCGTTCACCCGACGAGCCGTGGTTCGGCGCGCAGACGCCGCGTGTCACCCTGCTCGTGCAGCCACAAGCGGCGTGGATCGCCGAGTCGTACCCGACCGTGTCCCGGCGCACCCGACGTGACGGTGCACTCGAAGTCGTACTGCCGGTGACCAGTGAGCACTGGCTGCGGCGACTGCTGTTGCGCGCCGGACGGCATGTCGAAGTGCTCGAGCCGTCCGAGCTGCGTGGTCTCAGCGCCGCAACCGCGAGAGACGTTCTGCGGCGTTATCGCGCCGGCTGAGACGACCCGGCTCCGTTGCTGAGCAGATACGGGCGCAGGTCGTCGACGCTGCGGATGGCGAGATCGTCGAGCAGTTTCGGCAGAAATTGTGCCGCAAGTTGCGCATCGGCGAGGGCGTCGTGAAGTTGCGTTGATTCGCATCCGTAACGGCGGCCAACGTCGTGCAGGCGGTGCGACAGCGCCCGTTTCGGGTCGAGGGCCCGTGACAAATGAAGGGTGCACAACGCGGGGTGGAGGTCGAGTGTCACGCCCAGTCGCACCGCATCGGTCGCGAGGAATCCGAGGTCGAACTTGGCGTTGTGCGCGGTGAAGATCGCTCCTTCGAGAAGTGTCCCGAGGCGGGCAAAAGCCGCGCGCGGCTCCATTCCCCGCCGCAGGCGGCGCCGGGTGATCCCGTGGATGGCGTAGGCGCCGACGTGGCCCAAGCCCCAGCCGAGTCGGCGCAAGTCGGTGACGAACTCTTCCTCGACGCTTCCGTCGCCGCGCACGACGACGACTCCGATTTGCAGCACCTTGTCGTCAACCGTCGACAAGCCGGTGGTCTCGGTGTCGACCACCGCGAAACGCTGTCTCGCAATGTCGTCCACGCAGCGACGTTATTGCGCGGGTGTTCGCTGCGGCGAGTCGTCGTGCAACGCCTGCAGGATTGCCGGTGCCAGTCGCCGTGCGGTCATCGCTCCAAGTATCTCCTCGAGATCGTCGATCGTCACCGGTCGCCGTGCAACTATGCGTCGAATTTCGTCGTCGGAGAGCACCGTCGTTGGCGATCGGCGCGCCGCCCGAGCGAGTTGCTCGCGCATCGTTCGCAGAGAAGCAGCCGCCTTGTCGTCGTCGGTCGGTTGACGCCGGTACGTGTTGCGCGGCAGTTGCGCCACCTCGGCGTTGCTCGCCGAGTTGTCCGTGCCGATCCCGTCGAAATACGGGCTCGGCTTCGTGGCGCGTCGCTTGCGTCGGGTCGCCGACGTGAGATACAGAAAATCGGCGGCCCGCGTCACCGCGACGTAGGCGAGTCGCGCCTCCTCGGCACGGGCGGTGTCGGTGCCTGCCGACGAATGCGGGATGAGTCCCGCTTCGACGCCCGTGACGATGACGCCGGGAAACTCGCGACCCTTTGCCGCATGAAACGTGAGCAGCTCGACACCCGTTGCATCCGTCGGTGCTTCCCCCGCCATCAGCCACGCCGCTGCCGCGCGACCGTTGACGACCCCGGGTTGTTGCTGACCAAGGAACGACTGCAACGCCTCGGCAATTGCTCGTTCGTGGGGATCGTCGGTTTCGATGATCGTGTCGGTCGCCCACACCGCGAGTTCGTGGCGGTCGGCGCATTCGGCAATTTCGGCGATTGCGGCACTTCGCGTGGTGGACGAACGTTGCGTACGCACCGGAATGCCGGCGCGACGCAACTCTTCGCGCACCGGTTCGAGCTGTGCATTAGTTCGAGCGAGAACCGCAAAGTCGTCGTGATGTCCACCGAATCGTTCGATGTGGCGGGAGATGATCGCAACGACACCTCGCGCCTCGTCGGCCTCGTCGAAGTATTCGAACCGTCGCACGGGTGCGCCGTCGCGTCGCACGGGGCGAACCCGTGCAGACTGGCCGGAATGCCGCGACACGGCGACGGCCGTGTCGATCACCTGCGGACTGCAGCGGTAGTTGTTCGGCAAGGTGACGACGGTCGTTCCGGGGATTCGGTCGGGGAGTTCGTCGAACAGTCGGCGTTCGGCGCCGTTCCACCCGTAGATCGCCTGCATCGGATCACCGACGACGAAGACGTCCGGTCGGCCGCCGCGCAAAGCATCGAACAATGCGTACTGCAGCGGGTTCATGTCCTGGGCTTCGTCGACGAAAATGTGGCGAAACCGCCACCGCACCGCTTCGGCGTAGTTGGGTCGCTCGCGCATCGCCGTGAGGGTGCCGATGAGCAGATCGTCGAGGTCGACGAGCCCGCGCCGCTTCTTCAGTCGCTCATAGGCACGGTACGCGTCGACGACACGCTCGGTTGGCAGCGATGACGTGCGTCCGACGCGAAGCGCCTCGCGTTCGTACACTTCGGGCCCGACGTTGCGGGCATGGGCCCAATCGACTTCGGCGAGAGCGTCGCGCACGACTCCCGACACGGGATTGGTGTCGAGTGCGGCAGCCATCAGTGCTGCGCGGTTGGTGACGAACGAAGGCATCAACGAACCGTCGTCGACGATCCGTTGGCGTACGAGCTGCAGCGCGACGGCATGGAAGGTGCCGATCGTCGGCGCTGCTGCTTCGCTGCGACGAATGCCCGCCGCGTTGAGGCCGGCGAGGCGGCGACGCAATTCGGCGGCGGCTTGTCGTGTGAACGTGATTGCGAGAACCCGCTCGGCCACCGCGTTTCCCGTGGCGATGCGCCAGGCGATGCGGTGCGTGAGCACCCGGGTCTTTCCGGAGCCCGCGCCGGCGATGACGACGGTCGATGTTGCGGGTGCGGTGACGGCAGCGCGTTGATCCGGGTCGAGCCCGTCGAGCAACCGGTCGGCTTCCACGGGGGCAGGCTACGTCCTGACGGCTACCGTGATTCCCATGCCGCGTGCGCTCGTCGACGAATATCGCGACGAGTCGAGGGTCATTCCGGTGGAAATCGAATACGACACCTGGGGTGATCCGAACAACCCCACGCTGCTGCTCATCATGGGATTCGGAGCCCAGATGATCGTCTGGGAGGACGATTTTCTGCGGGCACTCGCCGACACGGGATTCCACGTCGTGCGCTTCGACAACCGCGACTGCGGCCTGTCAACGCTCCTCGACGGAGTTTCCGTCGACGTCGAAAAAGTTGTGATGGCCGCCCTCATGGAAGACGAGATCCCCCCGGTGCCGTACACGCTCAGTCACATGGCGGCCGATGTCGTCGGGTTGATGTCGCATCTCGGAATTGAACGTGCCCACGTGCTCGGGGTATCGATGGGCGGCATGATCGCGCAGGTGATGGCCATCGAACATCCGCACCGGGTCGCTTCGCTCATTTCGGTGATGTCGATGCCCGGCGAACCTGAGACCATGCAGTCCACGCCCGAGGCGATGGAGGCGCTCGTTTCCGTGCCGCCGGCGGATCGTGCCGGTTACATCGAGCATTCGCTGAAGTACCAGGCGTTCCAGTCGCGCAAGTACCGCAGTGACGAGTTGTCGCGTGCGCGAGCCGCACGGGAGTACGACCGGATGTACTACCCGGACGGGGCCAACCGACAGATGGCGGCGATCTACGCGAGCGGTCGGCGCAGCGAGGCCCTGCAGAAACTCACGGTGCCCACTCTCGTCATTCACGGCAATGACGACACGCTCATTTCCCTGCGCGGCGGCGAACGAACCGCCGAGCTCATTCCCGGTGCCGAACTTCTCGTCGTCGAGGACATGGGCCACGATCTCCCGCGACCGTTGTGGCCGCGAATCATCGATGCGGTGGCAAACCACTGTGCGAAAGTGAGGCTGACAGCATGACAACCGGACCTTTGCGCGGATTGCGCATCGTCGAGATGGCGGGCATCGGACCCGGTCCGTTCACCGCAATGATGCTTGCCGACATGGGCGCCGAAGTGATCAGGCTCGAGCGCTCGTCGGCCGTCGATACGTCGCAGCGCGGCGTCAATCCCGATGTCATGTTGCGCGGTCGGCGCAGCATTGCCGTTGACTTGAAGAATCCCGCCGGTGTCGCCGTCGCGCTCGATCTCATTGCCGCAGCCGACGGTGTCATTGAAGGCTTCCGCCCGGGGGTCATGGAGCGTCTTGGACTCGGGCCCGACGTGTGTCTTGCGCGCAACCCCAAACTCGTCTTCGGTCGCATGACTGGCTGGGGACAGGACGGCCCGTACGCTCATGCGGCCGGCCACGACATCAACTACATCTCGCTCGCCGGTGCCCTCGCGCACATCCGACGCGCCGGTGAGCGACCCGTTCCGCCGCTCAACCTGGTCGGGGACTTCGGCGGCGGGGGAATGTTGCTCGCCTTCGGCATGGTATGTGCATTGCTCGAAGCGCACCGCACGGGCAAGGGACAAGTTGTCGATGCGGCAATGGTCGACGGGGCGGCACTCCTCATGACGATGTTCTGGGGATTTCGTTCCACCGGACTCTTCGACATCGATGCGCCGGGAACCGGCATGCTCGACCTCGGCGCACACTTCTACGACGTGTACGAGTGCAAGGACGGCACGTACGTCACGGTTGGCGCGATCGAGCCGCAGTTCTATGCGCTGCTGCTCGAAAAGACGGGCTTGACCAACGATCCCGATTTTCAGCGACAGATGGATCGCAGCAACTGGCCGGCCCTGAAAAAGCGGCTCGAAGAGGTCATGCGCACGAAGACGCGCGCCGAGTGGTGCGAGTTGATGGAAACAACCGATGCGTGCTTCGCACCCGTGTTGACGATGAGCGAGGCCACGCGCCACCCGCACAACGTGCACCGACGCACGTTCCTCAACGTCGACGGCTTGCCACAGCCCGCTCCCGCTCCGCGGTTTTCCGCAACCCCGGCGGCCGATCCGACGTCGGCGGAGTTTCCCGGAGCGAGCACCACGGCGGTGCTGCGCGACTGGGGGATCGACGCAGCGCGCATCGAAGATTTGGTGTCGGCCGGCGCCGTGAAGCAAGCCTGAACGGTTCGTCGTCGTGGCCACGCTCGTGATGTTGCACGCCCACCCTGACGATGAGTGTCTCGTCACGGGTGGTTCGATCGCCAAGCTGGTTGCCGACGGTCATCGCGTCGTGCTCGTCGTGGCCACCGACGGTCGCCACGGTGAAGTACCGGGCGATCTCGCTCCCGGGGAAACCCTCGTCGATCGTCGGCGCCGCGAGTTGCACGCTTCCGCAGACGTACTGGGAATCCAGCGCGTCGAGTGGCTCGGTTACGCCGACAGCGGCATGACCGGCTGGCCGCAGAACTCCGCCCCCGAGGCGTTCATCAACGCCGACGTCGATGCGGCGGCGGGTCGCCTGGCCGCAATCGTGCGCGAGGAAATGGGGGCGTCGTCGCGTGTTGCAGTGTGCACGTACGACTGGCACGGCAACTACGGCCATCCCGACCACATCATGGTGCACAAGGTGGGGCACCGTGCCGCCGCGCTCGCCGGCGTGGACGAGGTGTACGAGTGCACGCTGAACCGCGATTTTTTCGTGCGCGCCATCGGCTTGGCCAAAGAGGCGGGTATCGATCTCGATTGGGATCCCACTGCCCCCGCCGACGACGGCAACCCGATGGGCGAACCCGACGGCGTCATCACCCACCACATCGACGTGCGCGACTACCGCCACGTGAAGCGTGCGGCAATCGCCTGTCATGCCAGCCAGGTCACCGACTCGTCGTTCTTTCTCGAGATGAGCGACGAAATGTTCGCGACCGCTTTTTCCACCGAGTGGTTCATCCGCGTCGGCGCAGCGGCGCCGGCGGCACGCACGTCGTTGTTCGACGACTGATCCCGCGCCCGAAGCGAAGCGGTAGATTCAATGATCGTGTACGCAGCCGTTGTCGCGTCGACGTTGTCGAACCTGCACGAAAATTTCGCCTGGTTCCAGATCATCGGCAACGGCCTCGCCGGTGCGTGGGCGCTCGGCGCACACAAGGTGCCGGCGCTGCGCGGTCGACCGCTGTGGTGGTACACGGTGTTCGCCCAACTCACGGTGTTCGTTCAGGTCATCCTCGGGGTTGCCATGGTCAATGCCGAGGGTCGTGTGTTTCCCCAGTTCCATGCGTTTTACGGCTTCGTGGCGATCATCGCCGTGGCGATTCTCTACTCGTACCGGGCGCAACTGCGCCACAAGCTGTATTTGCTGTACGGCTTCGGCGGGTTGTTCCTGATGGGTCTGGGAATTCGCGCGATGCTCGTCGGCCAGGGCTGACGAGCCACCCCGGTCAGCGTCGTTCGCCGACCGTACGCCCCGGCTCGCGCCGAACGTGTTGGCCGGCTAGCGCCGAGCGGGTTTAGAGGCTCGCGGCAACTTGGGCCAGTTCGCGCTCGAGAACGTCGAGCGCCGAGTGCAGATCCTTGGGCACTCGACCGTCGAACGATGCGTAGTGCTCGCGAATCTGGTCGACCGCGTCCTTCCAACCGGCGACGTCGACGCTGAGGATCTCGTGAAGATCGTCGGCGGCGACGTCGAGGTTCGTTGTGTCGATCGCCTCGGTGGTGGGCAGCATGCCGATCGGTGTGCGTACCGCATCGGCGACACCGTCGACACGCTCGAACACCCATTTCAGCACGCGGCTGTTCTCGCCGAATCCCGGCCACAGGAAACGACCGTTGTCGTCGCGGCGGAACCAGTTGACGAAGAAGATCTTCGGCAACTTCGAAGCGTCGGCTTTCTTGCCGATGTGCAACCAGTGCGCGAAGTAGTCGGCCATGTTGTATCCGCAGAACGGCAGCATCGCCATCGGATCGAAGCGCAACTTGCCGACTGCACCGGCCTGCGCCGCGGTCGTCTCGCTCGCCATGATCGAACCGAGGAACACGCCGTGATCCCAGTCGAACGCCTCGGTGACGAGCGGAACCGTCGTGCGACGGCGACCGCCGAAGAGGATCGCCGAAATCGGCACGCCGCGCGGGTCCTGCCACTCGGGGGCAATCGACGGACACTGTGATGCCGGTGCGGTGAACCGGGCGTTCGGATGCGCTGCAGGAGTCGTGGACTCCGGCGTCCACTGCTGGTCGCGCCAGTCGGTGGCTCGGGCCGGCGGTTCGTCGGTCATGCCTTCCCACCACACGTCTCCGTCGGGCGTGAGTGCGGTGTTCGTGAAGAGGCAGTTGCCGGTGAGCGTGTGCATTGCATTCGCATTCGTCGACCAGCCCGTGCCGGGTGCGACGCCGAAGAACCCGGCTTCCGGGTTGATTGCGTAGAGACGCCCGTCGTCGCCGAACTTCATCCAGCAGATGTCGTCGCCGACGGTTTCTGCCTTCCAGCCGGGAATCGTCGGAACGATCATCGCCAGGTTCGTCTTGCCGCACGCCGACGGGAACGCCGCTGCGATGTACTTCTTTTCGCCCTTCGGGTTCGTCAGCTTGACGATGAGCATGTGTTCGGCGAGCCAACCGTCGTCACGTGCCATCACCGAGGCGATGCGCAACGCGAAGCACTTCTTTCCGAGCAGGGCGTTGCCGCCGTAGCCCGAACCGTACGACCAGATTTCGCGGGTTTCGGGAAAATGCACGATGTACTTGTTGTCGGGGTTGCACGGCCACGGGACGTCGAGCTCACCCGCGGCGAGCGGCGCTCCGACGGAGTGCACGCACGGTACCCAGTTGCCGTCGCCGAGCACGTCGAGGGCGCCCTGTCCCATGCGCGTCATGATCTTCATGCTCACTGCGACGTATGCGCTGTCGGTGAGCTGCACACCGATGTGGGCGATCGACGAGCCGAGCGGGCCCATCGAAAACGGCACGACGTACATCGTGCGGCCACGCATCGCACCCGTGTACAGCGAGGTCATCTCGCGACGCATTTCGGCGGGTTCGCGCCAGTTGTTGTTCGGGCCGGCATCGACTTCGTCCTGTGAGCAGATGAACGTGCGATCCTCGACGCGCGCGACGTCACCCGGATCGGAATGCGCCCAGTACGAGTTCGGGCGCTTGGCGTCATTGAGCTTGGTGAACGTGCCGGCGGCGACGAGTTCGCCGCACAGTCGGTCGTACTCGGCATCGCTGCCGTCGCACCAATACACCGACGATGGCTGCAGGATTGCTGCCCAGTCGTCGACCCATTTCTTCAGTCGGGGATTCGTCGTCGTGGCCGCCATGGTGGTGGGTCCTTTCCGGTGCGCAAGTGACGGCGGGGGACGTCGGTTGTGCACCGTATGAACGGTGGGTTACGGGTTGGGTACGAAGATTAGTGACCCGGGGTGGCCATGTCTCGCTCAGAGCCGAGGCGGAGCTGTGTCGCTCGTCCCGCTCCGTCGAGGTCGAAAGTCACTCGTTGGCCCTGACGCAACATGCGGAAAATCGATCCCTCGAGGGCGTCCGGTGCCAGGTCGAATTCGCCGAGATCCGTGTCCCGCATCACAACGCCATCTCCGGTCGCGGGGTCGTATGCCTTGATCACGCCTTGCATCGCGGTCACCGTACCACAGGTAATCTTTGACGGTGTCGGTCCTCGAGCAGCTCGGTGCGGATGCCTTACGTCACACCATCATCACGTACCGCGACACCCTGAAGCGGCACCAGGCCGATCTCAACAGCCTCAACGTCTATCCCGTTCCCGACGGCGACACCGGCACGAACATGGCCCGCACGCTCGATGCGGTCGTCGCCGAGCTCGATCGGGCGCCCGCCGACCTCGATGACACGTGCAAGGCGATCAGTCACGGTTCGCTCATGGGCGCACGGGGAAACAGCGGAGTCATCCTCAGCCAGATCCTGCGCGGCGTTGCAGCAACGATGCGCGACGCGTCGTCCCACGGCGCACCGAAGGTTGCCGAGGCACTGAAAGCCGCAGCTTCGGCGGCGTACGAAGCGGTGCTGAAGCCGATCGAGGGAACGATCCTCACCGTCGTGCGGGAGACCGCCGACGCCGCGTCCCGCGCGGCCGCGGAAGGTGCGACGCTCGCCGCGATGTTGCGCGTTGCACGGGCCGCGGGCCGCGAGTCGCTCGCGCGCACTCCCGAGCTGCTGCCCGTACTGAAAGAGGCCGGCGTCGTCGATGCCGGTGGTGCGGGCTTCATGTTGTTCCTCGATGCGGCACTGCACGTCGTCGACGGCGAGCCGTTGCCCGAGCCGACCGGCGTTGCGCCCGCCGTCGTTGCCACCACGACGGTTCCGAAGGATCTCGATGACCACTCGGTGAACGTTGCCGACCTGCGCTACGAGGTGATGTTCCTGCTCGACATTGACGACGGCGTCGTGCGCGACTTCAAGAACCGTTGGGGTGAGATCGGCGATTCGATCGTCGTCGTCGGCGGCGAGCGCTTGTACAACTGCCACGTTCACACCAACGACATCGGTGCGGCGATCGAGGCTCCGATCCAGCTCGGTGGTCGTCCGTACAACATTCGCGTCACCGACCTGTTCGAGGAAGTTGCCGAGGAGCACGAACGACGCGAAGCGGCAATCGGCACCCCCGACCACAAGCCGAATGCGGCACTGCCGCCGGTGACGTGTGCGGTCGTGGCCGTTGCGAGCGGGGATGGAATCGCCGAGTTGTTCGGCCAGATGGGCGTGCACGGTGTCGTCACCGGCGGGCAAACGCTCAACCCGTCGACGCAGGAGCTGCTCGATGCGGTCGAGCACATGAATGCCAACGACATCGTCGTGTTGCCGAACAACAAGAACATCATTGCGGTCGCCAACCAGCTCGCATCACTGACGAAGAAGCGCGTCGAAGTCGTGCCCACGTGCTCGATGCCCGAGGCGCTCTCCGCACTCGTGCACTACGACCCCGAGGCCGATGCGCACGCGAACGCCACGGCGATGAACGAGGCGATCTCCACTGTGGCCACCGGTGAGGTGACGTTCGCCGTGCGCGACACCGCGTCCGATGTCGGTGCGATCACCGCGGGTCACGCCATTGGCCTCCTGCGCGGCGACGGTGTCGTTGCCACGTCACCCGACGTCTTCGAGTGCGTCACGTCGCTGCTCGGCCAACTCGTCACGCCCGAACGCGAATTGCTGACGATCATTGCCGGCGTAGATGCCGATCCGATCCTCACGTCGCGAATCGTCGAATGGTTGTCGGCGAATCGTGCCGATGTCGCAGTCGAAGTCCACCGCGGCGGACAGCCGCTGTATCCGTACCTCTTCGGCGCCGAGTAACGGTTCGCCCCATGTCCGGGCCGATCACGCTGCGCGAGTTGCGGGCGCTCGACGTGTCGATTCTCAAAGGAGTCGGCGAAAAACGCAAGGCTGCTCTCGAACAACTCGACATCCGCAACGTTCTCGACATGATCACGACCTACCCGCGCCGGTGGGTGGATCGCACCAACGAGGCGCGCATCGCCGATCTCGTCATCGGCGTCGAAGCAATGGTGCTCGGCCAGGTACGCAAGGTGACCAAGCGCCAGTTGAAGGGTCGACGCGCACTCGTCACCGTGTCGGTCACCGACGACACGGGAACGATCGGCCTCACCTTCTTCAACCAACCGTGGCGTGAACGACAGTTGAGGGAGGGTATGACGATTGCGGTGTTCGGAAAGGCCGAGGAGTTCCGCGGTCGGCTGCAAATGACGAACCCGGTCGTCGACCTCGTCGGCGACCGCACGGGTCGAATCGTGCCGATTTATCCGCAAAGTGAGAAGGCCAACGTGTCGACGTGGGAAATTGCCGGCTGGGTGGAAAACGCACTCGTACGATGCCGCGAACGCGGACTGCTCGACCCGCTGCCCGCCGGCATCGTCGAGCGACTCGACATGCCCGACCGTGCAGCTGCCTTGCACGGCATTCACTTTCCCGAGAGCATCGTTGCGAAGGAAGAAGCGCGCCGACGGCTGGCCTTCGACGAATTGCTGCGCGTGCAGCTTGTTCTCGTCGGCCGCAAGCGGGCGTTCGAGCGCGAGAACACCGGCGTGCGTCACGTCGTCGACGGTGAGCTGCGCCGACGATTCGAGAAGGCACTGCCGTTTCCGCTCACCGGTGCGCAGCGTCGCGTGATCTCCGAGATCGACGGCGATCTTGCCTCGCCGGTTCCGATGCACCGGCTACTGCAAGGTGACGTCGGCAGCGGCAAAACCGTCGTTGCGGTTGCCGCGATGCTCGCTGCGGTACAGGGTGGTCACCAAGGTGCACTCATGGCGCCGACCGAGGTGCTCGCCGAGCAGCATCACACCGGGGTGAGTCGTCTGCTTGCAGAACTGAAGGTGCCCGACGAAGGAAATCTCTTCGGTGAACGCAACGTGCGGGTCGAGTTGCTCACGTCGCGGATCACGGGCGAACAGCGGCGCGACATTCTCGCCGCGCTTGCCGACGGTGGTGTCGACATCGTCATCGGTACACATGCGCTCATCGGTGAGTCGGTGGAATTCGCATCGCTCGGTGTCGTCGTCATCGACGAACAACATCGCTTCGGTGTCGAGCAGCGCGCCGCGCTGCGTGGCAAGGGTGGCGGTTCGGCAGGAACGACTCCCGATGTTCTGGTGATGACCGCCACGCCGATTCCGCGAACGGCGGCGATGACCGTGTACGGCGACCTCGACGTCAGCGTTCTCGATGAACTGCCGCCGGGTCGCACACCGATCGTTACGAAACACGTCGCCGCTCCGCTCGACGTTGCGGTGATGTGGAACGACGTTCGCACAGCCCTCGATTCCGGGCAGCAGGCGTACGTCGTGTGCCCGATAATCGAGGAAAACGAGTCGATGGACGTGGCATCGGCCGAGGAGATCCACCGCGAACTCAGTGCGGGGGAGTTGAAGGGTTACGCGGTCGGTTTGCTGCACGGCAAGATGCCGGCCCGCGACAAGGACGAGGTGATGACGCGGTTCCGCAACCGTGAACTCGAAGTTCTCGTGGCGACGACGGTCATCGAAGTCGGCGTCGACGTTCCGAACGCCACGTGCATGGTCATTCTCGACGCCGACCGCTTCGGCATCGCCCAGTTGCACCAGCTGCGCGGTCGCGTCGGTCGCGGAAGTATCGCGTCACGATGCTGGCTCGTCACGCGGGACTCCGACGTTTCGTCACCGCGCGTCGATGCGCTCGTCGAATCAACCGACGGCTTCTATCTCGCCGAGGTCGATCTCGATCTTCGTGGAGAAGGCACTCTCATGGACACGATGCAGAAGGGTGCGAGCGACCTGCGGCTTGCGTCGTTGCGCCGCGACCGGGATTTGGTGGATCTCGCCCGTCAGGTCGCCACCGAGATCATCGACGCTGATCCGCTGCTGTTGAAACACGAGGGGCTGCGTGACGAAATCGATGTGTTGCTCACCGCGCGCGACGAGGAATTCCTGCTGAAGAACTGAGCGGGCGTCAACCCGCCCGAACCTACGACTCCATGCACCTGACCGCGTGCCGTGGAACTCGGTCTAGAAGATCTCGTCCTTCCAAACGCGGTGCATCAAAGCATCGAATTCGTCGTCGGTGATCGGCGACGACATCACGTCGTTGAGTACGAATCCCATGCCGATCGTCATGCCGAGCCACGCCATGATCCGCGCCGTCGTCGGTGAGTCGTTGCCGGTGCGCTCGCGGATGCGCTCGGCAAGTTTGGTCATCGACTCGGCCACGCGATCGACCGACTGACCGATGCGCACGGTGAGCGAAGGGATCGTGCGACTCGCCGCCAGTGCTTCGATGCGCAGCCAACGTCGCTCGCGGCGCCAGTCCTCCTGTGGATGGGGCAGCGCCGCAACGAACGCCTTCAGATCGAGCGAATCCGCGCCGCCCGACTGCAGCGCCGTCTCGATGAGGGCGATGTCTTCGTCGTAGTGGCGTTCGAGCTCGGTGCCGAGCACCTCGGCGAGAAGCCCGTCGCGGTCACCGAAGTATTTGTAAATGAGTGCCACCGACACCCCGGCGCCCGCCGCCAGGTCGGCGATCCGCAAACCCACGATGCCGTGATCGTGAATGACGCGCAGCGTGCTCTCGCGGATGCGCTCCTGCGACGACGGATCGGTCACTGGCACGACGCAAGATTAAGAGAATTCGCTGCCCGCGGTGGGTGGTGCAGAAGGGGGGAGTTCGAGATCCCAACGGTCGAGGCAGTCCTTGCAGCGGTAGGCAACAACATCGCCGACGAACCACACTCCTGAATCGCGTTCGGGGGTCATGAGAAACGCCCGTCCGCCGCAGTCGATGCACACGATTTCCGGCTCGGGCGCGGCGGCAATCGGGCGATCGTCGTCGGTTCCCGAATTCGTCACGCAGCCATCATTACCGTGAATGCGATGCGAGTGGTGGCGGGATCGTTGCGCGGGCGCAAGTTGGAGTCCCCCGCGGGCTCGACGACGCGACCCACCACCGACATGGCGCGCGAGGCCATCTTCAACGCTTTGAACAGTCTCGACGTCGTCGAAGGAGCGCGAATCCTCGATTGCTTCGCCGGGACGGGGGCGATGGGCATCGAGGCCCTCAGCCGCGGTGCCGCGTACGTCACCTTCATCGAGCGCGATCGCAACGCGCTCGCCGCACTCGAGCGCAACATCACCGCACTCGGGGTGAAGGACCGTTCGACCATCGTGCGTGGCGACGCACTCGCGCTCGCCTCGTCATGTCGCGACGTGTCGCTCGTGCTCGCCGATCCGCCATACGACTACGCCAATTGGGAAGAACTACTCGCCGTTCTTCCCGGAAACCTCGTCGTCGCCGAGTCGGCCGCACCTGTCGAAGCGCCCGCCGGCTGGGAGATGATGCGTACGCGGCGGTACGGACGCACCCACGTCACGTTCCTGCGACGGTTACCGTAGAAGCGATGGCAAACGGTCCTCGCACGGCGGTGCTGTACCCGGGCAGTTTCGACCCGTTCCACCTCGGGCATCTCGACATCGCCTCGCAGGCACTGGCGATCTTTGGCGAGGTGGTCGTCGCCGTCATGCACAACCCCGCCAAGCCGTCGGGGATGTTCAACGTTGACGAGCGTGTCGAACTCATCCGTGCGGCCACCGCGCACCTCCACGGGATCCGTGTCGAGGCGCACACGGGGTTGGCCGTTGGTGCCGCCGAGAAGATCGGCGCGCGGTGCATTGTGAAGAGCCTGCGCAGCGCCACCGACTTCGACGTCGAGTCGCAAATGGCGCACACCAACTACACGGTTTCAGGAGTGCGCACGGTGCTGTTGTTCGCGTCACCCGAACTCGCGTTCATCAGCAGCCGTTACGTGCGCGAGATTGCCAACTACGGTGGAGACCCGTCGGCGATGGTGCCGAGCAACGTTGCCGTGGCCCTTGCCGCCAAGGTTCGCTCGTAACGCGGTGTGACGCCGGCACAACACAGGAGAACTCGATGAGTGACGAAACCCAGGACATGATCACCGAAGAGCTGCCCGCGGTACAGATGGGTGACGCCGAGTCGATCATTGCCGACCTCATCGATCTCATCTCGAAGGCACCGAACGTGCCGCTGTCGAGCACCCCGCGCATCGATCGCGAGGAAGTGGTCGCGTTGCTCGAAGATGCGCTCGCCTGCATGCCCGTCGAGGTGCGCGAGGCACGGTTCTTGCTCAAGGAGAAGGACAACTTCATGTCCCGCGCCCAACGCGAAGCCGACGAGATCATCGAAGCTGCCCGCACCCAGGCCGAGCGCATGGTGCAACGCACCGAGGTGGTTCGCGCCTCGGAGTCCCGCGCCCGTCAGATCATCGACGAAGCCGAGGCCACGGCACGTCGTCTGAAGTCCGAAACGGAAGACTTCCTCGATCGCCGACTCGGCAGCTTCGAGATTCTCCTCGACCGCTTGTCGAAGACCGTCAAACATGGTCGTGACCGACTTTCGATCACCGGCATTCAGCAGGCCAACGAGGCGCTGACAGCCGACGAGTCGGGTGGTTTCTACGATCAGGACAGCTCCGAGGACGACGACGCCTGATGGCGTCGACCCTCGTCGTCAACGTCCTCGATCTCCTGCGTCGTGCGGGAGCGACGAAGGACGTCCATGTCGTTGCGTCGGCGGAACAGTTCGATTTCGCCGACGATCGCATCGACGACTCGGGCGACGTCACCGTGAACATTCACCTCGAAAGCGGAACCGGCGGCATCGTTGCCACGGGTGACGCCAGCGTCGCGTGGTCGTCGCAGTGCCGGCGTTGCTTGCGCCCGGTGACGGGGGAGTCGCGCAGCGAACTGCACGAAGTTTTCGCCCGGGAGGCTGCCCGCGGCGAGGTGTCACTCGCCGATCCCGATGCTCTGCCGTTGACGGGTGACCAGATCGACTTCGTCCCCGTGGTGCGCGAAGTGGTGTTGCTCGGTTTGCCGCTCGCCCCGCTGTGTCGACCCGATTGCCCCGGGTTGTGCCCGCGGTGCGGGGCCGACCTCGCGGCCAACCCGTGCACGTGTGTCGTGCGGACGCGCGACGAGCGCTGGGCCGCGCTGGACGAGCTCATCGACCCGTTAGAGTGAGCGAGCCCGTAGCGGCAGCCCACAGCGGAATTCAGTCACCGAGGTAAAGGTCACCATGGCAGTCCCGAAGAAGAAGAAGTCGAAGGCCCGTGGCCGTACGAACCGTTCCGCCAACATGAAGTTGGCCGTGCCGTCGCGCAGCACCTGCCCGCGATGCAGCACCACGAAGAAGCCGCATACGGTGTGCCCGAACTGTGGTTGGTACAAGGGTCGCGTCGCCGTCAACGTCGGCTGAGTTTCTTGCGTCGATGATTCGCAGCGCCATCCGGCGCGATCATCGCCTACCGTAAGTCGCACATCATGAAGCCGATCGCCGTCGACGCCATGGGTGGCGACAAAGCACCCACCGAGATTCTTGCCGGCGCGCGCGCCGCAGCTGACGAGGGCATTCCGGTACTCCTCGTCGGTCCCGAGTCTTTGCCGGATCGCGGCGATCTTGAACTGCTCGTCGCCACCGAAGTCATTGCGATGCACGAGGATCCCGCCGGCGCGGTGAAGCGCAAGAAAGATTCAACCCTCGTGCGTTGCGCCGAGGCGGTTCGCGACGGTCACGCCAGTGCGATGATCTCGGCGGGCAACACGGGTGCGACCATGGCATCGGCGTTGCTGCGCATGGGTCGCGCCGAGGGTGTGAAGCGACCGGCAATCGCCACTCCGATTCCCGTGCCGGGTTCGACGCCGACGATCCTTCTCGATGCCGGTGCCAATGCCGAGGTCGAAGTGGGGTGGCTCGGACAGTTCGCCGTAATGGGCTCGGTGTTCGCCAACGCGCGCTACGGCATCGAGTCGCCGCGCGTCGGGTTGCTGTCGATCGGCGAGGAGCCCGGCAAGGGCGACACGCTGCGCAAGGAGGCGTACGAACTTCTCTCGCAACTGCAGGGCATCAACTTCATCGGCAACGTCGAGGGGCGCGACATCATGACGCCCGACGTCGACGTCGTCGTCACCGACGGTTTCACCGGCAACGTCGCATTGAAGTCGCTCGAGGGGGCGATGAAAACGATCGTGAAGAGTCTCTTCGCCGCCATCGGCAAACCCGAATACAAGGAGCATGCCGATGCACTGATGCCGGCATTCCTCGAGTTGTACGCCGCATTCGACCCCGACTCCACCGGCGGGGCAATGCTGCTCGGCCTCAACGGAGTGTGCATCATCTCGCACGGCTCGTCGAGCGCACGGGCCATGCACAACGGCATTCGCGTCGCTCGCGACATGGTCGAGGGTGACATCGTCGGTCGCGTGCGCACCGCCATCTCCCGGATGGGGTGATCGTGCCGTGACGACCGATATCGGCAACGACGAACTGCTCCGCTGTGCCGAACTCGTCGGTCACCGATTCGCCGATCTCGCGTTGCTGAAGCTCGCACTTACCCACTCGTCGTTCTCGGCCGAGGAGCCTGGCGAGGCCTCCAACGAACGTCTCGAGTTTCTCGGTGACGCGGTGCTCGGTTGGGTGCTCGCCGACGAGATGTACCGGCGACATCCCGATTTCCACGAAGGACTGCTCACCGACTTGCGCAAGAGCGTCGTCAACGCTGCCACGCTCGCCGAGGTGGCCCGCGGTTTGGGCATCGGTCCGTTCATTCGGCTCGGTCGCGGTGAGAGTCGGGCACGCGGCG
>JBMTET010000028.1:0-18711 GCA_049433365.1 Ilumatobacteraceae bacterium | reverse complement strand
CTCGTCGTCGAGTCGTGGAGCGATGCGTACTACGGGCCGTTTTCCGGGTCCTCGGGTGGCGGTGATCGACCGCTCGTCGTGAGTTATGCCTCGAGTCCACCCGCCGAGGTGCTCTTTGCCGATCCACCACGCGACGACGCACCGACCGCGGTGCTCGTCGACACGTGTTTCCGTCAGGTCGAATTCGCCGGTGTTCTGCGCGGCACCAAACATCCCGAACAGGCGCGACTGCTCGTCGACTTCCTCACCTCGACGACGTTTCAAAACGACCTTCCGCTGACGCAGTTCGTGTACCCGGTGCACCGCGACGCGGTGTTGCCCGAGGTGTTCGTGCGTCATTCGGTGCGTCCCGATTCACCGCTCACCGTCGATCCCGCGCGCATCGCCGCCGAGCGCACTCGCTGGCTCGACACGTTCAGCTCGCTGCTCCTTCGCTGAGATCTGCTTCGTACCGTGACGATCCGCCACCGACCCGGGCAATCGACGTGAGCGACGAACGACGCCGCGGCGCCGGCCGCTACCCGGTCGCACCATCGGCCCTTGCCGGTGTTCCGGGGGTCGCGTGGCTGACGATGTTCGTCGGCATTCCCGTCGTGGCACTCGCCGTCCGCGTCGTCGATGCCGAGGCGTTGCGCGTCGTGCGCACGTCGGTGCCGTGGCGCATCGGGTGGTTCACGTTGTGGCAGGCGGCGCTCAGTGCCGTGGCCGCACTCGTCGTTGCGTTGCCCGTCACGTGGGTGCTCGCCCGCCACGAGTTCCGTGCCCGCCGTACGGTGCGCGCCGTTGTCGTCAGCGGATTCTTGTTGCCGAGCGTCGTGGTCGGTACCGCCTTCGTCGGACTCCTGCCCGATCAACTGCAACGCACGGCGTTGGCCATCGTGATTGCCCACGCGTGGTTCAACGTTGCCGTCGTCGTGCGCGTGGTCGGGGCACGCTGGGAACGCATCGACACCGGGCTCACCGACGCCGCAGCAGTGCTCGGCGCCTCGCCGCTGCGTCGACTGCGCACCGTCACCCTCACCTTGCTCGCCCCGGCGCTCGCGTCGGCGGCGGCGCTCGTGTTCCTTTTTTCCTTCACCTCCTACGGTGTCGTCCGGTTGCTCGGCGGTCCCGGTCGGGTGACGATCGAAAGCGACGTCGCATTGCGCGCCCTGCAGATCGGTGACGTCGGCTCGGCGGCGGTGCTTGCCACGGTGCAGGCCGTTTTCCTTCTGGTCGTCGCTGCGCTGACGACGACCATCGGTCCGCGTATCGTGCGCGGTTCCGCATTGCCCCGGATCACCTCCCGACGCCGGGCAATTCCTACCGCGCGCCGTCCGTGGTTGGTGACGACGATCGTCGTTTCGTCGCTCGTCGTCGTGAGCGCACCGATCGTCACGCTCGTCGTCGGATCGCTGCGTGTCCGATCCGGATGGTCGATTTCCGGATGGCGCAGTCTCGTTGCCGGCGACGAGTTGCGCGGGTCGGTCGACGTTGTCGCTGCAGTGTCGACGTCGGTGCGCGTCGCTCTCGTGTCGCTCGTCATCACCCTGGTGTTCGGTGCGTGCACGGCTTTTGCGGCGGTGCACGGCGGACGCTGGGGTCGACTGTTCGACTCCGCTGCACTCGTCCCGCTGGCGATTTCACCCGTCACCGTCGGCCTCGGCATCATCGTCGCTTTCGGACCGAACGGCGGCAATCTGCGCGCATCGTGGTGGATCGTGCCGATCGCCCACTCTCTCGTCGCCCTGCCGCTCGTCGTGCGACTGCTCGTGCCGGTCATGCGCGCAATCCCGACGGGAGTGCGTGAGGCAGCCGCGACGTTGGGGGCCTCACCGTGGCGCATCTTGCGCACCGTCGACCTTGCGCTCACGCGGCGCGCACTGGCAGGGGCCGGCGGACTCGTCGTTGCGGTGTCGATCGGCGAGTTCGGTGCCTCGTCGCTGCTCACGCGACGCGGAGCCGAGACGATTCCCGTCACCATTGCCCGACTGATGTCGCGTACCGGTGACCTGCTGCGTACGCAGGCGTTCGTGTTGTCGACCGTGCTCGCCGTACTCTGCATTGCGGCGATGATTTTGGTGGAGCGTGGCGATGCTGCACGTTGAGGCCTTGAGCGCGCGCTACGACGGCAGCGACTTGTTCACGAATCTCACGCTGCACGTTGCTCCCGGGGAACGGGTCGCTTTGCTCGGTCCGAGCGGCAGCGGCAAGACGACGCTGCTGCGAATCATTGCCGGACTCGACGCACCGCATTCGGGCCGCGTCTTCATCGACGGTCGCGACGTCACGAACGTTGCACCGCACAAACGTGGCGTCGGCATGGTTTTCCAGGACAACCAGCTTTTTCCCCATCTCGACGTTGCGGCAAACGTCTCGTACGGCGAGGCGGTCCACCGCCTGCCGCGAGCCGAGCGTGACCGGATCGTTGGCGAGATGCTCCGCCTCGTCGGCTTGGACGGCTTTGCTGCGCGCGACACGACGACGTTGTCGGGTGGCGAAGCGAAGCGTGTCGCTCTTGCCCGTGCGCTGGCCGCCCGACCGGCGGTGCTGCTTCTCGACGAACCACTCACCGGGCTCGACGTCGAGTTGCACGATCGCTTGCTCGGCGACGTGCGCACCGTGCTCGGCGAACGCCGCACCACGACGCTGCACGTCACCCACGACCCCGCCGAGGCCAACGCCCTCGCCGATCGTGTCGTGCTGCTGAGCGAGATCGCTAGCGTCGCGGGGCGATGAACGCGACTCCCCCGGCACCGCGCGTCGTCGACATTTCTTCGAACGACACCCATGCGGTGCGCATGGCCGTGTTGCGCAAGGCAACGCCGTCGCAGGATCCGCGTTATGCGCAGGACGATCTGCCCGACACGCGCCATCTCGGTGTGCGGATCACCGATACACAAGGTGAGCGGCTGGTCGCAACGTCGACGTGGCTACCTGCGCCGTGGCCCCACGACACGGCTGCACATGCCGTGCAGTTGCGCGGCATGGCGGTGCTCGACGACGTACAGGGGCTCGGTGTGGGACGCCTGCTGCTCGATGCCGGCGTTACCCGCGCTCGCAATGCAGGCGCCCGGTTCGTGTGGGCCCGCGCGCGGGACTCGGCAATCGGCTTCTACGAGCGTGCGGGATTCGTCGTCGTTGGCGACGTGTTCGTCGACGATGCGACCGGTCTCGACCACCACCTCGTCGTGCTCGATCTCGACGCCTGATACCGACGCCGTCGGTGCCGACAAGTCAGTCGGCGACGTTCAGCGTCGTTCGATACGACAGCTCACCACCGCCCGGTGCACCGGCCGTGATGACCACACCCCACGCGCCGCCGACATCCAGAGTGACGTCGGCATGAAAGTGGTTGAGCCCGTCATCCGTGAGCGTCAATTCGATCGGCGCGGCGCCGGTCGACTCGTTCATCAGCGTCGCACGCACGTTGTTCACCTTGTCGAGGCGGCCACCTGGTGGTGCAAATTCCATGTGCAAAGTCGCCGGTCCGACCTTGGCCGGGTCGAGGGTGACGTCGACGATGACGTTGTTGCTCACCAAGGCGACGTTCGCCGCATCGGCACCACCGTGGTTGTGCACACCACCGGAAGATCCGTCGGTTCCCGAGCAACCGGCAACGAGCAACGCCGCCACGACGACGTACCGCATCTGCTTCACCGTTTCATTCTGCCGTCGTCACTTCTGCGCCGACGAGTCGCCTCGTGTGACTTGTCGTGCATCACCACGGGCGGCACCGCACGCAGTTGGGTCAGTGTGCCGACGTGCGGCGCGGCACGACGATGACCGTGCCGTCGTCATGGTGCTGCACGTGCACCGACACTCCGTAGAACTCGGCGAGTGTCTCGCTGCGCAACACTTCGCGCGCGGTTCCCGACGAGACGACGACTCCCTGGTGCATGAGCATCAGTCGGTGCGCGTACACGCCGGCAAGTGTGAGATCGTGCATCGCCGATACGACGATGAGTCCGCGCTCGCGGCGCAGCCGGTCGACGAGCTCGAGAGCCTGCTGCTGGTGGCCGATGTCGAGTGCGCTCGTCGGCTCGTCGAGCAGCAGCACGGGAGCCTGCTGGGCGAGCGCGCGGGCAATGACGAGGCGTTGGCGTTCGCCGCCCGACAGCGTCGACAGGCGGCGCCGCGCATACACCGACAAATCGAGATCGGCGAGCGTGTCGGCAACGATGGCGTGATCACGGCTCGTTTCGCGCCCAAAAGTCGCCACGTAGGGGTTGCGCCCGAGCAGCACGTAGTCCGTGACGGTCATGTCGTCGGGCAGCACCGGCGACTGCGGCACGTAGGCAACGGCCTTCGCCCGCTCGCGAGAACTCATCCCGCCGAGAACCTTTCCGTCGACGTCAATGGATCCCTCGTGCGCCACGATGCCGACGATCGACTTCAACAACGACGATTTGCCGGCGCCGTTCGGGCCGATGATGCACAACCACTCCCCCGACGTCGCCGTTGCATCGAAACCGACCACGGCCGGGCAGCCGTCGTACGTCACCCGCACGGAGCTGAAACCGATTTTCACCGCGGTACCTCCCGTGTGCGCAACAGCGCGAGGAAGAACGGTGCACCGAAGAATGCCGTGACGACACCGATCGGCGTTTCTGCCGGATCGGTGAGCACGCGCCCGGGGATGTCGGCGGCGATGAGGAACGCCGCGCCGAGAAGCATCGACAACGGCAGAACGCGCCGGTACGTGCTGCCGGCCAGCAGCCGGATTGCGTGCGGAACGATGATGCCGACGAAGCCGATGAGCCCGCTCACCGACACGGCAGCCGACGTTCCGAGCGTCGCGGCAAGAACGATGACCAGCCGAACCCGTTTCACGTTGATCCCGAGTGCGGTTGCTTCCTCGTCGCCCACGCGCATGACGTCGAGAACTCGGCGGTACGCGATGAGCACGACCATGCTCACGACAACGTACGGAGCGATGAGTCTCACGTCGGCCCACGTCGCACTCGACAAACGGCCAAGAATCCACGAGTACACCTGACGCACGACGTCGTTGTTGCGTTGCAACACGAAGGTCTGCACGGCGGTGGCAAGCGCCGTCACCGCGACTCCGGCGAGCACGAGGGTGGTTGCCGATCGTTGCGACCCGAACGCGGTGCCGACGAGGTACGTGAGCAACACGGCGACGGTCCCACCGATGAATGCCGCCAGCGGAACCGGATCGATCGGTATCGCCGCCAACACTGCGGGCTTCGCCACGAACGTCACCGTTGCGCCGAGCCCCGCACCGGCGGCAACACCGAGCAGGTACGGATCGACGAGCGGGTTGCGAAACACGCCCTGGTAACTCGCACCGGCCATCGACAGCATCGCCCCGACGAGTGCGGCGAGCACCACCCGCGGGGCACGGATCTGCCACACGATGCTCCATTCGCGCTCGGTGATTCCTGCATCGATGGCGACGAACGGCAGTCGATCGAGGAGCGCCAACGGCACGCGCCACCACACCGGTCCGGCGGGCCCGATGACGGTTCCTGCCACGAGCGCAATGACGAGCACGACACCACCGGCCACCACCCACGTGGTGGCACGCGGAGACGCCGTGCCCGTCTGCGATCTCACGACCCGGTTGCCGCCGTCACTGCATCGCCGACGGTGCGCACGAGATCGACGAGCCGCGGACCCCAACGCGAGGCGATGTCGTCGTTCAATTCGATGACGTTGCCGTTTCGTACCGCGGTGAGTTGTGCCCACCCGTCACGAGCGGCCACCGTCACGGCACTCTGTTCGCAGCACAGCGTGTCGGCGAGCATGATGATGTCGGGGTCCTTGATGACGATCACCTCGGCCGACAGCTGCGGATAATCGTTGCCACTCTCCACGCCGTCGGCGATGTTCGTGAGACCGAACAACGCCATCACACCACCGACGAAAGTATTCGAAGTCACCGAATACAAAGTGGGATCGAGCTCGTAGTAATACGACAGATCCGATCCCGATCCGCCGACTGCGGCAACTATCGCGTCGATGTCGCTGCGCATCGATGCGGTGAGATCCTGCGCCGCTGCGAGGTTGCCGGTGAGCGCACCGATTTGCTCGAGTTGTTCGTAGGCCCCGTCGAGGTCGGCGACTGCACCGGCGAAGAACACGGCGATGTCGAGTGCATTCAGTTGCTCGACCAGGTTGCCCGGGTCGTACGTGGCGATGACGAGATCGGGTTCGAGTCCGGCAATCGCCTCGACGTTCGGTTCGAAACTGTCGACTTGCTCGAGTTCGGCCGCCTCGGTCGGGAAATTCGAGTAGTTGTCGACGGCGATCACCTGGTCACCGGCACCAACGGCGAAGAGCATCTCCGTGGCGGTTGGCGACAGCGACACGATCCGCTCGGGACGCACATCGAGGGTGAGATCACCGACGGTCACCGGAAAATCGGCGACGGCAACCGCGGTGTCCACCGACGTGTCGTCGGCAGCGGTGTCGGTCGAGGACGAGCCGCACGCGGCGAGTCCGAGGAACAGGAACGAAAAAAGGCCGGCAATGCCGACCTTGCGCAGGGATGTCATGTGGATGATGTCTCCTTGTCCTTCACGCGAGGACGATTGAAGTGGGCGCTCACCCCAGGCGACCGGACTCGCGAGGTTCGAATGACTTCGAACCTCGCATCACCGTTGCGGGACAGTGCCGGAATCTCACCGGACTTCGCTGTGGTACTCGCACCGCGCCTATTGACGCGGCGTCGTCACCGTAGCAGGTCAGCCGACGAGCGCGGCGAGTCGCGTCATTCCCTCGCGCAAATCGTCGTCACCGAGCGCGAACGAGAACCGCGCATACCGCGGCGCACCGAATGCTTCACCCGGAACGAAAGCAACCTTTGCCTTGTCGAGAACGAGATCGGCGAGTTCGAGCGTCGTTGCTGCGGTGGATCCGCCGAGGTTGCGCCCGAGCAAACCCGACACGTTGGGAAAGCAGTAGAAGGCACCTTGCGGTGCCATGCACGTGATGCCCGGGATTGCGGTGAGCATCTCGTGCATCATTCGGCCGCGACGTTCGAATGCGGTGCGCATCCGCACGACGTCCTCGAGACCGCCGCTCACCGCTGCGAGCGCGGCGTACTGCGCGACGTTCGAGACGTTGCTCGTCGTGTGACTCTGGAAGTTGATCGCCGCCTTCATCACGTCGCTCGGTCCGATCATCCAACCGACGCGCCAACCGGTCATGGCGTACGTCTTGGCGACGCCGTTGACGATGAGACAACGATCGGCAAGTTCGGGAACGAGGGTGACGATCGAGTGGAACTCGTGCCCGCCGTACGTGAGGTGTTCGTAGATCTCGTCGGTGACGACCCAGATGTCGTTGTCCACCGCCCACTTGCCGATGGCGATGGTTTCCTCGCGCGAATACACCGCGCCGCTGGGATTGTCGGGCGACACGAAGAGCAGCACCTTCGTGCGCGGCGTGCGGGCACGCTCGAGCTGTTCGACGGTCACCTTGAACTCGGTTTCCTCGGTGGTTTCCACCACTTTCGGAACCCCCCCGGCCAGTGCGATCGCCTCGGGATACGTCGTCCAGTACGGCGCCGGACAGATGACTTCGTCACCCGGGTCGCACAACGCGGCGAATGCGACGAACACCGCGTACTTGCCACCGACGGTGACGAGCACGTCGTTTGCCTTGACATCGAGACCCGAATCACGCTTCGTTTTGGCGGCGATCGCCTCGCGCAAAGCGGGCAAACCGGCAGCCGGCGTGTAGCGATGGCTCTTCGGGTCGCGAGCGGCACGCACCGCCGCTTCGACGATGTGCTCGGGTGTCGCGAAGTCGGGTTCGCCGGCACCGAAACCGATGACGTGTTCACCCTGCGCCTGCAGCGCCTTCGCTTTGGCATCCACCTTCAACGTTGCCGACTCCTGAATGGCGGCGAGTCGTGCCGAGATACGTGACTTTTTGTTCCGATCGGTGCTGTTGGCGGACATCCCTGCCATGCTTACACAGTGACGAACGACGCCGCGACCTCGATGAAGATTCCCGCCGACCTGCTCCCCAGTGACGGACGCTTCGGATGCGGTCCGTCGAAAGTCCGCTCCGCACAGATCGATGCCCTCGCCGTGCGGGGCCGCGAGTTGCTCGGCACGTCGCATCGTCAGGCCCCCGTGAAGTCGCTCGTTGGTTCCGTGCGCGACGGCCTCACCGACTTGTTCACGCTTCCCGACGGCTGGGAGGTCGTTCTCGGCAACGGTGGCAGCACCGTGTTTTGGGACGTCGCCAGTTTCGGTCTCATCGAAAAACGCAGCCAGCACCTCGTGTTCGGCGAGTTCTCGCAGAAGTTCGCCGACGTCACGACCGCTGCCCCGCACCTCGACGACCCCGAGGTCATCACCAGCGATCCGGGCAACCATCCACAGGCCCGCCGCGGTGCCGTCGATGCGTATTGCCTGACGCACAACGAAACCTCGACGGGCGTGGCGATGCAGCTCGTTCGCCCCGTGCACGACGACGATTCGCTCGTCGTCGTCGATGCAACGTCCGCAGCCGGCGGCATTGCCTGGTCACCCGACGAAGTCGACGTGTACTACTTCGCACCGCAAAAGTCGTTCGCCTCCGACGGTGGGTTGTGGCTCGCGTGCTGCTCGCCGCGGGCAATCGAACGTATTGAGCGCATCGCGGCGTCGAAGCGCTGGACTCCCGCCTCGCTCGATGTGAAGATCGCCCTCGACAATTCTCGCGCCAACCAGACGTACAACACCCCGGCCATCGCCACCTTGTTGCTGCTCGACGAGCAGCTGCGCTGGATGAACGACAACGGCGGCCTCTCGTGGTGCACGAAGCGCACGGCCACCTCGGCGAACGCGCTGTATTCGTGGGCCGAAAAGTCGTCGTACGCCGCACCGTTCGTCGCCGATCCTGCCCAGCGTTCGCAGGTCGTCGGCACGATCGATCTCGAGGGCGTGTCGGCCAACGACGTCAATGCGGTGTTGCGGGCGAACGGTGTCGTCGACACCGACGGCTACCGCAAACTCGGACGCAACCAACTGCGCGTCGGCATGTTTCCCGCCGTCGAACCCGACGACGTGGCGGCTCTCACGGCCTGCGTCGACTGGGTCGTCGAACGCCTGTCCACCTCGTAGCGTCGGCGCATGGCATTCGTGCCGCGCATCGACGACGTACTCGACAGTCACGTTGCCGACCTTTCATCGTTGCGCAACCCGATCGCTCTCGTCGCATTCGAGGGTTGGTTCGACGCCGCACAAGTGGCGACCACGGCGGTGTCATGGTGCCTGTCGGATCGCACACCCCTCACCGTCGCGTCGATCGATCCCGATCCGTTCTTCGACTTCAGCCAACGGCGCCCCGACATCTATCTCGATGCCGACGAGGTGCGCCACATCCGCTGGCCGGTGAACGACATCGTCGTCGTGCGCGATCAGGCGGCACCGAGGGACGTGGTTGCAGTGTGCGGTGTCGAGCCCCACATGTACTGGCCGACTTTCGTCGAGTGCATCGTGCGCACCCTTCAGCAACTTGATTGCACCACCGTCGTCACCGTCGGTTCGGCGCTCGACGCCACCCCCCACACCCGCACGCCGGTCGTCACGGGCAGTTCGCTCAACCGACGGATTTCGCGCACATTGGGCCTCGATCGCCCCAGTTACCAGGGCCCCACCGGCGTCATCGGCGTCTTGCACGAGCGGCTCGAACGCGACGGAGTGGACACGATCTCGCTGCGCGTCGGCGTGCCGCACTACCTCGCCGAGTCCGAACACCCGAAGTCGACCGCAGCGATGCTGCGCTTTCTCGAGCGGGTCATCGGCATGCCCACCCGCCATGCCGACTTGTACGAGGAGATTCAGCGCTGGACCGATCTCCACGACTCGGCCATCGAAGACGACGACGAAGTGCGTGCCTACGTCAGCGGTCTCGAAGGCGAATACGACCGTCTGTACGACGCCGACGTTCCGTCGGGTGAGGATTTGAGCGACGAAATTGAGCGGTACTTGCGCGACCGCGATGACGAGTAGAGACGGGACCGCCGGACCTTCACCAAAAGTTCATCTCCGATATCTCTCAAATATTGTTGAGAGATATTAGAGTCGCTACGTGACCTCGTTGCAGCGCCGTGCCGAGTACTTCGCCGCCCTGGGTGATCCGGTGCGCCTGGCCATCGCCGACGAGCTCGTCACCTCCGACCGCACGCCCAGCGAACTCGTGAAGATGACGGGGCTGTCGTCGCCGCTGCTCACCCATCATCTCGACATCCTCGAAGCCGCCGGGGTCGTCGTGCGTACGGTGTCGCATCACGACCGCCGCAAGCGATTCGTGCGGCTCGTACCGGCTGCGCAGCCGCCCAACTCGACCGTGACGATGCCCACCGAGCCGGTGTTGTTCGTATGCACGGCAAACTCGGCGCGCTCGCAACTCGCTGCCGCACTGTGGACCGAGCTCACCGGCGGTGCCGCCGAAAGTGCCGGCACCGAACCCGCCGAACGGGTGCATCCCATGGCGGTTCGAGCTGCCGATGCATTCGGAGTGGATATTGCAGACAATCGACCCCGGGTCATCCGCCGCGGCGAGCTGCGTCGCGCCACGGTGATCACCGTGTGCGACCAGGCACACGACGAACTTGCCGTGTCGTCACGGCGCTTGCACTGGTCGATCCCCGACCCGGCTGCCAACGGAACCCGCAGGGCGTTCGATGCTGTCGTCAGCGAGCTGCACAGCCGAATCGCCCCATTCGTCCACCAAGGCGACAAGTACTGATTTTCCACTGTCACACGACACATCAACAACCCAGAGAGGAACCACCAAAGTGAGCATGATCCAACCCACCGAAGAGTCCGAAATCCTCGAGAATTCAGTTTCCCAGCTTGCGCGCAAATACGCCGGCAAGTTCGACGAAACGGAAATTCGTCCGATCGTCAAGGAGTCCTACGACAGCTTTTCCGACGCCAAGGTCCGCACCTTCGTTCCGGTGTTCACCACTCGCTATGCCGACGATCGTTTGCGGGCACTTGCCAAGGTCCGCGGCTTCATCACCGATGCACCTCCGTCGGTGTTGTTCGTGTGCGTGCACAACGCGGGGCGCTCACAAATGGCTGCGGGCTGGCTGCGCCACCTGTCGAAGGGCCGCGTCGAGGTGTACTCGGGTGGGTCGAACCCCGGCAAGGATCTGAACGCATCGGCGATTGCGGCAATGCAGGAAGTCGGAATCGATATCGCCAACGAATTCCCCAAGCCATTTGCGGTCGAGATCGTGCAGGCGGCCGACGTCGTCATCACGATGGGATGCGGCGACACGTGCCCGATCTTCCCGGGCAAGCGATACGAAGACTGGGCGCTCGACGACCCCGCCGGACTCGGTGTCGAGGCCGTTCGACCGATCCGCGACGCCATCCGCAAGCGAGTCGAAGCACTGTTGTCCGACATGGGCGTCGACACGAAGTGAACGGGAACGACACGCATCACCACCACGCGAATCCCCCGCTCGTACGGCGCCTCGTTGCCGAGGGACTCGGCACGGGGCTGCTCATCATCGCGGTCGTCGGATCGGGCATCATGGCCACTCGACTCACCGAGGATGTTGCGGTGCAACTGCTCGCCAACGCCGGTGCCACCGTGGGTGCACTCATCGCGCTCATCCTCATGTTCGGACCGATTTCGGGTGCGCATTTCAACCCGGTCGTCACGGCGATGTCGTGCATCCTCGACAAACGACCGTGGCGCGAACTCATCCCCTACTTCGTTGCCCAGACGATCGGTGGCATCAGCGGTGCTGCAGTCGCGAACGCGATGTTCGACATCGCGTTGTTCGGTCCGTCGACGAAGGTTCGCACCGGATCGCCGATCTGGCTCGGTGAAGTCGTCGCGACGTTCGGGCTGTTGTGCGTCATCTTTCTCATCGCCAAGCACCGACCCGATTCGGTACCCGTGGCCGTTGGCGTGTGGATCGGAGGTGCTTATTGGTTTACCTCGAGCACCTCGCTCGCCAACCCGGCCGTCTCCATTGCGCGCGCCTTCAGCGATTCGTTCGCTGGTATCGCACCCGAGTCGGTGCCGATGTTCGTCGTCGCCCAACTCGTCGGCTTTGCCGTCGCAATTCCCGTTCTCTCCATCTTGCGACGCGCGTAAACGCCTATCGGGTGATCCACGCACACGCGTCAAACGCGCGGAGGCACATCTATCACCACGTAGAAAGGCCCCGGGGTTTCCCCCGGGGCCTTTCCCTTACTCAGTGGGAATGAATCAGCCGTTGCCGCACTTCTTCGCCAGCGGCACTGCCTTGTCCTTGAATCCTCCGAGCAGCGGCGCGTAGCCGAGCGCCTCGGCGTTCTTCGGACCGAAGTCGTTGAGCACCCACTCGAAGAACTGGCCCACGACCTTGTTCTGCGCGTCGTTGCTCAGCTGGCACAGACCGTACGTCATGGCACCGATGGGGTACGCCGTGCGGTTGGTGGTCTGGTTCCAGTTGAACGTGACGAAGCCACGTGCGTCCTGGGTACCACCCGCCAGGTGCGAGTTGTATCCCGCCGCGGTCGGAGCCACGTACTTGCCGGCGGCGTTGCGCACCAGTGCTGCGCGCATGCCCTTGGCTGCACGCGTCGCGTCGGTGATGTAGGCAACTTCGGTGTAGGTGATGGCACCGTTGGTGTCGGCCGTGTAGTTCGACAGGTTGTTCGACTGCGGCTGACCGACGAAGCGCGAACCGAAGCGGCTGATGCCACCGGGCACGCAGTTCTGGAACGCGTCGTTGACGTTCCAGGCGGTGTTGACGAAGCCCTTCATGTACTGGCAGAAGTTGTTCGTCGTTCCCGACGTGTCGGCGCGGTAGACCACGATGATCGGCTTGTTCGGCAGCTTCACGTCAACGCGCTTGAAGTTGGCGATCTCCTTGCCACCGACGCGGACCGAATAGGTGTGCTTCAGCTGCACCGGCGAGGTCATCGACACTTCACCCTTGGCACCGACCGTCAGGCTCTTCAGCACCTTCTTGTTCGTGGTGTCGACCCATTCGATCTTCTTGCCCTTGTTTGCACGCAACGTTGCGGGAACCATCGACACGGTGACCTTGGCCGACGTCGTCGACTCGTTCTCCCACAGTGCGGTTGCGCCCTTCACGTCGCTGCGACGCTTGGTGTTGCCCCACGGCGGGTTGATCTTCATGTCGGCGGCGATGCTCGGGTGGTCCCACGTCTCGATGCTTCCGCCGAAGATTCCACCGATGGTGTCCTTGCTCAACGAGAGCGGGACGCCCTTCAGTTCGTCGAGGCGGTAGCCAATGCCGGTTGGACCGGCAACGTAGGGAACGTACGTCCACTCGAACGACGGCAAGTCGGACGATCCGACGGCCGAGTCGGTACCGGCGAACTTGAACGTTCCTGCCTTGAAGTTGCGCTTGCCCGTACCCGAACCGGTCGAGGTGTAGGTGAGGTTGTGGCCGAAGGTGCGGTTGAACTCGGCAAGAGCCGGCGTGAGGAACTGCACCGGGAATGATGCGCCTCCACCCGTGACGTCAACTGCTCGCGCGACGGGCGCGGCGCTGAGGACGCCGGCCGCAGCGATCGCTGCTGCAACGAACTTCTTACGGAACCTGATCATGAATACTCCTTGGATTCGGGGTAGGTAACGACACGAAATGTACGTTCACGCCCTGAATGGGACGTGGAAACCAGGCGACATTCACCCGACGGGATGGTGAACGTTTCGTGAACGGCTGCACGTGATCACGTGCAACGGTGCGGATCAGCCGAACTTGCCCTGTACGTAATCCGCGGTGCGCGAATCGTTGGGGTTGGTGAACATCTTGCGCGTGGAGTCGGCCTCAACGAGGTATCCGGGACCACCGTCGGTGAGGAAAAATGCGCAGTAATCGCTGACACGGCTCGCCTGCTGCATGTTGTGCGTGACGATGACGACGGTGATGCGCTCGGCAAGTTCCTTGATCGTCTCTTCGATGCGCAGCGTGCTGCCCGGGTCGAGCGCCGAGCACGGTTCGTCCATGAGCAACACGTCGGGGTCGACGGCCAACGAACGGGCGATGCACAAACGTTGCTGTTGACCACCCGACAGCGATCCGCCCGATGCGTTGAGGCGGTCCTTCACTTCCTTCCACAGCCCCGCACGAGTGAGACACTGCTCGACGATGTCGTCGTGGTCGGCACGCTTGAGGTGCGCAAGCTTGATGCCGGCGAGCACGTTCTCGCGAATGGTCATTGCGGGAAACGGGTTCGGCTTCTGGAACACCATGCCGACCTTCAACCGGATCATCGCCGGGTCCTGCTCTTGTGCATAGATGTCTTCTCCGTTGAGCAACACTTCACCGGCCATTGCCGCACCGGGGATGAACTCGTGCATGCGGTTGAGGAGGCGGATGAACGTGCTCTTTCCACACCCCGACGGTCCGATGAGTCCCGTCACCGTCTTTTCCGGGAACCGCAGCGACACGTCGGCAAGGGCATGGTGTTTTCCGAACCAAGCATGCGCACCGCGGGTCTCCAGGCCGCGGAACGCGACGGTCTCCGAACTCGCTGTATCGGTCATTGCAGGTCCTACCTTGCCGGGGGTGGTGACAGTGGAAGTGTTCGTTGACATTAGACGACCTCGTTTACTTCTTCGGTTTGACTGCGGTCGTGCGTCCGCCCAGGCGGCGCGCGAGGAGGAAGAACGACAGAACGAAGGCGAGAAGTACCAGGGATCCCGTCCACGCGCGTGCGGTCGAATACTCGGTGCCGTACACGAACATCGAAAAGATGTAGGTCGGCAGTGACGCAACGGTTCCGCCGATCGGATTGAAGACGAAGCCGTTGGTGTTCAGCGATGTGAGCAACAACGGTGCGGTTTCACCGATGACACGGGCGATGCCGAGAATTGCAGCGGTGATGAGTCCGGCTCGCACGGTGGGAAGAACGACCATGATCGCAGTGCGCCACTGCCTCGCACCGAGCGCATACCCCGCATTGCGCAGGTCGTCGGGAACGAGCTTGAGGATCTCCTCGGCGGTACGTGACACCGTCGGCAGCATGAGCACCGCCAGTGCCAAACCACCGGCGAGGCCGGAGTACTTGCCCATCGACTGCACGACGGTGGCGAAGATGAACAATCCTGCAACGACCGACGGCACACCCGCCATCGACTGCACGATGAACCGGACGAGGAACGTGAGTCGACCCCGCACCTCGGTGAGGTAGATGCCGCTGAGGATGCCCAGCGGCAGGGTGACGACGGTGGCGATCGCCACCATGATGAGCGACCCGACGATTGCATGCCCCGCGCCACCCATGTTGAATTCGTCGTCCGGCGTGGTGACGCGCATGTCGCCAACGAAGTACCCCGGGTACAGGGCGCGGTATCCCTTGAGAATCACCGACACGAAGATCGACAACCACGGGACGAAAGCGAGCATGCCGAGCGACGTGATCGTGAGGCGCAGCAACGCATCATTGCGCTCCTTCACGCCGAGCTTCGACGTGACGCCAATGTTCCACACGAGATTCACGAGAAGAAATGCGATTGCCCAACCGTCAACGTTGGCCAGCGGCGTGATGAGAGTGATACCGAATGCAACGACGGCAAAGACGAGCAATTTGCCGGCGGAGAACATGCGCGCCGACCGCTTGACGGCCCACGGGCGCTGCGGCTGCACCTCGGCAGGGGACGTCATTGCTGCGGTGCTCATGCGCGTGGTGTCGTGCGCTGCACGATGCTCGAAGCGATCATGTTGACGATGAGTGTGATGATGAAGAGGACGAGACCGGCGGCGATGAGTGCCGAGATTTCCTTCGTCGTCGCCTCTCCGAACTTCAGGGCGATCATTGACGCGACGTTTCCGCCGGCGGAGTCGAGGATTCGGTACGAGTAGCTGAAGACGAGATTGAGCATGAGGTAGATCGCCACGGTCTCACCCAGTGCGCGGCCCAGTCCCAGCATCGCGCCGGCGATCACTCCACTGCGGCCGTACGGCATCACCACGGTACGGATGGCACCCCACTTGGTGCCACCGAGCGCGTAACACGTGTCGACGAGGTCGCGCGGCGTGCGCGAGTACACCTCGCGTGCCACCGACGTGGTGATCGGCACGACGAGTGATGCGAGCACGCAACCGGCAACGAACGGGCTGCGGCCGAAGTTGACGAAGTCGACGCTGAAGATGGGGATGAAACCGAGCCGGTCGTTGAGAAACGTCGACCACCGCACGCCGATCGACGTGAAGATCTCGATGCCCCACAATCCGAAGATCAACGAGGGGATCGCCGCTGCGAGATCGAGCAGCGACACGAGTACTCGATAGATCGACCGCGGTGCGTAGTACTCGATGTACAAAGCCCCGCCGATCGACAACGGCAGGGCAATCGTCATGGCGATGACTGCGACGACCACCGACCCCACGATCATCGGCCCGATGGAGAAGACGTTTTCGGAATCAAATCCGTCTCCGGCCGAGAACCACTCCGCACCGGTGATGAAGCTGAATCCGAAGGTACGGAACGTGTCGGCGCTGCGGAAAATGAGGAATGCGGCGATGAGACCGAGCAGCAGCAGCGAGGTCAATGCTCCGGCAGTGACAATGCCGCGGAACACCTTGTCGGCGCGACTGTAGATGACCGACATCTGCCGCGGCTGCGGGGGTGCCTGAGTGACCACGATGGGAAAGCCTCGCCGAGGCACCTGACCCGCGACTGGCGCGAAGGTGAACGGAAGGTGAATTGTTCAACGGGTCGGGGCCGCACTCGGCGGCACCGACCCGCGAATACCCATGAAATCAGCCCTTTGCCGCGCGGAAGCCCGCCTCGAGGTCGGCGAGGATGTCCTCGATCGACTCGAGACCGACCGACAGGCGTACGAGGCCCGGTTCGACACCCGTTGCGCGCTGCTCGTCGTCGGTGAGCTGGCTGTGCGTGGTCGATGCCGGATGGATGACGAGGCTGCGCACGTCACCGATGTTCGCCACGTGACTGTGCAACTCGAGTGCCTCGACGAACTTCTGCCCCGCTTCGCGACCGCCCTTGATGACGAATGCCAGCACCGAGCCGTAGCCCTTGCCGCGGCCGTACTTCTTCGCCCGCTCGTACCAGCGGCTCGAGGGCAAGCCGGCGTAGTTGACGCTCTCCACCTCGGGTCGCGCGGCGAGGAACTCGGCCACCTTGTGCGCGTTGGCGAAGTGACGATCCATGCGCAACGACAACGTCTCGAGACCCTGCAGGAACAGGAACGAGTTGAAGGGCGTCACGGCCGTGCCGAGGTCGCGCAACATCTGCACGCGCGCCTTGATGATGTACGAGCCCTTGCCGAGCGCCGGCCAGTACGCGAGACCGTGGTAACTGGGATCGGGTTCGGTGAAGTTCGGGAAACGTCCCGACGCGGAGAAATCGAACGTTCCGCCGTCGACGATGGCACCGCCGATGCTCGTGCCGTGACCGCCGATGAACTTCGTCAGCGAGTGCACGACGATGTCGGCACCCCATTCGATCGGACGAATGAGATACGGCGTCGGCACCGTGTTGTCGACGATGAGCGGCACGCCGATCTCGTGTGCCACCTTGCTCACGCCTTCGATGTCGAGCACGTTGTTGCGCGGATTCGCGAGCACCTCGCCGTAGAACGCCTTGGTGTTCGGTCGCGCTGCAGCACGCCACTGCTCAAGATCATCCGGGTCGTCGACGAACGTGACGTCGATGCCCATCTTCGGCAGCGTGTAGTGGAACAGGTTGTACGTGCCGCCGTACAAGCTTGGCGACGACACGATGTGGTCTCCAGCTTCGGCGAGCGTGAGGATGGCGAGCAGCTCGGCCGACTGTCCGCTCGACACCGCGAGCGCGCCGGGCAAACCCACGGCGGTCGTCGTTGCACCTTCGAGCGACGCAAGGCGTGCTTCGAGCACGCCCTGTGTCGGGTTCATGATGCGCGTGTAGATGTTGCCGATCTCGGCGAGGGCGAAGAGGTTCGCCGCGTGCTGCGAGTCGCGAAACTCGTAACTCGTCGTCTGGTAAATGGGCACGGCGCGCGCACCCGTCGCCGCATCGGGCTCCTGGCCGGCGTGGATCTGGCGGGTCTCAAAACCCCAATTGGCGTTGCTCATGCGGGCAGACTACCACTAAAAGTTGACTAGTCAAGTCGGGATTAGTCCCTTCCCGTGTAGTCCCCATTGTCCGGCCGTATCCGCCCGATCAGGCGAGTGCCGCGAGTTTCTCCTGCACCTTGGCCAGCGACGGGTTCGTCATCGCCGTGCCGTCCGAAAAGACGAGCGTCGGCACCGTGCGGTTGCCGTTGTTCACCTTCTCGACGAGCTCGGCGGTGCCGGGAACCCGCTCGATGTCGACTTCAGCGAAGTCGATACCGACGTCCTGCATCATTTTCTTCAGACGTTTGCAGTACCCGCACCACTGCGTCGAGTACATGACGACTGACGGCGTGTCAGCCACCCGATACCTCGGACACCTTCTTCTTGCCGCGCGAAATCCACGGCATCATGGCGCGCAATTGCGAGCCGACCTTTTCGATCGGATGGTTCTTGCCGGCGTTGCGCAGTTCGCTGAAGCGACGCCGACCCGAATCACTCTCGTTGATCCACTCTTCGGCGAACTTGCCATTCTGGATTTCCTCGAGGATCGCCTTCATGCGCTTCTTCGTGTCGGCGTCGATGATCCGCGGTCCGCGGGTGAGATCGCCGTACTCGGCGGTGTCACTGATGCTGTAGCGCATACCGGCGATGCCCTCTTCGTACATGAGGTCGACGATGAGCTTCACTTCGTGCAGGCACTCGAAGTACGCCATCTCGGGCTGGTA
>JBMTET010000027.1:0-19430 GCA_049433365.1 Ilumatobacteraceae bacterium | reverse complement strand
ATCGGCGTAATGTGCCGTCATGACACTCGAAAGATTCGCGGGTCCGATGCGACTGCTCCTCGGCGCGGCGCTCTTCTTCGCCGGCATCGGTCATCTCACCGCCCAGCGCACCGAGTTTCAGGCACAGGTGCCGTCGTGGTTTCCGGTTGACGCAGACCTCGTTGTCGTGGTGTCGGGAATCGTCGAGATATTGCTCGGCACGGCACTCATTGCACTTCCGAAACACCGGGTGATCGTCGGCACGATCGTCGCCGCATTCTTCGTCGTCATCTTTCCGGGCAACGTTGCGCAGTGGCTCGAAGGCACCGACGCGTTCGGACTCGACAGTGACGCGGCGCGCTTCGCGCGCCTGTTCTTCCAGCCGGTACTCGTCGCGTGGGCGCTGGCATCCACGGGTGCGTGGCGTGCATGGCGCGAGCGAGCGTCGCCGTAACCCGACCCTCAACCCGTTCTGGTGGACCCCGCCCGAGTGCTCGGAGGAACCCGGACTTGGCTCCATCAATGATTTGACTGAGTCCAAACTCCGACGTAGGCTCACAGCGTGTTCTCCCCCGAATCCGACTCCCTGAGAGCGCACGGTGTTGTCGTCACCGCCCAACGGCTAGCCGTGCTGCGAGCAGTGGCCCGGGCTCCGCACAGCACCGCCGACCACGTCGCGAGTCTCGCCCGGGCCGACATCGGTTCGATCTCGAAGCAATCGGTATATGACACCTTGAATTCCTTCGTCGAGCGCGGCATCGTGCGACGCATTCAACCGATCGGCTCCCCCGCCCTGTACGAAGATCGCGTCGGGGACAACCATCACCACGTCATGTGTCGGTCATGCGGGGCTGTTGGCGACGTCGACTGCGCGATCGGTGAGCGTCCGTGTTTGCATGCCTCCGAGACGCACGGCTTTGCGATCGACGAAGCCGACGTGACGTACTGGGGCCTGTGCCCGAAATGCAAAGATGTGCCCACGACCAGCCCCGTCCGACAGCCCGCCTGACGAGATACGACAGCAGCAGCCAATCGCAATATCGAATATCGACACAAGGCAATCCCAGCAAGACAATCAACGAAGACAATTCAGAAAGAAAACAAGGAGCAACATCACATGAGCAATGAACCCCAGTGCCCGTTTACGGGTGCGACGACATCCAACGACATGGCGCCCACCAACCGTGATTGGTGGCCCAACCAGCTCAACCTCAAGGTTTTGCACAACAACCCCACCGCCGGTGACCCGCTCGGCGAGGACTTCGACTACGCCACCGAGTTCAAGAAACTGAACCTCGACGCTGTCGTCGCCGACCTCAAGGCGCTCATGACCGACTCGAAGGAATGGTGGCCCGCCGACTACGGCCATTACGGTCCGTTCTTCGTGCGCATGACGTGGCACGCCGCGGGCACGTACCGCATCAGCGACGGTCGCGGCGGTGCAGGCACCGGTCAGCAGCGCTTTGCTCCGACAAACAGCTGGCCCGACAACGGCAACCTCGACAAGGCCCGCCGCTTGCTGTGGCCGGTGAAGAAGAAGTACGGCAAGGCACTCTCGTGGGCCGACCTGCTCGTGCTCGCCGGCAACGTCGCGATGGAGTCGATGGGCTTCAAGACCTTCGGCTTCGGTGGTGGTCGCGCCGACGTGTACGAACCGGATGAAACGTACTGGGGCGCAGAGACCACGTGGCTCGGCGACAACCGTTACAAGGGTGACCGTCAACTCGACAACCCGCTCGGTGCCGTGCAGATGGGACTCATCTACGTCAATCCCGAGGGCCCGAACGGCAACCCGGATCCGCTCGCCTCGGCGCGCGACATCCGTGAAACGTTTGCCCGTATGGCGATGAACGACGAAGAAACCGTCGCTCTCACCGCCGGTGGCCACACGTTCGGCAAGGCACACGGTGCCGGCGACCCTGGCAAGTACGTCGGCCGCGAGCCCGAAGGTGCACCGCTGCAGGCGATGGGCTTCGGCTGGCAGAACTCGATGGCCGAGGGTCATGGCGTAGCCACGATCACGAGCGGTATCGAAGGTGCCTGGACGACGAATCCGATCCAGTGGGACAACGACTACTTCAAGATCCTCCTCGAAAACGAGTGGGAGCTGACGAAGAGCCCGGCCGGCGCACACCAGTGGGTGCCGAAGGGTGGTGCGATGAAGGACTCGGTTCCGGATGCACACGACAAGTCGAAGCGCCACCAGCCGATCATGACGACGGCCGACCTCGCACTGAAGTTCGACCCCGAGTACGCGAAGATCTCGAAGCGGTTCCACGAGAACCCCGCCGAGTTCGCCGATGCCTTTGCCCGCGCGTGGTTCAAGTTGACCCACCGCGACATGGGCCCGAAGGCGCGCTACATGGGCAAGCTCGTGCCGAAGGAAGATCTCATCTGGCAGGACCCGGTTCCGGCAGTGGATCACCCGCTCGTCGATGACAAGGATGTCGAAGCGTTGAAGGCCAAGGTGCTTGCCACCGGTCTCAGCGTCACGGCACTCGTCAAGGCGGCATGGGCATCGGCGTCGACGTTCCGCGGCACCGACAAGCGCGGTGGTGCCAACGGCGCCCGCGTGCGACTCGCACCGCAGATGAACTGGGAAGCCAACGAACCCGCCGAACTGTCGAAGGTCCTTGCGGCTCTCGAAAAGGTGCGCGACGAGTTCAACGCTTCGGCGTCGGGTGGCAAGAAGGTGTCGCTGGCCGACCTCATCGTGCTCGCCGGTGGCGCAGCAGTCGAAAAAGCGGCCAAAGACGCCGGTGTCAGCGTGAAGGTGCCGTTCCGTCCGGGTCGCACCGACGCCAGCGCCGAGCAGACCGACGCCGCGTCGTTCGCGGTGCTCGAGCCCACCTTCGATGCGTTCCGCAACTACCTGCGCCCGGGCCACATGGCCCGCACCGAGCAGTTGCTCCTCGAGAAGGCGAACCTGCTCACTCTCACCGCACCGGAAATGACGGTGCTCGTGGGTGGCATGCGCGCCCTCGGTGCGAACCACAAGGACAGCGCACACGGCGTGTTCACGTCGAAGAAGGGTGCCTTGACGAACGAGTTCTTCGTCAACGTGCTCGACACCGACGTGAAGTGGGAGCCCACCGACAAGTCGGAGGAAACCTTCGTCGGCAAGGTCGGCGGCAAGCAGAAGTGGACGGCCACCCGTGCCGACCTCATCTTCGGTTCGAACTCGCAGTTGCGGGCACTCGCCGAGGTGTACGCAGCCGACGACGCCAACTCCAAGTTCGTGCACGACTTCGTCGCTGCATGGAACAAGGTGATGGAGCTCGACTGCTTCGACTTGGCCTGATCCGCCAACTCCACAACTCACAACGAAAGGGCGGGGGCCATGCCCCCGCCCTTTTTACGTCTCCGGCCTTCCGTGCGATGGCGCCTCCGATGGCATGTCCAATGTCAAGTCCGAGGGTCCGAGCGCGAGCGTGTCCCTCGTACGAATGCCTGCGTCTGTCCCACGTACGACACACGGGCCGCACGATTCCTAGATTGCCGACCAGCCGCCGTCGCAGGAAAGGATTGCGCCGTTCACGTTTGACGCTTCGTCGCTGAGCACCCAACAGATCATCGCCGCCACTTCTTCGGCGTTCGCCCAGCAGGGAACGACGTGCTTCATGATGCCGCCGATGACTTCGCGGGCGTGGGACGAACGAAACGGTGCCTCGATGTTCGTCGCCACACCGCCCGGCGCAATGGCATTGGTGCGGACCTTGTCGCGCGAATACATCACCGACATGTTGCGGGTGAGACCGTGTACGGCATGCTTCGACGATGCGTAGGCAACGCCCGACGCCGAACCGCGCAATCCCGCGCCCGACGACACGTTGACGATCGACCCCCCGCCACCGGCGACCATCAACGGAACGACGGCACGGCACATGCGCATCACCGCGGTGAGGTTGACGGCAATGACCTTGTCCCAGGTGGCGTCGTCGACTTCGGCCACCGGCAGGAACGCATCCATGATCCCGGCAACGTTGGCGAGAAGGTGCACGGTGCCGTTGCAGGCCGCAACGCAGGCGTCGATGGTCGCCTGCTCGCTGATGTCACCGGCGACCAATGCGACAATTGCCGGACCGATGTCCGCCTGCAACTGCTCCAGTCGCGGTGCACTCACGTCGGTGACGACGAGCTGCGCGCCTTCGGCAGCCAGGCGTACCGCAGTTGCACGTCCGATGCCGGACCCCGCGCCGGTGACGATCGCCGTTCGCCCGTCGAATCGATGCGGCGTATACGAAGTGGAACCGGTCATCGAGTTTCTCCCCCTTCACCGTCGTCACCGACGGCACGACCCAGGAGATGGGCTCCAACCGGGGCGGTGACGAGCTGCAGCACGACGATGACGACGATTTTGGTGATGTCACTGAAATCGGCCAGTTGCAGTGCCGCACCGAATGCGCAACACACCACCCCCAACGTGGCCGGCTTCGTCGCAGCGTGCATCCGCGCTCGCGTGTCGCGCAAACGGTGCAAACCGACGGATGCCACGAGTGCAAGCAGCGCCCCGACGGCGAACACCGCGATCGATGCAACGTCGCGAATCGTGGTGAAGATTTCGGTCATTGCGAGCGCCCCCTGCGGGATTCGATGAACCGCGCGACGGTGACCGACGTGAGGAATCCGAGCAGACCGAGCACGACCGCCAGATCGAGTTGCAGACCGTCCTTGCTGCGACCGGCGGCAACGAGCAAGCCGCAGGTAATGACGGCGGCAAGGGTGTCGAGTGCCACCGCCCGGTCGCCGAGTGAACCAGGACGAACGATGCGCACGACGACGATCGTGGCGGCTAGCGCCAGCACTCCGAGAATGACGCTGTCAACGGACGTTGTCGTCACCGCAATCAATGCCGGAATCAACGCCGGAATCAACGGTGGGATCATCGCGTCGATCATCGTTTGGCATCCTTGCGCGAAATCGTGACCGCAGATGCGACGCGACGCTCGAGGTCGAGAATGTCCCGACGGAAGGCATCGGGGTCGACGTCGCCGAGCACGTGCACGTGCAAGGTGAGCGACTCGTCGAGTTCGAGGGTCATCGTGCCCGGGGTGAGGGTGATGAAGTTGGCGACGACTGCACCGAGAAATCGCGACCCCGACTGCAGTTGCACGGTGAGAACTCGGGTGGACGTGCGCTGCGGGGTCGGTGCGATGACGGCAAGTACCACCCGCACGCTCGACAGCAACAGACTGCGGGCCACGAACGCACCCGTCATCAATGCGTTCCACGGACGCAACTTGTGCAAGTCACCTTTTCGATCGGCAAACAACCAATGAATGAGGGCGACGACAACGATTCCCGAGACAACGTTCGCCGGCGACACTTCACCCCACAACGCGACCCACATTACGAGCAGGGCCAGCGCGCGGGGAATCACGGTGCACCTCGCACTGCCGACACGTAGGCGTTGACGTTCGTCAGTTCGCGGGCCGCGTCGAGCGAGTAGTCGTACAGAGGCCCGCTACCCACCGCGATGACGAGGGTGACGACCACGAGCGCCGTCGTTGCCAGCGCCATCGTGCGGTGGTGGCGCAACACCCCGCGCACACCTGCACGTGATGCCGGCTCGACCTCACCCCAAAAGGCATTCACCCAGATCTTCACCATCGACGTGAGCGTCAATGCGCTCACGAGCAGCGCAATTCCGACGACGACGTACTCTCCGGCATCGACGCCGGCCCGCACGAGAAGGAACTTCGCCACGAATCCGGAAAACGGCGGGATACCCGCAAGGCTCAGCGCAGGGAGCATGAACAGCACCGCAAACAGTGGCGAGCGGCGCGCGAACCCGCCGACGTTGTCGAACGAACTGCTACCCGAATCTCGCTCCATGATTCCTTCGACGAGGAACAGAGCAGTCTTCACCGGGATGTGGTGCACGAGGTACAGCAGCGTCGCGGCGAGTGCGGCCGCTCCCCCGATGCCGATGCCGAACACCATGTAGCCGACCTGGCTGACGATGTGGAACGACAGCAGACGCTTCATGTCGTAGTGCGAGATCGCGCCGAGCACAGCGATGAGCATGGTCGCTGCACCGATCCACAGCACGAGGTCGTTCAATGCGTCGGGGAACAACAAGGTTTGGGTCCGAATGATGCAATAGACGCCGACTTTCGTCAGCAGCCCCGCGAACACCGCGGTCACCGAACTCGGTGCGGCCGGGTAGGCGTCTGGCAACCAGAAAAAGAGCGGGAAGACGGCTGCCTTCATGCCAAAGGCGACGAGAAGCAGCAGTTGCAGTCCCGTCGCCACCGCCGGCGGCAGTTCGGCAAGCCGAGCCGGCAACTCGGCCATGTTCACCGTGCCGGTTGCCGCAAAGATCAACCCGATCGCCATGAGCAACACGAGCGACTCAAGCACGTTGAGCACGACGTAGGTGGTACCCGAGCGGATCTGTGCGTCCTTGCCCTCGAGGGTGAGCAGCACGTAACTCGCCATGAGCATGATCTCGAAGGCGACGAACAAGTTGAAGAGGTCGCCGGCGAGGAATGATTGGGCGATCCCCGCCACCATCACCATGTACGTCGGATGGTAAAACCACGAATGCTCGTCGGCGGCTCGCTGTCCGATGGCGAACACGAGCACGACCGTCACGGTGACGAGTGCGATGGCCACGAGGATTGCCGCCATGCGATCGGCAACGAGGGTGATGGCAATCGGTGCCGGCCAACCTCCGAGACGCGACACCTGGATCTCTCCGGGCGACACGGCCCGTACGAGCGTCGTGATTGCCGCGACCAATGCAACGGCGAGCGCAACGAAACTCGTCGCACGTTGGAAGGCGAGGCGTCGCACGATGATCGACACCGCAGCAGCACCGAGCGGAACGAGAATCGGCGCCGAGAGCAGGGCGTTCGTCACGACACGTCCTCCCTGTGCGGTGCATCGCCCGGCTTCGCCGTCTTGTCGATACGGCGCGCGATCAGGCGATCCTCGAGGTCGTCTTCCACCTCGTCGTCGTCGGTGATCGTCCACGAGCGCCACGCCAACGCGAGCACGAACGACACCAAGCCGAAACCGATGACGATTGCGGTGAGCACGAGCGCCTGCGGCAGCGGATCGGTGGCTACGCCGTTACGACCGACGATCGGGGCGTCACCGGGGGGTGAGCCGGCGGCAACGATGAGCAGGTTGACACCGTTGCTGAGCACGCCGATGCCGAGCGCGATCCGGGTGAGCGAGCGCTCCATGATGAGGTAGGTCCCGACAGCGAACAGCACGCCGACGAGAACCATGATCGAGATGCTCATGCCACCGACTCCCCGTCGTCATGCATGACCCGGGCGCCATCGTTCCCCAGCGACAGCAAAATCATGAGAATGACGCCGACGACGACGAGATACACGCCAACGTCGAAAAACGTCGACGACACGAGCTTCACGTCGCCGGTGACAGGAATCGACAACTTCCAGATGTGCGACTCGAGCGCCGACTCGCCGATCACGACGGGAACGAGCGCCGTGACGACGGCAACGAGCAGGCCGACTCCGAGCACCCGTGCGGGATGCTCGACGATGCGGCCCCGAATGCGCAGCGGCCTGCCGGTGAGATGCTGCAACACGAACGCCGATCCGGCAATGAGTCCGCCGGCGAAACCGCCGCCGGGTGCGTTGTGCCCGCGGAACGTGACGTACACCGACACGAGTACGGCGACCTTCACCAACCAGCGCTCAACAAGCTCTTCGAGCACGGCGGAGCGACGGAAGCTCACGACTTTCTCCCGGCTTCGACGTCGTCCTTGTGGCGCAGCGCCATTCGCACGAGGTTGGCCACGCCGAGGGCCGCAACGACGAGCACCGTGATCTCACCCAAGGTGTCGAATCCGCGGAAGTCGACGAGGATGACGTTGACGACGTTGCGACCCCCGGCCTGCGGCTCGGACAAGGCGAGGAACTCCCCCGCGACAGAGGGTGCGCGACGCGCGGCCACGACCGCCGCAGCGAACAGCGGTACCGCAACGCCCACGATCCCCGAAATGACGAGGCGCACGGATGTTGGCGCCCAGCGCGACGAGGCGGCAAAGCGTTGCGGCATTGCTCTCAGAGCGAGCAAAAACACGATGATCGTCAGCGTCTCGATGAGCAACTGCGTGAGCGCAAGATCGGGCGCACCGTACCCGACGAACAGCACCGCCACCCCGAAACCGACACCACCGAGGAGAAGTGCCGCGGTGAACCGGTACGGCACGACGAGCAGTGCAACCGCCATGACGATGGTGAGCGCAACGACGAGAACGCGCAGCAATCCGTCCCCGCCGCCGCCCGCACCGGTCACGGTGGCTCCGCGCACCAACGCGGTGACGACCGCTGCTCCCACCACGGCAATGACTGCCGCGACGTAGGCAGGCAACGACCCCGACTGGGTCACCGCCGTGAGTCGCTTCGATCCGGAAATCGTTGCGTCGTAGGTCGCATCGAAAGCGCGCTCGCCCACGGATCGCGAGCTGAACTTGCGCAGCGGCACGCGCATGCCGACGATCACACCGACAACGACGACGCCGACGGAAACGAGGAACGCCGTGTTCGCCCCCGGCCACAAGACGAGTTCGTATGAGGCTTCGGCATCGAGTGCGCGAGACGCACCGCTGAGCCACCCGCCCACCCGACCGGCGAGGAATCCGGCGATCACCGACACTGCGGCGAGCAGCACGACCGGTCCCTGCAACGACAGGCGCGCCAACAGCGATGCGTGATGCTCATCGTGGTGCGGATCGTGGGTGGCGGCACCGTGATTGACACCGTGATCGGTGCTGACACCGCGAGCAAATATGCCGCGAACGAGTCGAACGCTGTACGCCACGGAGAGCACGGACCCGACAACCACGCCAACGAGGGCCACCACACCCGGCGCACCGTTGTCCTTCAGCAGGGCAACGAGGGCCTTCTCCTTCGTCACGAACCCGAGCAGCGGGATGACTCCGGCCATCGATGCAGCAGCGAGGGCCATGGCCGTTGCCGTCACCGGCAAACGACGCGCCACGTTGCGCATGGCCGAAATGTCACGGGTTCCCGTTTCATGATCGATGACACCGACACCGAGGAACAATGCCGCCTTGAACACGGCGTGCGCGAATAGGTGGGCCACTCCGGCATACGTTGCCGTCGTCGTACCGATACCCACGAGCAGCGTGAGGAATCCGAGTTGCGACACGGTGCTGTGGGCAAGGAGCAACTTCGCATCCGTCTGGCGCATCGCATTGATCCCACCAACGAGCATCGTCAACGAGCCGGCGATCACGACCCACCATCGCCACACGAACACGTCCGAAAGAATCGGTGCCAGCCGCGCAATGAGAACGATTCCGGCTTTTACCATCGTTGCCGAGTGCAGATACGCACTCACCGGAGTTGGTGCAGCCATCGCCCCCGGCAACCAGAAACTGAACGGCATCTGTGCCGACTTGGTGAACGCCCCGAGCAACACGAGAATGACCACCGCATTCAGCGCGCCACCGGTATCGGCCACGGCCGCCAGATCGGTGAAACGGGTCGTTCCGAACTCCACCTGCAACACCACCACCCCGGCGAGCAAACACAGCCCGCCGAGGCCCGTGGTGAGCAACGCTCGCACCGCCGACGTGCGCGCAGCCGCCGAGCCGTCGTTGAGGCCGATGAGCAGGAACGAGCACACCGAGGTGAGTTCCCAAAAAATGAACATGGTGAACAAGTCGGCGCTGGCGACGAGTCCGGTCATTGCACCGGCGAACACCATGAACAAGCCGACGAATCGCGCGTAACCCGGATCGTCCGGAAAGTAGGCCGTTGAATACGCAAGAACCAACGCACCGAGAACCGCCACGACCCCGATCATGAACATGGCAAAGCCGTCGAGCCGGAAGTTCACACCCAAACCGAGGGGCGAAATCCAGTCGTAGGACACCGAAAAAGTGGACTCCGCACCGCCTCCCATGCGCCACGTCACCACCACGGTGGCGATGAACACGGCGACCCCGAGCCACGCGAGCAACACCGGGCGACGGCGCATCGCCGTCAGAGCGAGTGCACCGACGAGGAAGTGCGCAAGGAGGGATGCGGTGAAGGCCATGGCGAACCCCGACATTCTCGCATGATCACCTGCGCGAGGCGATCTTTGCAGCGACTCATCAACCGCCGACGGTGGAGCCGCGAGGATTGCCGCAACTTCACATCACACTGACACACATCAAATCCTGCGAAACTGTCGCCGGTGAATTCCGTGTCCATACGCCGTGTGTTGGCCATCGCGTCGGTCCAGCGCACCGGATCGACCCTGCTGTGCAGCATTCTGCGGGCCACGGGGGCGGCCGGCCACCCGATCGAAATTCTCAACCTCCATGCCGACAACTTCACGCGGTTGCGCGCCGAGATCGGCAACCCGCAGTTTTCGCTGCGCGGAACAATCGAGATCGCCGCGCGCAAGGCGCTGCGTCGCGCACCGGTACGGCACGTGGGCCTGTACTCGCGCGCGTCGTTCGAGCGCTACCTGCACGGCGTCGCTGCGCGCCACGTCACCGACAACGGCGTGTTCGGTCTCAAGGTGCACTGGAACCAGCTCGTCGACACGATGCTCAACGAAGGACGTGACGTCGACTTCTGGGGTGCTCCCGTGTCGTGGGTGCGAATTCGCCGCTCGAACGAGGTTCGTCAGGCGATCTCGTACGTGCGCGCCGCACAAACGGAGAGTTGGAACAGCTGGATGCAGGAGCGCGCTGAGGCAACGTACGACGAAGCAGCAATCGTTGCCGCGCTGCAGCACATTGAAACGGGCAACCGTGGCTGGGACGGCTACTTCGCCGCGCGCGGAATCGCGCCGTTGGAGGTGAGTTTCGACGAGCTCGTGCGCAACCGTGACGCCGTCGTGCGCCGAGTCATGGCAACGGTGGGGGTCGACCTTGACGTCGTGCCGGCACCGACGACGAATCCGCAGTCCGACACGCAAAGTGCCGAGTGGGAGCGACGATTTCTCGCCGCGCGTCCCGAATACGCGCCTCGGGCTGACACACTGAAGACGTGACTTCGACCGCCGGTTCCCCGTCCCCCTTGTTCGACCCCACGCAGTGGCAGCCGGTTCCCGGCTTTGCCTTCACCGACGTCACGTACCACCGCGCCGTCAACCAGGGCACCGTACGCATCGCGTTCAACCGCCCCGAGGTGCGCAACGCGTTTCGCCCGCGCACCGTCGACGAGTTGTTCACCGCACTCGAACACGCCCGCACCTCGCCCGACGTTGGGTGCGTGCTCATCACCGGCAACGGACCATCACCGAAAGACGGCGGCTGGGCGTTCTGCTCGGGTGGCGACCAGCGCATCCGCGGTCGCGACGGCTACCGCTACGCCGACGGCACCGACGCCTCGACGATCGATGCGGCACGAACCGGTCGCCTGCACATCCTCGAGGTGCAGCGCCTCATCCGCTTCATGCCCAAAGTCGTCATCTGCGTCGTTCCCGGCTGGGCGGTGGGTGGCGGACACAGCCTGCACGTCGTGTGCGACCTCACCATTGCCAGCCGCCAGCATGCCCGGTTCAAGCAAACCGACGCCGACGTGGCGAGCTTCGACGGGGGCTACGGATCGGCATATCTCGCACGCATGGTCGGGCAGAAATTCGCCCGCGAGATCTTCTTCCTCGGTCGCGAATACAGCGCACAAGAGGCCCGCGAGATGGGCATGGTGAACGCCGTCGTCGATCACGACGACCTCGAACGCACGGCACTCGAATGGGCCCGTGATATCAATGCGAAGAGCCCGACGGCACAGCGCATGCTGAAGTTCTCGTTCAACCTCATCGATGACGGTCTCGTCGGTCAGCAGTTGTTCGCCGGCGAAGCCACGCGCCTCGCCTACATGACCGACGAAGCACAGGAGGGTCGCGACGCATTCCTGCAAAAGCGCGACCCCGATTGGTCGAAGTACCCCTGGCACTTCTAACTATCGAATCGGCCGACGATCCGCGTCTTGCGCCGTTCGGTTGGCGTGAGCGGCGTCTCACCGGACGCATTCAACGTCGCGCGGAGGGCCCGCTGTTCATTGCCGAAGGTGACCTGGTCACCGAGCGCGCGCTGGCTGCGGGCTGCACACCCGTGCTCGTGTTGTGCAGCGACAAGGGTGAACGACGACTCGCCGAATTCGCGCCCGGCTACGAGGCGTACTCGTTCCGTGCCGACGACGAAGTGCGGCGTCGCGTCACCGGTGTCGGTGTACCGCTCGACGTGCTGGCGCTGTTCATTCGCCCCGAACCCGCCTCGTGGCCCGAACTTGCCGGCAACTTTTCGCGGGGAATCCTCGCCGACAACGTCGACAACCCCGTGAACGTCGGCTCGATCGTGCGCAACGCCGCGGCAATGGGCTGGGACACGCTGTTTCTCGACGACAACGGGGCCGATCCGTTCGCCCGTCGGTCGTTGCGGGTGGCGATGGGTACGGCTTTCGGGGTGCGCCATGCACGGGTGTCCGATGTCGGCGAGTTTCTGCGCGCAATGCACGCACAGCACGTGACGACCATCGGCCTCACACCCCGCGCCGACGCGACGCCGTTGGCGAGCGTCGCGCTTCCGGCCGAACGGCGGCGGCTCATACTTCTCGGGTCGGAGCGGCACGGACTGTCCGACGAGATCCTCGATGCGTGCACGATGCGAGTGCGCATCGAGATGCACGGCGGTGTCGACTCGCTCAACGTTGCCGCAGCCAGCGCGATCGCCTGCTGGGCGTTGCGCTAGTCGCGCGGGTACGAGTTCGACGTAATCGGCAGACCCGTGTCGTTGCGCAGATGCTCTGCCGCACGCACGAAGTAGCGCAGCATTTCGTCACGAATCGACTCGTCGGTGACGCACTGCTCGATCGCCGCCCCCATGTGGCGCAGCCACCGGTCGCGCATGTCAGCGTCGATGAAGTACGGGATGTGCCGCATCCGCAAACGCGGGTGTCCGCGTTCGCGCAGGTAGTCATCGGGACCACCCCAGTAATGCGCAAGGAACGTGGCCAAGCGCCGGCGCGCACCGGACAGATCGTTCGGCTCGGGATACAGGGAAATGAGCGGCGCATCGGTGCGCACGCCGTCGTAGAACGCGGCGACGAGAGTTTCGAAGAACGGCATACCCCCGACTCGCTCGTACAACGACGGCATCGGATCGATGGCGTCACCCCCGGTGGGAGTCGCAGATGAACCGTGTTCGGACATTCGAGGGGAGTCCCGCTCAGACGTCGAGGAACCGCGACGCGGCGATTGCCGAGCCGATCGCACCGATGAATGCACCGATGACGAGCAGCGTCACCATGACTCCCCCGAGGTATCCACCGGGAACGATGAGGCTGCTGATTCCGGTGCCCGGACGAAAACCGGCGACACCGTTCGTCCACGCACCGTTGAGGGCCCATACGCCGCCGCAGGCGACGACGCCGCCGATGAGACCCTGCAACAATCCTTCGAGCATGAACGGCACGCGAATGAACCAGTTCGTCGCACCCACGAGTTTCATCACCTCGATTTCGCGTCGCCGGGCGAACATCGCGGTGCGGATCGTGTTCCAGATGAGACCGACTGCCACGACGAGGAGGATGAGCGACATGATGAGGGTGACCGTGCGCACGAAACGCGACAGCGTGGAGATCACCTCGAACTCGTCCTCGGCGAGCGCTACGGCTTCGACGCCGGGCAATGTGCGGTACTGCTCTCCGAGGCTGCGCACGAGCGCTGGATCGTCGCTGCGCGGCACCACCTTGAACTGCGTAGGGATCGTTTCGGGGGTGAGCAAACTCAGCGTGACGGGGTCGCCGACGAAGATTCGCTGTGCCTCGGAATAGCTCTCGGCTTTGTCGAGGTAGCGCAGTTTGTCGACGTCGATGACCGACGGCGATGCGCGCAACGTCTGACCGATGAGATCGATCTGTTCGGGCGACGCATCACTGCGCACGAAAACGATCATCGCAACGTCGCCGCGCCACTGCACGAGCAGGTTCTCGAATGCCCGCTGAATGAGGAAAGTTGCCCCGACGAGCAGCAGCGCGATCGCCGAGGTGAGCACGGCGGCGACGGTGAGCGTGAGGTTGCGGCGGAAGCTCGCCCACGTTTCGCGCAACGCATAACCGATCCGGGTGAACATCACTCGTACACCCCCCGCTCCTGGTCGCGCACGATGACGCCGCGATCGAGTTGAATGACCCGTCGGCGCATCGCATTGACCACGCGATGATCGTGTGTTGCCATCACCACGGTGGTGCCCGTGTCGTTGATTTCGGCGAGCAACGACATGATGCCCTCGCTCGTGGCCGGGTCGAGGTTGCCCGTGGGCTCGTCGGCAAGCATGATCAACGGCCGGTTGACGAAGGCCCGCGCAATCGACACGCGCTGCTGTTCGCCACCCGACAGCTGGTGGGGAAAGCGCTCTTCCTTGTCGGCGAGGCCGACGAGGTCGAGCACGAGCGGAACCTGCTCGACGATGACGTGGCGCGGTTTGCCGATGACCTCGAGGGCGAATGCGACGTTTTCGAACACGGTCTTGTTCGTGAGCAACTTGTAGTCCTGGAACACGTTGCCGAGCAGGCGTCGCAGGTGCGGAACGCGCGACGGCGACATGTCGTTGACGTTGCGTCCCGCCACCCACACGTCGCCTTCGTCGGCAATTTCCTGGCGGTTCATGAGCCGCAGCAACGTCGATTTGCCCGACCCCGAAGGCCCGACGAGAAAGACGAACTCGCCCTTGGCAATGTCGAAACTCGCATCGGCCACCGCGACGGTGTCGCGACCGTAGATCTTCGTCACTTCCTCGAGGCGAATCATTGCTCGGTTCCCGTGCGCCGCCAGCGGAGGTAGCCCTCCATGAACTCGTCGAGCGCACCGTCGAGCACGGCGTCGACGTTACCCATCTCCACGTCGGTGCGGAGGTCCTTCACCATTTGGTACGGCTGCAGGACGTAGGAGCGAATCTGGGTTCCCCATCCGACGGTGGCCTGCTTGCCGGCGATGCGCGCCAACTCGGCTTCGCGCTCCTCTTCGATGCGCGATGCGAGCATCGTGCGCAGCTTCTTCAGCGCATTCTCGCGGTTTTGCAACTGGCTGCGCTCCTGCTGCGACGATGCGACGAGACCGGTCGGGCGGTGAATGAGTCGCACGGCCGACGACGTTTTGTTCACGTGCTGGCCGCCCGCACCCGAAGCACGGAACACCTCCATGTCGATGTCGCTCTCGTTGATCTCGACGTCGGGTTCGTCGAGCACGGGCCACACCTGGACGGTGGCAAAGCTCGTCTGACGCCGACCCTGATTGTCGAACGGGCTGATGCGCACGAGCCGGTGGGTGCCGCGCTCGGACGTGAGCAGACCGTACGCGTAGCGACCGCGCACGGTGAAATCGGCCGACAGGATGCCGGCCTCGGTTCCCTCGGAGATGTCCCCCATTTCGACGGCGAAGCTGCGTCGCTCCGCCCACCGGGTGTACATCCGCAAGAGCATCGCGCTCCAGTCCTGTGCGTCGACCCCGCCGTCTTTGGCGTTGATCTGCACGATGGCGTCAGCCGTGTCGTGTTCACCCGTGAACAGACTGCGCAATTCGACGTCGTCGAGTGCGCGGCGCAAGGCCACGATGCCCTCCTCGATTTCGGACTCCTGCGATGCGTCGTCGACCTCGCGCGCCATCTCGTGCAACACGTCGAGGTCGTCGATCGAGCGCACGAGGCGGTCGAACTCCGACACGTCGGCACTCACGTTGGAGTACTCGGAGTTCACCTTCTTCGCGTGGTCCTGGTCGTCCCACAAATCCGGGCGCGACACTTCGACTTCGAGCTCGGCAAGGCGAACTCGCGCGGAGTCGATCTTCAGGTAACCGGCGGCTTCCTCGATGCGGCGCCGCACGTCGACGAGATCACCACCGAAATCCCTCATTTCTGTTCCGCCCCAATGTCAAGAGCTTGGTTAATGAGCTGGGCGAGACCTGCACCCACAATTTTCGATCCAAACTCACTCAGGTGGTCCCCATCCATATACAACCGTTGACCTTCAAATATGCCCTGACATTTCATTTCGTCACAGAAGAGATCTGTCGGATCAAACACTCTCAGCGCGGGAAATTCACCCGCTACCCGACTGACTATTGTCCGATACTCCGCGTTGCGAGCATCAATACTGCTGCGTGTGTTTTCACAGGTCTGGGGTTCGGCTGGCCGACACATCTGGGCCGCGAGACCCAGTTCTGGAACGTCAATGACAAAGATGACCTCCTTACCGCTCCTCAGCAACCTGTGCACTGTCTGCTTCATCCCGATCTCGAATACCTGCCCACGATCGGTGACCGCCGGTTTATCAACCAGAACCATTCCGTCACCGGTTACACGCGCCAAGTCATAACCCCTGAACGCCTCTCCCGAGATGTATACAGGCCCCATACTTGCCAGTACCACAACCTCTACTTGGCTGGCCGTAATGATCCCACCCAGAGCGGTTTCCATAAACTCCGCGCAGTCTCCCGGAGTGAACCGGGAGTCATACCTGTCAACTCCCCAGAATGGCACACAGCCGGCAGACGCCGAGAGTTCGATACTGTCGGAAAACGATTCGCTTAGACCCGATACGAGATGCGAAGCATGCGAATCGCCAACAAGCACCACGCGAGTTTGCTCACGAATGCTCGCATACTCGCGCGTGACAATTGAGTACGAGTCCGCACGAACAACCCAAATTGCGAGCCCTACGAGAATAGTTCCGACGGCAGCAGCACTGAAGACCAGATGGCGCGTTTTCAACAGCCGCTCAGTGCGAAACGTTTGCTCCACATATCGCCACGACAGCCATCCAATGCCAACAGAAAAACCAACCAAGAATGCCTTGGTCGCAATTCCAATCTCACCGAATGTCCAATACCGCGTAAGGGCAAAAATTGGCTGGTGCCAGAGATAGATGCTGTAGCTCCAGAGACCCAGACTGACCATTGCAGGCAACGACAAGATGCGGTGCCCGTACGATTCGGGGGCCATATCGGCAATGACCAGCACGGAACCGACAACGGGTAGGAGAGTCAGAGCGGACGGCCAGTTCGCACCTTTGTCAATAATGACACCCGACACGACTATCAGGGCAAGCCCAACAAGCGATTGAATTCGCGCTAGTGGTCGAGCACCGAAAATGTCGCCTCGCGAAACAATATTGCCGCGACCGAGGCCAACCGCACATATTGCACCAACCAACAACTCCCACGCCCGAAATGGCAGGAGAAAAAATCGTGCATCAGAATCCACGAGACTCATCAGCAAAAAACTTCCAGCTGCAAGCACGACGAATGTCAGACGAATTGAACTTCGGGGCAGCTTCGCGAGCATGACGAGCAGAACGGGAAATGCAAGATAGAAATGTTCTTCGACACCCAAACTCCACGTATGGAGAAGAGGTTTGAAGATGGCCCCGGAATCGAAGTACCCGGTATCAAGCCAAAAGTAGATGTTGGGCCAAAAGGTAACAGCCGCGATCAGTGACTGAAAGTAATTGACTCGGTCCTGCTCAACGAGAGCGAAGTGTGCGAACACCGTTACAACAACGAACAACAGAAATAGTGCGGGAATGATCCGACGAAATCGACGTGCGACAAACTGTCGATAGCTGAAAACTCCTGCAGCCCTTTGCTGCAGGATGATTGAAGTAATCAGATAGCCGCTAATGACAAAAAAGACATCAACACCAATAAATCCGCCGCCAAACGGAGGCACCGCGGCATGGTTGAGCACGACAAGAAGAACCGATACAGCTCGCAGTCCATCAATCTCGCTGCGGTACTGAATGGATTGAGTCGGCACGTAGCTGCTTAAGCCTTGCCGTGACACTGCTTGTATTTCTTCCCCGAACCGCACGGGCAGGGTGCGTTGCGCGGGGTCTTCGACCAGTCGGTGGCACTCGATGTGGCGCCCGAGGCGTTGCGTGGACCGAGACGATTCACGACCGGCTCGTCGGCACGGTTGGTCGTCACGTTGGCGACGGCGGCCGGAGCGGCCGTGGTCGGTTCGTCGTTGCGCACCACTTGCACGTGCATCACGTAGCGCACGAAGTCCTGTGCAACACCGCGCATCATCGCGCCGAACATGTCGAAGCCTTCCCGCTGCCATTCGGTGAGCGGATCTTTCTGACCCATGGCGCGCAGGTTGATTCCCTCCTGCAGATAGTCCATTTCTTCGAGATGCTCGCGCCACCGCTGATCGATGATCCGCAGCATCACCTGTCGTTCGATCTCGCGCATCATGTTTGCACCGAGTTCGGTTTCGCGACGCTCGTAATGCGCAGAGGCGTCGGCCATGACCATGTCGTAGATGTCGTCGGTCGTTGCACACGATGCGAGAGCCCCCGCGTTCACCTGCGCCGGCCAGAACGATGCCAGTTCGACGGCGAGACCGTCGAGATCCCACTCGTCCTGCGCCTCGGACACGCAGTGGGACTCGATCAGTGAATCCACCGCCTCGGCGAGATACTCGAGCGCCGCCGCCTTGAGATCGCGTCCTTCGAGAATCTGGTCGCGTCGCGCGTAGATGATCTTGCGCTGTTGGTTCATCACCTCGTCGTACTTGAGGACGTTCTTGCGAATTTCGGCGTTGCGCTGCTCGACGGTGGTTTGCGCGCGCTCGATTGCCTTCGTCACCATCTTCGCTTCGATCGCTTCATCGTCGGGCAACGCACGGTTCATCACCCACGACAGCGCGCCGGTGGCAAAGATGCGCATGAGATCGTCTTCGAGGCTGAGATAAAAACGACTCGAACCCGGGTCGCCCTGACGACCGGAACGACCACGCAGCTGGTTGTCGATGCGGCGGCTTTCGTGACGCTCGGTACCAACGACGTGCAGTCCGCCGAGCTGGCGCACGTGATCACCCTGCTTGGCGCACAGCGCCCCGTATTCGGCGAGCAGCTCGTTGAGCCGTTCGTGCGCCTTGCGACGCGCCGTGAGGTAGTCGGTGGGCATTTCCTCGAGAGCGACGGGCAATGCGAACTCGTCGAGCAACGTGTCGGGGTGATGCCCTTCCTTGAGAACTTGCTGGCGCGCCAACCCGTCGGGATTGCCGCCGAGAAGGATGTCGACACCGCGACCCGCCATGTTCGTTGCCACGGTGACGGCACCCGGACGACCCGCTTGGGCCACGATCGATGCTTCACGCGTGTGCTGCTTGGCGTTGAGCACCTCGTGGACAATGCCCCGCTGCTGCAACTTGCGCGACAGCACTTCGCTCTTTTCGACGCTGGCCGTACCGACGAGAATCGGCTGACCGGCTTCGTGGCGACGCGCAATGTCGTCGACGACCGCGGCGAATTTCGCCTCCTCGGTCTTGAAGATGAGGTCGGGCGCATCCTCACGGATACGCGGCTTGTTCGGCGGGATCGGCACGACGTTCAAGCCGTAGGTGTTCATCAACTCGCCGGCCTCGGTTTGCGCGGTTCCAGTCATACCCGCCAACTTGTCGTACATGCGGAAGTAGTTCTGCAGCGTGATCGTGGCGAGGGTCT
>JBMTET010000026.1:0-20223 GCA_049433365.1 Ilumatobacteraceae bacterium | reverse complement strand
TGCCGTCGGGTAGTCCGCGAACGACGTCGCTCAGCAATTTCGCGTTGACGACGCACACGCCGTCTTTCTGACCACCGACGCTCACCGCAACCTGCAACGACAGCTCTTTGTCGGTGCACGCCAATGTGAGATCGTCTCCGTGCAACTGCATCTCCACTCCGGAAAGTGCGGGCATGGCGTTGTTGCGTGTCGAGGCAACGCGCGACACGTCGCCGAGTGCTTCAGCCAGCAGTTCTCGTTCCACCCGGAATTTCATCGTTGTGTCCTTGTCGGGGTCATGACAGGGGTCCTGCCTGGGTTGTTGTTGGCACAGGGAGATATATCGGTAATGACGGTAATAAGACCTGTGGATTGTGGATAACCGTGGGGAGCCCCAGCGTACGTGCGGGTTGTGGTTCGAGTGCGAACTCCCACAGTTTCGACATCTTGCAGCCGTGTGATCCGCCGACCGTGGAGAACGCTGGTGTTATCCACACTCTGTCCACCATTCAGGGGACGGCATGCACACCGTCGTCCACGGGCTGACGTGTCGTTCGTTGTCGGCAACATCTCGTTCATGCCGTCTTGAACAAGCGGATGAGTTCCGTCACCTGGTCGAACACCTGCTTGCGGTCCTTCATGACGTGCTGGGTTTTTTCCACCGCATGGATAACCGTCGTGTGGTCGCGGCCCCCGAACAACCGGGCGATGGCCGGGTATGACAAGTCGGTGAGCTCACGAAACACGTACATGGCGGTCTGTCGGGCCGTGACAATGGGCCGTTGCCGGCTGCGGCCCTTGATTGCTTCGACCGTCACCCCGAGGAAGTCGCAAATCTCGGCAAGCAGCTGTTCTTCGGTACGTTGCTTGCCCGGTCGACGCGACACGAGGTCGGCGAGCAGCTCGCGGGCCAGGTCGACGTCGATGTCGGTTTTGTTCAACGAGGCATACGCCGCGATTCTGATGAGGGCACCCTCGAGTTCGCGGATGTTCGTCGTGACGTTCGAGGCAATGAACTCGAGAACCTCATGCGAAGCAATGAGTCGTTCGCGCTCCGCCTTGTTGCGCAAAATCGCCAGTCGGGTTTCCACGTCCGGTGGCTGAATGTCGGTAATCAGCCCCCACCGGAATCGTCCGCGGAGACGGTCTTCGAGCGTCGGAATCGCATCCGGCACACGATCGCTGGAGATCACGATCTGCTTGTTCGATCCGTGCAACGAGTTGAACGTGTGGAAGAACTCCTCCTGGAGACCTTCTTTGCCTTCCATGAACTGGATGTCGTCGATGAGCAACACGTCAACTTCGCGGTATCGGCGTTTGAACGCAGTAATGCTGTTGTTTCGAATGCCGTCGACGTACTCGTTGAGGAAGCTTTCCGTTGAGACGTACCGCACCTCGTAGTTCGGATAGTGCTCGTGCACGTAGGAGCCGATGGCGTGCAACAAGTGCGTTTTTCCCAGTCCGGCCGAGCCGTAAATGAACAGCGGGTTGTACGAGCGCCCCGGAGTTTCAGCGACACGTTGTGCTGCAGCGAGCGCGAATTGGTTCGATGCACCTTTGACGAACGTGTCGAACGTGTAGCGCGGATTGAGACCGATCGCCTGACCGCGCCCCGATTTGTTGGTTGGTCGCGGGGCGGTGTCGTCCCGTGGAGTGACGACGGGTTCGGGGGACGTTCCCATGGCGGAACCCGGGGCGAGCGCGGCGTCACTGCCCGCACGACGCACATCAACGCTGAGAGTGTGACTGCTCGCCCCAACTTCGTCGAGGGCGTCGCGTACGAGCGACATGTATCGGGTGAGGACCCGGTCGCGCACGAACGCGTTGGGAACGTTGAGTCGCAAGCTCATCGTGCCGCCGGTTTTGCCGCCGTGCGGCTGTGAGTCAACGACGATGTCGTTGAACGTTGAGAACCACACCGCCTCCGAGACCTGACTGCGCAATACGACGGAGGCGCGTTGCCAGATGTTCAGGGGATCGACGTCGTCATGGTGGTCGATCACCCCGTCTGCGTTATCCATTGTTCGAACCTTTCGTCCTCGCCTGTCTCGCGTCGTCTTGTCTCATCCGCATCCGAGTTCGGCACCGTGGCACTGTCTCTCGGGTAAGGACTCGGCAAGGTACCACCGTTGTCCACAGGTGGGAAAGGGAAGAATGACATCAACGCAATTCGTCTCGGCTGGCGGCCGTGTCCGATGTCGTGCGTCGGGTTGCTCTGCCGACAGGCGAGCCGTAGCCTTGAGCCGTTGCTTCCAATCGCCTTGAAAGTGACGTCAGGAGAGAGGCGTGAAACGTACATTCCAACCGAGTAAGCGTCGGCGTGCCAAAAAACACGGTTTTCGCCAACGGATGAGCACCAAAGCCGGTCGGGCCATTCTCAAGTCGCGTCGCGCCAAAGGCCGCGCGCGGCTGTCCGCTTGATCGAACGGATCAGTCACCGCGACACCTTTCGCCGTCTGTACGCAGACGGCGACATGGTTCGCCGTGGAGGCATGACATGCCGCTGGATTCCCGACCCGTCCCTTCCCGCTCCACGAGTGGCCTACGCCTTGTCGCGTCACGTCGGCTCGGCGGTGCGCCGGAACCGACTCCGCCGACAACTTCGTGCAATTGTGAATTCACTCGCGCAGGAGATTCCGGTGGGGTGGTTGCTCATTTCGCTCTCCCCCACGTTGTCCACAGCGTCATCCCCCGAACTCACCAGGCTGATGCGGGCGATCATCTCGGAGATCTCGGCGTCAGCGCAGTCGACACCCGCCCGCTCATGACCTCCATCCACAACCTGTGGAACCGTTGTTCACAGCGCTGTGCACAGGCGGCACTGCGGGCCATTGAGTGGTACCAAGACCAGCGCGCCACGGCCGTGTCCCCGTGCCGTTTTTTCCCCTCGTGTTCGGAGTATTCCCACGAAGCGATTTCGGTACACGGCTTCGGGCGCGGACTGTGGCTCACCGCACGCCGTTTGAGTCGTTGCCGTCCGTTCGGGCCGTCTGGTTTCGATCCGGTTCCCGAACCCTGCGCATCGTCAGTGCATCCGCACAGCAAGGAGCATCGTCATGTTTGAGATCGTCGCCCGAGTGGTCAACTGGGTGTACGGCTGGAGCGGTGACTACGCGGCATCGATCGGCTTTATGGCGGTTCTCGTCATGGTCATCCTCACACCGCTCACCTTGAAGAGCACGAAAGGAATGCTGCAAATGCAGCGTTTGCAGCCCGAATTGCGCCGTTTGCAGCTCGAGCACCGTGGCGACCGACAGAAGCTCAACGAAGAAATGATGCGTCTGTACCAGTCGAACAAGGTGAATCCGTTGTCATCGTGCTTGCCGCTCGTTGCCCAGATGCCGGTGTTCATCATCATGTTCCGGATCCTCACGGGTCTCACGCACAAACCCGAGGGTGCAACAACGTTCGATCCGAAGTACCTCGACGAAACGTCGGGCCTGTACCGCTCCCTCAGCGGAAAGAGCGAGATGCTCTCGCTGGGGATCGATTTGGCGGCCCGCCCGATCGATGTGATGCGCACCGATTTCGCCCGCGGACTCATCTACGCAGGACTCGTCGTCTTGCTCGCCGGTTTGTATCTCGTGCAGCAGAAGATGGTTGCGTCACGAACGGTGTCGCCGACGATGTCGGCGGCGCAGCAGAAACTGCTGCAATACCTGCCCGTTGCGTTCGCAGTGTTCCAGGTTGTGCTGCCGACCGGGCTCATCGTGTACTACATGGTGCAAGCGGTCATTCGCATCATTCAGCAGTGGTACATCACGAAGCGTTTTTACGGTCGCGACGATTCGATCGGACGTCAGGCCCAAGAGGCGAGTGCACGCGCCCGCGAAATTGCCGAAGAGGACAAAAAACAGCGCAAAACCGAGGAAAAACGCGGTTCTGCAGCCCCCGATCGTTTCACGAGCAAGCGTGTCACTCCGCCAAAAGGTCAGCCGGCGAAAGGCGCACGTACACCACGGCCGCAACCACCGCGGCGTGATACGGAGTCACAGCGCAGACCGAAACCACCGAAGCGTTGACGTCCGACATCGGAGACACGACGCACGGTTCGCAGTACACACGGTTCGCATTACACACAACTCGCAATACATACGGAAGGATGATGACGATGGAATGGGTGACAATCACCGCGGCAACACTTGAGGATGCAAAGAATCTTGCCCTCGATCAACTGGGCGTTGCGCCAGAGGATGCCGAATTCGAGATTCTCGAGGAACCGAAGCAAGGTTTGTTCGGGCGAATGCGTGGCGAGGCTCAGGTTCGTGCACGAGTGCGTCCGACGAGCGCTCGGGCCAAAGCCCCACGACGCGAACAACGCCGTGAGCGCGGCTCCCGCAGCGAGCGCTCGGGAGACTCACGTGCCCCACGCCAGTCGCGCCAGCGCAACACCGAGCGTCGTGAGCGGTCAGCGGATCGCGACACGGAGCGTTCGGAGCGCCGTGACGACGCCCCGAAGGTACCGGCCACTACGGTGAGTGATGCTGCCACCACTTTCCTACGCGGTGTGATGGATTCCGCAGGCCTGCAGGCGACGGTGACGGCTCGTGTTGACGGTGATGACATTGACATTGCCGTTGTTGGGGATGACGTCAGCTTGTTCGTCGGTGCCAAAGGTGCCATCCTCACTGCTTTGCAGGACCTCACCCGGGTGGTGAGTCAGCGTCGTCTGGGTGACCACGACACTCGTTTGCGTATCGACGTTGGCGGGTATCGCGAGCGTCGCCGCGAAGCATTGGGTCGTTTTGCGACGAAGGTTGCCAACGACGTCATTGAGTCGGGGACCCCGCGCATTCTGGAGCCGATGAATTCGGCAGACCGCAAGATCGTGCACGACACCCTGGCCGACATGCCGGAAGTGGTGACTCATTCCGAAGGGGATGATCCGTTCCGCCGTGTGGTTGTGTCGCTCGCTCCGGCAACGGTGGCTGCACCCTCCGAGGAGTAGCGCGGTGCGCCGACGGCGCACACTCCACGCTCTACGCTCTACGCTGAGTGCCGTGACGGGTTCTCAGAGCACCTGGCTCGTCCTTGAACGGTTGTTGCGCGAGGCGCAACGGATCGGAATGCTCGGATCCCGTCCCATTCCCGAGGTCATTGCTCACGCACAGTCCTTTGTTGCAGCGATTCCCGCCGGTGTCCGCACCATCGTTGATCTCGGCACCGGAGCAGGAATTCCGGGATTGGTGGTCGCAGTCGCGCGTCCCGATGTACACGTCACGATGGTTGATCGCCGCGAAAAACGCACTGATTTCGTGCATCGGGCGATCCGCGCGCTGGATGCGCATGGGCACGCCCGAGTTGTGTGTGCCGACGTTGAAGTGTTGATGAATGACCGACAGTGGATGGGGACCTTTGACGCGGCGATGAGTCGGGGTTTTGGGGCGCCGTACACCACCGTCTTGTGGGCTTCCCGACTCGTTCGTCCAGGTGGCTGGGTGATCATCAGTGAACCACCTGTGGAACACGCCAACCGATGGGATGCACGTCAACTGGTCGCGATTGGAGTATCGACCCCCGTTCGCCACGGAGCAGTCGCCGTGTTCCACGTGGAACATCGCGATCCGTCGGGTGGATCCCCACACCACCCCGGTGGTCCCGCCGTCGCCTGACGAAGGGTTGACTGTTCCACGTGGCACATAGCCCACAACCCCGTGAGCCACCCCAAGCCCTCTCCAGGCCGATCACGAAACCCAGAGTCAATAGCCGCTGAGCAGGACATGGTGTAATGGGCATGATGAACGTGAGCCCCGACTGTTCCACGTGGAACATATCCCCCGTCCGCACCGCGCAGATGGGTAGTTTGGGGGTGTGGTAGATACGCCGTCACGCGCTCGCGTCATTGCGATGGCCAACCAAAAGGGTGGTGTCGGCAAGACAACGGCGACCGTAAACATCGGCGCGGCAATTGCTGAGATGGGTCATCGCGTTCTCATCATCGATCTGGATCCGCAAGGCAATGCATCGTCCAGCCTCGGACTCACACCCGCATCACTGCAGGTGAGTGTATATGACGTGCTGTTGCATGATGTTGCGTTGGAAAATTGCATCGAAGCAACGGCCGTTCGCCACCTCTTCGTTGCGCCATCGAACCTCAACCTTGCCGGGGCGGAAATTGAGCTCGTGCCGGTGATGGGACGCGAAACCCGTCTGCGGCGGGCAATTGATGCGGTTGCCGACCAGTACGCATACGTGCTGATTGACTGCCCTCCGTCCCTTGGGTTGTTGACCATCAACGCCCTGACAGCCGCTGATGAAGTGCTCGTGCCGATGCAATGCGAATACATCGCGGTCGAAGGCATGGTTCAACTCGACCAAAACGTTGCCCTCGTGCGGGCAAATCTCAATCCCCGCCTGAAGATTTCGATGGTGTTGCTCCAGATGTACGACGCACGCACGAAGCTGTCTCAAGACGTCGTTGATGAGGTGCGCAAACACAAGGAGTGGGGTCCGAAAACCCTGAAAACTCTCATTCCACGCACCGTGCGCATTGCCGAGGCACCGAGTTATGGCAAGCCGGTCATCACCTTCGATCCGTCATCGGTGGGAGCCAAGGCGTATCGCGAAGCAGCCAAGGAGGTCGTCGCATGGCCGGTATGAACCGCAATCGGGGGTTGTCTGCACTCATTCCGACGGGCGGAGGCACACCCCCACCGGGGCAAGGTTTTGCGCAAGTGCCCGTGGATTCGATTGATCCGAACCCGCATCAGCCGCGGACCCATTTTGATTCTGACAGCCTCGATGAACTTGCGGCCTCGATCGGTGCCCTCGGGGTGCTGCAACCGGTGTTGTTGCGCAAGGGTGGTGATGGTCGGTATGAACTCATCGCGGGGGAGCGACGGCTCCGCGCTGCCAAACAAGCAGGTCTGGCGGCGATTCCGGCAATCATTCGCGATGCCGATGACATCAATAGCGCCGAACAAGCCTTGGTGGAAAATCTTCACCGCGCGGATCTCAGTCCGCTCGAGGAGGCAGCGGCGTACAAGCAATTGTTGGACGATTTCTCGCTCACCCATGATCAGGTGGCGAATCGCGTCGGCAAGAGTCGCGCATCAATCAGCAACGCATTGCGCTTGTTGACCCTGCCGGTAGCGGTGCAACAACTTGTTGCTGATGGTCGCCTCACGGCCGGCCACGCCAAGGCGCTGCTCGGATTGGCGTCTCGTCAGGATCAAGAGCGTCTCGCGGCACGAGTCGTCAGCGAGGGATTGTCCGTGCGGGCAACCGAACAGGTGGTGTTGGAAAGCCACGGCATCTCCGGATCCGGTGCGAGTACTGCGACGGGGTCACCATCGGGTGGATCGCAGTCGGCGGCCAAGCGACGTGGAACGACCGAGGTGCCGGTCGCTGCCTATGCCGAAGTCGCTGCGGTTCTCGGTGAACAACTCGCGACGAAGGTGCTCGTTCATCCACCACGCGGTGCAACCCGGCGTGGTCAGCTGGTTGTTGAGTTCGCCGACATTGACGATCTCGAACGGGTGTCACGCATCATCCTCGGCTGATCCTCACCTACGGTGGCGACATCATCACCAATGGATCTCACCCTCGTGTTGATGATGAGGCTGACCGTGACGTTGAGGTTCCACACATCCTGTGGACAACGCTGTGAACAGCGGGGGTGCCCCCCCTGACGTTGGGGGTGGTGACGACTGAAGGTGGCGCTTAGCCGATGAATGCCGCAAGCTCACCGAGCAGAGCGGACTTACCTTTTGCCCCGACGAGTCGTTTCACTTCTGCACCGTTCTGAAACACGATCATCGTCGGGATGCTCATCACGTTGTAGCGCATCGCGATGTCGCCATGGTGGTCGACGTTGAGCTTGGCAACCGTGAGCTTGCCGTCCTGTTCGGCGGCGATCTCCTTGATGACCGGGTCGATCATCTTGCAGGGACCGCACCATTCGGCCCAGAAGTCGACGAGAACGGGAACGGACGAACCGCGAATCGTTTCGTCGAACGTTGCGGTGGTGAGGGTGACGGGAGCAGCAGCCATACCGTCGAGGTTACTGCTCCGTGCGGGATCGTCTAGTGGTTACTTTCCAACCACCGCTCGGCATCGATTGCTGCCATGCAGCCCGACCCGGCCGCCGTGATTGCCTGGCGGTAGGTGTGATCCTGCACGTCACCGCAGGCGAACACGCCGGCCACGTTGGTGTACGTCGAACCGGCCCGAGTGACGAGATATCCCGTCTCGTCCATGTCGAGTACCCCGGCGAACAGATCAGTGTTCGGCCGGTGTCCAATGGCGACGAACAACCCGGTGACGGCCAGCGGCCGCGTCTCCCCGCTCACGGAATCAACGACCGTGAGTCCGCTGAGCGACGTGTCGCCGTGAATCTCGGCAACTTGAGTGTTCCAGTGGATCTGAATCTTGGGGTTGTTCACTGCGCGATCACGCATGATCTTCGATGCGCGCAACGTGTCACGGCGCACGAGCAGGTGCACCGTGGTGGCAAACTTCGTGAGGAAAGTTGCTTCTTCGATCGCCGAATCACCACCACCGACGACGGCAATCTCCTGGCCGCGGAAAAAGAATCCGTCGCACGTTGCGCACGTGGACACACCGTGACCGATGAGCTCGTTCTCCTTCGGCAAACCGAGCATCAGCGATCGCGCCCCGGTGCTGACGATGACGGCATCGGCTTCGTACGCGGTGTCGCGGATCCACACTCGTTTCACCGCGCCGGAAAAATCGATTTTCGTGGCTTTTTCGGTGATGAATTCGGCACCGAAGCGTGCCGCTTGGTCGCGAAAACGCATCATCAATTCGGGTCCCTGCACGCCCTCGGGAAAGCCGGGGAAGTTCTCGACTTCGGTGGTGAGCATGAGTTGGCCACCGGGCTGATCGGACGTCGAAGACGGCTCACCTTCGATGACGAGCGGCGCAAGTGAGGCGCGGGCGGTGTAAATGGCAGCGGTGAGTCCGGCCGGGCCCGAACCCACGATGATCACTTTGCGCTTCGTCGTCACGGTGTTGCTCCTTGCAGTGTGCTACCCCTTGCGGGTGCACGGTTGGTGATGTCAGGGGGTGTCGGGGGAGACGCTACGCCGTTTGCGCATGAGCACTCCACCCAGGATGAACAACACGAGTGCGATGACGAGGTACGACACCCATACGGCGGTGGAGCGTTCGAGCCAAATGTCGAGCAGCTCGTGTGCGGCGCGTGCCAGGGCGATGAGCACAACCACGACGAGTGCGAGTGCAACGACCGCGATCATCGTGCCGAACACGATCCCTCGCACGATGGTAATGATCGGCAGGGTGGTGCGACGGCGCACGGTTCCGGCAACACGGTCGACGACATCCATTACCTTGCGCGGCAATTGCGGATCGGCGAGTGGATTGTCGGCCACGATCCGCAGGCTAACTGACGAGTCGTGCGCGCCGGGTTGAACGACCGGCGTCCTCAGTTCGGAACGAAGGCAACTTCGTTGACGCGGCCCTGAAACGGGTTGTTCGTGCCGCATGCATCGCTGCGACCCATTTCGGTGAGTGCAACGAGGATTCGGTCAACCGGTTCGGTGATCGACAAGCGCACCACCTGGGCGCGGGTGTTGTACAACGATCCCGCTTTGTTCGTCCACGCGTCGAAGGTTGCGGGAGTTTCGCCGGTGGCGGTGAAGACGTCGGCACCGAACGGCCCGTTGGCGAAATTCACCCGCAAAGTACCCGTTGACGGGCGGGTGAGACTGACGACGATTCCGACGCTTCGTTTTACACCGAAGTACTTGTCGGCGTAACACGACGTCGCCCATGTGCTGGCCGGGTTCTTGTCGACGAGCAACCCGATGAACTCCTCGTTTTCGACTCCGTCGTCGCCGTTCGGATCATAGGAGTGGATTTCGGCGATTTCGATCGGCCCGATCGGTGCGACGAGTTCCGGTACTGAGTCGGGAACGACGATGTTCTCCGAGTCCGATGTGCGCATGACCGCGACTCCGACGAGGGCGGCAACCGCGACGATTCCCGCCATCCAGCGCACTTTGACGTTGCCGACCGTGCGCTGCACGACGCTGCGCTCGCGTCGGGGTCGTGTGGCCGTGCTGCGGCGCGACGCCGGTGATCCCGGCGTGACGTCCTGGGTGCCGATGCGCGGACGCGATTCGGTGTCGACGCGGTTCGTTCCCGCCGGCGGGGTGAGGGTTGTCGTCGTGTCGTTGACGCCGCTCAGCGCGTCGAGCAGGGCCTTGCGGGTCTCTTCACCGGTGGCGTAACGATGGTCGGGGTTGCGCGCCAACAAGCGGTGCACGACTCGCACGAGTTGCGCGGACAACGTCGGACGAAGATGTCCGAGATCGGTGGGTTCGCGCTGCAACCGGGCGAGCGCGGTATCGGCGTCGTTGTCGCCGAGAAACGGCACCTTGCCGGCAAGGCACTCGTACAGCACGATTCCGAGGCTGTACAGATCGGCCCGTCCGTCGAGCGGCTTGCCGCGCACGATCTCGGGCGAGAGGTACTTTGCCGTTCCCATCATGATGTTGTCGCTGGTGAGGTCACTCGTGGCCTCACTGCCGAGCGGTTTGGCGATACCGAAGTCGGCGAGCAGAAAGTGTCCGCTCGGCGTGACGAGAATGTTGCCTGGTTTGACGTCACGATGAACGAGATTGTGCTCGTGGGCCACGTGTAAGGCCGCCGCAATCGATGCACCCATCATGATCGTGAGTTGCGGTCCGAGCCGCTTCTTGCGGTCGAGCAGGTCGCGCAAACTCTTGCCCTGGACGTATTGCATGACCACGGCGCGGTAACCGTCGTGTTCGAACGAGTCGTACACGGCGACGATGTTCGGGTGGTTGAGTGCCGCACAGGCGAGTGCTTCGCGCCGGAAACGCTCGATGGCGACTTCGTCTCCGGCAATCTGCGGCCGGAGGACCTTCACCGCTACGCGGCGATTGAGGAAAGTGTCCTCTCCGAGCCACACTTCGGCCATTCCGCCGCGGGCGATGAGTCGGTCGAGGCGATATCGCTCACCAATGAATCCGGGGGCGAGTTCGCGTGCGGGCATGATTGCGCAACGACGCTAGTTCTGTGCGTCGTGCCGATGGCGGACTTGTCGGCAGCCTGCGTCGCATCATGCGACGACGTGGTCAACGAGCGACGTGAAACGCAACGCCCATGGTGCCGGGGCCGGCGTGTGCACCGATGACTGCACCGATGTCTCCGACGGTGATTTCACCCGAGTACACCTCGCGAATCATCGCGGTGAATTGAGCGACGTCGGGGCATTGTGCATGCAGGATTGCCAGCGACTCGATCGGACCCGCCTCGCGCACGCGGTCGACGAGAAATGCGAGAGCCTTGCCACGGGTGCGTTGCTTGCCACCCTCACCAACGGCACCGTCGGTGACGGTGATGATCGGTTTGATCGACAGTGCGGTGGCGAGCATCGCCTTGGCACCGCCGATGCGACCGTTCTTTTTCAGGTTTTCCAGCGTGTCGAGCGCGGCCCACACACGGGTTCGCGACGAGAGGTCCTTGGCCAGGGCAACGAGATCGGCGAGCGAAGCACCGCCGCGAGCCGCCTTGGCACATGCAACGGCAACGAGACCGATGCCCATCGATGCCGATGCCGTGTCGACGATCTCGATGGGAACCGAGACACCTGCCTCTTTTGCGCCGAGTTCGGCGCTTTGCATCGTGGCCGAGAGCTTGGCGGAAATGTTGACGACGAGGATGCCGGTGGCACCGGAGTTGGCCAGCGTGCGATACGCCTCGGCGAATTGTCCGGGAGCGGGTGCGGCCGTTGACGGCAGTACGTCGGCGGATTGGCACCGGCGCCAGAACTCGTCGACGCTGAGGTCGCGACGGTCGACGAACTCTTCGTCCCCGAAACGAATGGACAGGGGAACGACGGTGATCCCCAGGTCGTCGATGAGCTGCTGGGGCAGATCGCAGGCGCTGTCGGTAACGATGCGGATGGTCATGGCTCGGAGCGTAGTGCAGGGTGGTGATGGCTGATTTTCTTGCGTCGTGACCGACGCAGATGGATGATCCACCACGTCGCCAACAGGGCGAGAAACGCCGCACTGACACCGCGCCCGAGTCCCGCAAGGGCGTTGACCCGAACGGTGATGCGTTGCGAGTCGATGATCAGGCCGCTTGGGGTCGACAGGGTCATGTCGACGGGCAACAGACCATTGGCCCGTGCGGTGACGGTGACCCGAACTTCGCTCGTCGAGCGGGCGGGGATGGTGACATTGAACGTCGAGCGGTCGAAAGTCATGCGCGAGCTGTCGAATGCGATGCGCACCGACAAGTCGTAGGCGGTGTCGTTGGCGAGTGCGACACGCAACTCACTCTCCCTGCTGCCGAGGGTGAACGATGCCCGTGGCAGGCGCAGTGCGTTGCGGATCGCACCGATGTCGGCGTTCACCAGGGAGAGGTACTCGTTGCGCAGTTGCGGATCAAGGGACGTGTCGTTCACTGCATCGACCCGGGTCAACCACGACTCGATCATCGGTATGTCGCGTCCGAGCATCGAACGCACCTCGTCGATTGATGCAAGGGTGACGTTGATCTCGGATTGCACGGCGGCGAGATCGAGGGGGACGATGTCGGCGAGTCGCACCGTGGTGAGGCCGTCGAGTCCTCCCGATGCCTGGGAAAGTCCCCGCACGTCGATCAGTGGGCTACGACCCAGTTGGTTGAGCACGAACCCGGCAACCAGTGGTTCGGTCGGCAATCCGTCGCGACCGCTGAGAATGACCTGGCGCGATCCCACGGCGGAGTCACCACCTGCACGCGCGATTTCGTCGCGTTGGGCATGCAGCTCGGCAACGATCGCGATCGCAGTTTCGAATGCACCGCCGATGGGTGCATCGAGCAACTCGGCGTACCGCGGTTCGGGCGCGTACACGGCGAGACCGGTGCCGTCGAACGAGATGCGGTACGGCCGCGCGTAGTTGTCGAGTTCGCCGAGTGATTCGGCTGCGGGACCGAACAAGGTGAGCGCATTCACTCCGCTCTTGCGCAACAGTCGCGCGCCACGTTCGTCGAGTGCGGCATCGGTTGCCCACATGGACCGACGCACGACCGATGCTCGGGTGAGGCCCTCGAGCACGGTTTCGCCGCGCTGCAGCTGATCGATGAACTGGACGTCCAATCCGGCTGCGGCTGCGGCAGTCGGATCGAACGAACGGTACGTGTTGGTGAGTACGTCGGATCCGGACAACAGGTTCTGCACGTCGAGCCACAAACGGACGTCGTCACCCGACGTGGTGAGGCTGAGACTGTCGAGCAGTTCCGGGGTGACGTGCACCGAAACGGGGAAGCGGTCGTCGACGACGAACAGCAAGTCGCGCAATCGTCGCAGTCGCGTGCGGACGTCGTCGGCAATGACGGTCGAGCCGTTCGGCTGCAATGTCGTCGGGGATTGCACCGACGCAAGAAGGGAAACCGGAAGTCTGGAGTACGTCTGACGATTGCCGATGACGTTGAGGAATGTGCGGGCACGGGCCACGACGCCGTCACGTGAGGTGACGTCGACGGTGAGCAGTCGTACACCGTCGCTGCGCAAAGTGAGCCGTCCGCTGTCCCGCACGGGAGACGTCGGCACGTTGATCCGCCACGAATTCACGCCGTCGCGGTCTTCGAGGCTGAGCGCGCTGACGGGAAGTTCGAGCGTGGTCTCCACCTCCGGTGTCGCACCGCGAACGATCGCCGCCACGTCTCGGCGGCGCACGACGGGAACGCTGGCGGTGACGACGATGCGCGTGGACGGTTGCTGCATCGCTGCGAGAAACAGCGGATCGGGCGACGCACCGATACGCAGCGACGCCGTCACACCGCCGCGAACGTGGAAAGCCCCACCGATGACTTCGAGTCGGGCGGGAGTGTTGGCCCGAGCCTGCGACGAGGGAACGATGGACCCGACGAGTGTGGTTGCCACGGCGACACGCAGCAACAACGAGATGAGACGTGGTTGCCCGGATGTGCCGCACGGCCGTGTCGAACGGGTGTGCCGGAAGGGTGTCTGCGTCACGCGTTCCACTCCACGACGACAAGACCCTCATGATGGCGGTGGAATCCGGCCCGCGCGTACAGCCGCAGCGCCGCTTCGTTCGTCGGTTCGGTGTTCACCCACGTCGTTTCGATCAAAGGTGAGGACAACCAGCGCAACGATACGGTCAGCAGTGAGGTTGCAACGCCATGGTTGCGCGCGGTGGGGTCGACGGCGAGCCGTTGAATGAATCCGTATCGCGAATCGGCGCCACACAACACGAATCCCACAACGGTGTCGTCGACGCGGGAGACGAAGAACCGGTGCCGCGGCGTGGCAGTTGCCGCGTCGCGCAGAGCTGCAGCGTCGAGCGACCACGACTCAGCAAAACTCACCGCATCGACGCGGGCACATTGCTCGATGGCGAGACGTGACCGCGGCGTCGGGCCGCGATATGTGAACTCATCACTGTGAATGACGCCGTGAACACCACACTCAACACGACCGTCGACACCGTGACGACCGGCGCCACGGTGATCGTCGGGGGTGAACGCATTCGCGACGTGGTCAGCACCGTGCATGTCGCGGCGCAACAGCACGAGACGTTGGGCAACCTCGAATCCGGCGCGGTGCGCAGCATCGACGAAACGCTCGGCGATGGCGTTGCTGCGCACCCGGTGACACCCCCGCGCCGACATTTCGCTGCGCAACGCGACGAAAAAATCGCTCGGAACGTGCTCGTCGGAGCGCAGTTGGACGAGAGCGGCGCCGGGTTCGTGGGCCGCGGCCGAGATGACGACGGGAACACCGCCGATTCGTTGCCGTGCGCGCAGTGAGGAACGCAGCGTCACGAGTGCCGACACCCACGAACGCTACCTTCCGGCTCTTTCCGTAACCTGTAGCACGTGCAGCCACGCCGATTCGATGCGGTGATGAGCGAGTTGCAGCCCGTCGTCGAGCGGTTTCGTCGCGACGGACACCGGCTGTTTCTCGTCGGGGGCAGTGTCCGTGATTTGTTGCTCGGTCGCGGCACGGATCAACTCGACTACGACTTCACGACCGACGCCACTCCGGACGTGGTGAAAACGCTGCTTGCCGACGTCACCGACAATCTGTGGACGCAGGGCGAGAGATTCGGCACCATTGCCGCCCGGCGAAACGGCCGCACCCTGGAAGTCACGACGCACCGCGCCGAGGCGTACGACCCCGAATCACGCAAGCCGGACGTGAAGTTTTCGACGGACATCCACGTCGACCTGTCGCGACGCGACTTCACGATCAACGCGATGGCTCTCGAGCTGACGACCGATTCACCCGCGCTGGTCGATCCGTACAACGGACTTCAGGACTTGACGGCCGGAATCTTGCGCACCCCGTTGTCGCCGGAAGTGAGTTTCACCGACGACCCCCTGCGCATGTTGCGAGCGGCACGATTCATTTCGTCGCTCGACGTGGTGCCCACCGAAGCACTCATCGCTGCGGTGGGATCGCTCAATGAGCGCTTGTCGATCGTGTCACCGGAGCGGGTTCGCGACGAGTTCGACAAGCTCATCGTCACCGACTCGCCGGGGCTCGGGTTGCGATTCGTCGTTGAATTCGGATTGGCGGATCGATTTCTGCCCGAGCTGCCCGCATTGTCGCTCGAGCAGGATCCGATCCACCGCCACAAAGACGTGCTCACGCACACGTTCGCCGTCGTTGACAACGTTCGTCGTGAGATGCCGGGTGAGTTTCGCATCACCCGACTCGCCGCACTGTTCCACGACATCGGCAAGCCTCGTACCCGCAAGGTGCTGCCCGGGAAGGGCATGACTTTTTACCACCACGAAGTCGTCGGTGCGCGCATGACCCGTGAACGATTGCGGGCAATGCGCTACTCGAACGACGACATCGAGCGGATCACGCAACTCGTGTTTCTCAGCGGTCGTTTCCACACGTACCAGATGGGGTGGACCGATTCGGCGGTGCGGCGTTACGTGCGCGACGCAGGCAACGTACTCACCGAGTTGAACGTTCTCGTGCGGTGCGACTGCACCACGCGCAGCGAACGAAAGGTGGATGCGCTGAACAAGCGCATGGATCAACTCGAGGCGCGGATCAACGAACTCGCACAAGCCGAGGAGTTGGCGGCGTTGCGTCCCGAAATGGACGGGGCCGCAGTCATGGCGCACCTCGGTATTGCACCGGGTCGTGCGGTGGGAGACGCGCTCGAATTCCTCATGGAGATACGTCTCGAGGAGGGACTCATCGGGGACGACGCGATTCGCACCCGACTTGACGAGTGGTGGGCACAGCGGGACTAATCTCGCCGTATGGCGCGTCGCCGCAACACTTCCGCGCAGCAGACGACACATGCACCCGACGATCGCGCCGTGCGCGGGGGAATCGTCGATCATCGCTTCGTGCGCCGTGGCGTCATCGACAAGGTGCGTTCCGGACAACTTGCGCCGCATGATGTGTGCGACGCACACCCCGACCTGCGCCGCGCCGCCATCGCGTACGGAGTGCCGTCACGGGTGCGATGCCCAATCTGCGAACGCGCGATGACCGTGCGGGTGACGTACTTGTTCGGACCCCGACTACCACGGTCGGGAAAATGCGTGACGAAGGAAGCGGAGTTGCGCGCGCTCGACGTCGGTCGCACCGTGTATTCGTCGTACGTCGTTGAAGTGTGCCGTGAGTGCTGGTGGCATCACCTGCTGAAAATGGTGCCACTTGGTGGCTTCGTGCCGCGGCGCGCAACGTCGGCGGAGAAGCGGCGAACGACAACGTCGTAACACCCCGGTGGCACGGTGACGAGGTGCCGATACGCTCCAACCGTCATATTCACCCTGCCCCTCGCGGGGCCGCGATCCGAGTGATCGTGTCCGAAGGGAGTTCACATACATGCGACCATACGAATTGATGGTCATCGTGAGTGGCGCACTCGATGAGAACGCCGCACACAGTTGGGTCAACTCGGTGACGAAGTCGATCACCGCGGTGGGCGGCACCGTACACGGCACGCCCGATTGGTGGGGCCGGCGTCGGCTGGCCTACCCGATCAAGAAGCAGAACGATGGTTACTACGCCATCTTCAATCTCGTTGCACCCGCCGGTGCAATGGATGAAGTGGAGCGCACGATGCGTCTTTCCGACGACGTGTTGCGCCACAAACTGCTTCGACTTCCCGACCACGAAGCGGCACGCCGCGGCCTGCTCAGCAGCGCCGCGAAGTAACCGTCGGCTCGGGTTCGATCCACACCGAACACTCACGAAGGAGCCAGTGACATGGCAGACAACACGATCACTCTCGTCGGGAACCTCACCCGCGATCCCGAATTGCGCTTCACGGCCAACGGTCGAGCCGTTGCTTCGTTCGGCATCGCCGTCGGACGTCGCTATCAGGTGAACGGCGAATGGCAGGAGCAGACCTCCTACTTCAACGTCACCGCATGGGGTCAACTCGGCGAGAACGCCGCTGCGTCGCTGGGCAAGGGCACACGAGTCGTCGTGACCGGCCGCCTAGAGCAGCGTGAGTACACGACTCGCGACGGTGACAAGCGCACCGCCATCGACGTCATCGCCGACGAGCTCGGACCGAGCCTGCGCTGGGCGACCGCTCAAGTCGAGCGCACACCGCGCGGCGAAGGTGGCGGCAAGGGCACGTCTGCCGTGCCGGCGGCCGACGCCAATCCTTTCGACGGCGAAGAGCCGTTCTGACCCACGAGATCACGACCGATACGTACGACTGACATCACGGAGACAGCATCATGACAAGCAAGAAGAACAAACTTCGCGCCGCCAAGATGGCGATGCGCAAGCACAAGAAGCGCCCCAATCCCCTTACGCCCGAAAAGATCGAGTACATCGATTACAAGGACGTCAATTTGTTGCAGCGATTCATGTCGGATCGTTCGAAGTTGCGTGCACGGCGGATGACCGGCGCTAACACTCAGCAGCAACGTGACATTGCAACGGCAGTGAAAAACGCCCGCGAAATGGCGTTGTTGCCGTACACCAAGCGCGTGGCCGCGGTTCGTGGACCGCGCAGTCGTGACGACCGCCGCGACGGTGCGGATGCGACGGCCTCGTATGCCGAAGTCGTCGCCGAGACCGCCGGTGACATCACCGTGACCACGCCGCCCGAGAATGTGACGGCAGCAGCCGACTCGCAGACCGAGGCGGTCTGATCATGCAGGTTCTTCTTCGCTCCGACGTGTCCGGCATCGGTCGTCGCGGTGACATCGTCACCGTGTCATCGGGCCACGCACGCAACTATCTCCTGCCGAAGGGTCTCGCCGTCGAGGCGAGCGCCGGCACGGTTGCCCAGGCTGCAGCGATGCAACGGGCACGATCCGCTCGTGAGGCCGCCGACCGCGAGTCGGCCCTGACCATTGCAGCGGCATTGGCGCAGCGTGCCGTCATGATCACGGCGAAAGCCGGGGCCGAAGGGCGACTGTTCGGTTCGGTCACTGCGAACGACGTTGTCGCTGCCGTCGACGAACAGTTCGGGATTGCGCTCGACCGCAAGAAGGTGGAGATCGGCGAGCCGATCCGCACCCTCGGCGCGCACAGCGTGTCCGTCAACTTGTTCGGTGACGTCACGGGCACGGTCCGCCTCGAGGTCGTCGCGCGCTGACGCGCCGGCGATCGAAAACTACCCACACCTTGTCCACAGCGCATCAACGCCATGCGTCACGGTGTCGTTCGCGCGACTGTGCAGCAATCCCCCGGTTGTCCACAATCGTTCACACGTCATCCACAGGCTTGTGCCTCTTGTTGTGAACAGCGTCCAGCGACCAAGGTGAGGTCATGACGATTGCCCCGCTGTCGCGTGACGACGAACGTCGTCCGTCGTTGCAGCGGGTTCCCCCGCACAACCTCGACGCCGAGGCATCACTGCTCGGTGCGATGCTGCTGTCCGACGAGGCCGTCGCAGTTGCCCTCGAACGCGGTGTGCTTGCCGAGGAGTTCTACAAACCGGCGCACCAACGCATATTCGATGCGATTCGTGCACTGAGCGTCTCCGGTGAACCCGTCGACCCTGTCACCGTCGGTGAGGAGTTGCGCCGAGCCGGTGTGCTTGATTCGATCGGCGGGCTCGAAGCGCTCGTCGGATTGCAGAACCTCACCCCGGCGATTTCGAATGCCGAGCGCTACGCAAAGATCGTGCGTGACGCGGCGAAGCTGCGCCATCTCATCGCCGCTGCATCGCAGATCGCCGAAATCGCCTACAGCGAACCCGACGACGTCGACTCTGCCGTCGACCAGGCCGAAGGTCGCATCTACGACGTGTCCGCCGGACAGGTGTCGGAAAGCGGCCAGTTGCTGTCGCCATTGCTCACACAGTCGCTGGAACTCATGGAGCAACGGGCGAACGATCCCGATTCTCTCAACGGTGTTCCGACGGGGTTCAACAAGCTCGACAAGATTCTTCTCGGCCTGCAGCCCGGCGCTCTGCACGTCATCGGTGCCCGACCGGGTATGGGAAAGAGCGCCTTTGCACTGAACATCGCCGTCAACGTTGCCCGTACGTCGTTGCGCCCGGTCATTTTCTTCAGCTTGGAAATGAGTGCCGGTGAGCTCGCACAACGTGTGTTGTCGAGCGAAGCGAGCATCCCGTCGGAGGTGTTGCGCGGGGCCAACCCGACCGAAAACCAGTGGCGCGACATCGGCCGTGCCGTCGGTCGACTCGACATCCCGTTGATCATTGACGACTCGCCCATGACGTCGATTGGTTCGATGCGCGCCCGCGCCCGGCGAACGAAGCTTCGTCACGGGGATCTTGCGCTCATCGTCATCGATTACCTGCAGCTCATGGGCGGGGACACGAAGGTGGAAAACCGCCAGCTCGAAGTGAGCGACATCAGTCGAAACCTCAAACTCATGGCCCGCGAATTCAACGTGCCGATCATTGCGCTCAGTCAGCTCAGCCGAGGTATCGAAAGCCGTTCGGACAAGCGCCCGAATCTGTCCGACCTGCGCGAGTCGGGAGCCATCGAGCAGGACGCCGACGTCGTCATGTTCATCTACCGGGGTGAGGTGGTTGACGATGCGAGTGCCGCCCGCGGACTGGCCGACATCATCGTTGCCAAGCATCGCGCCGGTCCCACCGACACGGTGAAGTTGGCCTGGGTGCAGCCGTACACGCGATTCGAAAACGTCTTCGACGAGAACGAGCCGAGGTTCTGAGCGATGTTTCTCGGTGAAGACCTGCTTGCGTGGCTGGTTCTTGCCTTCGGTGCGGCGATGGTTGTCGGCAACGTTGCTGCGATCGTTGCGCCGCGCCGCGGTCACAAGGACGAAGGCGACCTCGAGCGTGCACC
>JBMTET010000025.1:0-20492 GCA_049433365.1 Ilumatobacteraceae bacterium | reverse complement strand
CGGTTCTTCGTGCGGTCGGCGTTGATCGTGAAGCGCGGATCGTCGGCAACGTGTTCGATGCCGAGCACCTTGCACAACGCGCGGAACTGCTTGTCGTTGCCCGCGGCGATGATGAGGTCGCGATCCTTCGTCGGCAGCGCTTCGTACGGGAACAGGCTCGGGTGGGCGTTGCCCATGCGGAACGGCACGACTCCGGCCGACGTGTACGCGGCCGTCTGGTTGACGAGACCCGACATTGCCGACGCGAGCAGGTTCACTTCGACGTGCTGACCCTTGCCCGTGCGACTGCGTTCGTTGAGCGCGGCGAGCACGCCGATGGTTCCGTGCAAGCCGGCCATCACGTCGAACACCGAGATGCCGGCACGGAAAGCCGGACCGTCGGGTTCGCCGGTGAGGCTCATCAATCCCGACACGGCCTGCACGATGAGGTCGTACCCGGGAAGCTTCGCGCCTTCCTTCGTGCCGAAACCGGAGATGGAGAGATAGACGAGTCCCGGGTTCGTCTTCGCCACCGACTCGTAGTCGAGACCGAACTTGCGCAGCCCGCCGACTTTGAAGTTCTCGACACAGATGTCGGCGCGGCGCACGAGTTCGCGCGTCACTTTGAGGTCGTCCTCGTTGCCGTAATCGAGAACGATCGACTTCTTGTTGCGGTTGATCGACATGTAATACGTCGCGACACCGTCCTTCACGGGGGGCATCCATGTGCGGGTGTCGTCTCCCCCGGGGCTCTCCACCTTGATGACCGTGGCCCCCATGTCGGCGAGCAGCATCGTGCAATACGGTCCGGCGAGCACCCGCGACAGGTCGGCAACGAGCAGGCCCTCGAGGGGTTTGGCGTTCGTGGTCATGGGTGGAACCTCCGGGTCGTGGGGGAATTGGTGGGAGTGAAAGTGGTCGAATGTCGGGCGCGGTACGCGCGTCGCTGCGTCGACGTCGTACCGTGAAGTGCCATGGCACGTCGCGAGGCCGAACCCGACTTCGTCGAGGCGTTCGCCCGTGGCCTGCAGGTGATTCGAGCGTTCTCGCTCTCGCATCTGTCGCTCTCCGTGAGCGACGTGGCAGAGGCAACGAAGTTGGCGCGACCGACCGTGCGCCGGCTGCTCATCACACTTGAGCGCCTCGGATATGTGCGGGCCGTCGACGGCCAGTACTCGCTCACCCCGCAAGTGCTCGAGTTGGGCACTGCGTACATCGCCGCGCAGGGAATGTGGGACGTCGCCCAACCGCATCTCGAGTCGCTGGTTGCGGCGACGAAGGAATCGAGTTCGATGTCGCAACTCGACGGTTCCGACATCGTGTACACCGCGCGTGTTGCGGTGCCGAAGATCATCGGGCTTTCCGTGCACATCGGCACGCGGTTCCCCGCGTACGCGACCTCGATGGGCCACGTACTGCTCGCCCACCTCGAACCGCGTGAGCTCGATCGCGTGCTGCACACCCCGTCACGATCCGACATCATCCCGCGCACGAAGCTAGTTCGGCGCACAATTGATGCATCGCTGCGCCAGGTGCGCAGCAGGGGTTGGGCGTTGTCAGACGAACAGTTGAGCTTGGGCATTCGCTCGATTGCCGCACCGGTGCGCAACACAGACGGTGAAGTTGTGGCTGCCGTGAACGTCACCGTGAATGCCGCGGAGACTTCGCTCACCGAGCTGAAGCGCGTGCACCTGCCGAAGCTGCTTGCCACTGCCGAGGCGATCTCGCGCGACTTCGCCCGGCTGGCGCTGCTTCCGCGCTCGACTCGCCGCGTGAAACTCTGAACCGGGTCACTTCGCACCAGGGTCATTGCGTTACCGCCTCGTGCGTGTCGGCAATGAATGCCGCCGTTTCCCGCGGCGCGGAAAAGAACGGCGAATGGTCGCAGTCGATCTCGATCGAATGCTTCGCCCATCCGGCGCGCGTGCGCTGCTGCTCGACGTTGACGGCGTGATCGTCGCTGCACACCAGGTAACTCGACGGCACCGACAGCCACGCCGGGCTGTCGATCGGTTCGACGGGAATCTCGCTGCGCATCGGCCGGCGGTACGCCATCGCCACGCGGGCAAGGTTCGCATCGCTGCGGTGGAACAAAAACTCGTGCGCGTCGTCGGTGAGCCGCATCCAACCCGATTCGTCGACCGTCATGCACTTGCGGAAGTCGGGATTTCCCCACGTCGCATTGAGTGCCGCCTGCGATTCGCCGAGCGCCGGCATACGCGCAGCGACATGGACGAGATGCTGTGCTTCGTGGCCGGCGAGCGACAGCGTGATGCCCGTGTAGCTGTGCGCAACGACGGTGACCGGGCCGCTCTTGACGGCGCGGGCAATTTCTCCGCGCAGATGCTCGGCGTCGTCGTGCAACGACGTGAACGGCAGCTCCACCGTGCGACAACTCAGTTTGCGTTCGGAGAGGTGCTGGATGACGGGCATCCAGCACCATCCCGAGAAGAAAGAGCCGTGCACGAAGAGAACCGACCCGTTGGCCATGGGGGATGGCCGACGGTCAGCGGTAGGTGTTGTTCGAGGTGTGATCCCCCGCCAACCAGCGCTTCAGGGTCTCGTGTGCGTCCTTGCGACGGTCGGCGTTGATCTTGTCGGCGCCCGGTGCGTCACAGGTGAACTCGAGCAACATGCCGTTGGGGTCCTCGGTGTACAGCGAGCGGCAGTAACCGTGCTCGAGCACGTAGGTTCCTTCGGGCTTCCAGCCCGCCTTCTGCAAACGCTCGAAGATTGCGTTCTGTGCTTCGGCGGTGACGTTCAGCGCGATGTGGCGGAACGGCGACGGCGTGAGCGGCGGATCGAACTCGTCCTGATCCTTCTTGTCGGCGAACTGAAAGAACGCCAGTGCGCTTCCGTCGGGCATACCGAAGAAGCAGTGGCAATACACGCGAATCGCGCCGAACAGATCGTCGGCTTCCGACCACGTGGCAACGAGGGGCAAGCCCACGAGATCCTCGTAGAAGGCGCGCGTCGCCTCGAGGTCCTTCGAGAGGTACGCGGTGTGGTGAAGTCGCATTGGTGCTGCAGTGGCCATGTTGTCTCTCCTCTGATTGATAGGTGGCTATCAACTGTCCCATGTCAGACAATTGTCCGACCAGCGGACAAATAACCGTCTGTCGTACATTCAACCACGGGCCCTCGGGGTGTGCGATACCGAGCGCGGCGCGTCAATCACGCATCACATGCCCGAAAAATCGGGCTCCCGGGGGGTCAGGGTACGCGAACGACGGGGCTCGTCCACGAGGTGACGCGGCCCTCGGCGCTACGCACTTCGAGACGCAACGTCCAGTCGCCCGACTTCACCGGGCCGATCCGCGTGCGCAGGGTGCCGGGATTCGGCGCCGACCACACCCGGCGCACACTTGCTCCCCCGCGACGCGACGCAACGAGCGTGTACGTCGACGCGACACCGTTTGCCGGCACCGCGATGGCGACACCAAGTTCACGGAGCGGTGTCACCGACACGGACACCGGACACTGCGCACCATCGATGCCGATGACGTCGCGCACACCCGACGTGACGGTGCGTGGCGCACCGTTTGGACACGACGCGACGGGCTTCGCCGGTGTCGTCGCCGGTGGTGGCGATGCTGCGATGCGACCCACGCCGACGGATCGCTCGCACCGTATGCATTGTGGGCGATCACCCGAAACTGCTCGCGCGCGTTGGTCTGACGCGTGTCGAAGAAAAAGGTGACGGCAGTGAACGCCAAGTGCCCGAAGGGGTTCAAGCAGCGCTAGCCAACGTCAGCTCGGCGTGCGTTCCGGTTGCACAGCGGCGTGCTCGCCGGCAATCGCGCCGAACGTGAACGCCACACCGATGGTGCCACCGGCACCCCAATACGCCTGACCCGCCGGTGAAGCGACGCAGTTGCCGGCCCCGTAAATGCCGGCGATGACGTCACCGTTCTGGTCGATGAACCGCCCGTGCTCGTCGGTGACGGGGCCGCCTTTCGTATCGAGTGCTCCCCCGCCGAGCAAGATGCAGTGGTACGGACCTTTGTCGCGCAGAGGGTGCATCGTCTTGTTCGGCATTCCCTCGCGACCGGCGACCGACCAACGCTGCTCGACCATCGTTTCGCCGCGCGCGAAATCCTCGTCCTTGCCGGCGCGAGCCATGGTGTTGAAACGCCCGATCGTTGACTCGAGCGTGCCGACGAACAACTCGTCGAGCTGCACGTGCGAGACGAACGCACCGAGTTTTGCCAGTCGTTCGTTGATTCTCACTGCGAGCTCACCGAGCGTGTCGGCGGTGATGACGTAGTCGGCAGCCTCGCCGGGCATCGGCACGGGCCAACGGAACGGACTCTTTGCCGGGTTCTGCACGACGTCGTCGTCGAAGATCATGAACAGCACCCGGTTGGGGTACTCGAGGCGGTGCGGGTCCCACGCGAAGTGGGCCTGGCCGCGCTCGTTGTACGGAGCTTTTTCGTTGACGACGCGCTTGCCGAAACGGTTGACCATGATCATCGAGTCACCGAACGCCGAGTACACGTCGTCGATCGTTTCGGTGAGTCGGTGGGTGAGCTCGAGCACAACTTGATCCCACCAGGCATGGGCCATGTTGCCGAGGCGCGCCCCGAGCGTCGACGAGATGCCGACGAGATCACCCGTGGCATTGAGTGATGCGGCCCCGCCGAAGATCGGACCGCGCAGGAACTCGCGGCGCAAATCGGGGTTGTGCAGGAATCCGCCGGAGCCGAAGATCACTCCCTTGCGCGCACCGATGAGCTTCGTGCGCCGTCCGGTGTGCGCTTCGACGCCGATCACCTCGCCGTCGTCGTTGCGCACCACACCCGCAACGCGGTGCTCGAGCATCGTGCGAGCGCCGTGGGCGTGCGCACCTTTCTCCAGCATTTCCACCAACCACACGCCACCCCACGAATCGACGCCCTTGCGCCAAGTGGCGGGATACTTCAGCTTCAATGACCGCCCGCGCGGGGCCGTGTCCTCCGGCAGCTGCGCGTTGTAGTCGGGGTAATCGAGGGGTGCGAACTCGACCACTCCTTCGCGCTCGGCGTCTTCGACGTACCGCGCACCGGCGTCGTAGAACACCTCGATGAGTCGCAAACGATCCTCGGGCAGACCGAGGTGCGGCTGTGCCGGGTCGTACATCGTCGGGTACGCGCAACGTGCCATGTACCGAATGGCCGATTCGCGCTCGTCGACGAGACCGTTTTCGCGCATGTGATGGTTGTTTGGAATCCACATGACCCCACCCGATTTGGCAGTCGTACCACCGACGATCGGAGCCTTCTCGAGAACGATGACGCTCGCACCCGCGCGGCTCGCCGACCACGCGGCGGCAAATGCGGCCGCTCCGCCACCGACGACGACGACGTCGGCGACTTCATCCCATTCCGAACCCCATGCCGCATCGTTGGCTGTCATGCAACCAACGGTACGTTGCTAGCGAGTCCTGGGACGAATGCGCACGAAGCCCTTCGGGCACTTCGGTGCAACTGCGGTGATACGGCGAACTTTCGTGCCCTTTCTGCAACGAATGGTCGTCGTTCCCTTCACGACACCGATCGACACCGTGGTTGATGCCACGAGGGTTCCCTGGGTTGCCGTGATGGTGTACGTGGCTGCATTCGTCACCGCGGTGGGGGTGCCGGAAATGACTCCGGTGCTCGCATTCAATGCAAGGCCCGCGGGAAGTGCCGGTGACACCGTGTAGGCAGGGGTGTCGAAGCCCGTCGCGGTGATCGCCGTCGTCGGAGTGATTGTGCGACCCGTCGAAGCACTCACGGTCTGGGTTGCCGGGGCAAGTGACGCAACGGCGATGTTGAAGGTGATCGTCGCATAGAACGTGAGGTTGCCGTCGTTGTCCTCTTCCATCTGTACACGCACGACGCGACCCGTGGTGGCCACCGTCGGCGTTCCCGACACGACACCGGTGCGCTCGTTGATTGTCAATCCCGGTGGAAGACTGAGAGAGTCGGGGGCGATGAAGAAGTCCTTTGGATTGCTCACACCAACGTCGGTGTACACGGCCGTCGGGGTGATCGGCTTGTTGACGTAGCCGTTCACCGTCTGCGTTGCCGGGTAGATGCCCGGATCGGTGTTGGCCAACACGGGTGTCGCCACGCCGATGCCCGATCCGATCGTGATTGAGGCGGCAATGAGGAAACGACGGATTCTCATGATGATCTCCTTTGGCGCGGAACGCTCGTGCTCACTTCTTCCAAAACTATCCACATTTCGCACGGATGCATGACCACGACGATGCCGCACCACCGCCGCAGGCGTAACGTACACGCGTGCATCCATTCATGCTCATTCCGCGCGACAAGAGCGCGGTGAAGGGCCAGCGACTGTCGCGCAAGTCGCTACCGCGAGTCGCCGCTTTTGCCGCACCGTACAGGGCATCGATTATCGGTTTCGTCGGCACGATTCTCGTCGGCGCACTCGTTGCGCTCATCCCGCCCTTTCTCTTCCGCCGCATCGTTGACGACGCAATTCCGCAGGCAAACCGGGGGCTCATCGTTGCGCTCACGATCGTGCTCGTCGTTGCCGCCTTCGGTGACGCACTCCTGCAGATCGTGCAGCGGTGGTTCTCTTCACGAATCGGCGAAGGCCTCATTTTCGACCTGCGCGTCGCGCTGTTCGCCAAGGTGCAGACGATGCCACTTGCCTTCTTTACTCGCACGCAGACGGGAGCACTCATCTCCCGTCTCAACAACGACGTCGTTGGTGCACAAACGGCTGTGACGGGCACCCTCGGCAGCGTGGTGTCGAACGTGGTCGTTCTCGTGACGACGCTCGCGGCGATGTTCGCCCTCGAATGGCGCCTCACTCTGTTGTCGCTAGTCGTGCTGCCCGTGTTCATCATCCCGGCGCGTCGTGTCGGTTCGCGCGTGCAGGCAATGTTCCGCGAGCAGATGGAACACAACGCGGCGATGAACACGCAGATGACGGAGCGCTTCAACGTGGCGGGTGCGATGCTCGTGAAGCTGTTCGGTCGTCACAAGGACGAAGTTGCCGGCTTCTCGCAACGTGCCGGACGGGTGCGCGACATCGGCATCCGCTCGGCAATGTACGGACGCGTCTTCTTCGTCGCCCTCGGTCTTGTCGGTGCGCTCGGCGCGGTCGCGGTGTACGGCATCGGTGCATTCCTCGTCATCGACGGCGGCATCACCATCGGCACGCTCGTGGCGATGTCGGCATTCGTGCAGCGCGTCTACCAGCCGCTCACGGGACTGACGAACGCCCGTCTCGAGATCCTCACCGCCTTCGTCAGCTTCGACCGCGTGTTCGAGGTTCTCGATGCGCCCGTTGCCGTGTCTGATGCACCCGACGCGAAGCCTCTCGTCGCAGCCCGCGGTGAAGTGTGCTTCGACCACGTCACCTTCCGCTACCCGCCGGCCGCCGAGACGTCGATCGGATCGCTCGAGGGAACGATGGTCGCCGCGGGAAGCGACCCCGACGTTGACGTGTTGCGCGACGTGTCGTTGCACATCGCACCCGGTGAAACGATCGCGCTCGTCGGGCCGAGCGGTGCGGGCAAGACGACGCTGTCGTTGCTCGTGGCCCGCCTGTACGACGTGACGGGCGGAAGCGTGAGCATCGACGGCCACGACGTGCGCGGTCTCACCGGTGAATCGCTGCGTTCCGCAATCGGCGTCGTTCCCCAGGACCCGCACATGTTCCACGATTCGGTGCGTGCCAACCTGCTGTATGCCCGACCCGGCGCGACCGACGACGAGATGATCGCCGCATGTCGCGCGGCACGCATCCACGACGTCATCGCGGCACTGCCCGACGGCTACGACACCGTCGTCGGCGACCGTGGATATCGCTTGTCCGGCGGCGAGAAACAGCGACTCGCGATCGCCCGTCTGCTGCTGAAGAACCCGGCGGTGATCATCCTCGACGAGGCAACGAGCCATCTCGACTACGAAAACGAGTCGCTCGTGCAGGAGGCGCTTGCCGATGCAATGCGCAACCGCACGGCCCTCGTCATCGCCCACCGCCTGTCCACCGTGCGCGACGCCGATCGCATCGTGGTCGTCGAAGAAGGACGCATCGCCGAAGTGGGTACGCACGACGAGCTCATGGCCCGCGACGGGACCTACGCGGCTCTCATTCGCTCGGGCGACGAAATTCGGGTCGACTCCTAGGTCCGACCTACTATCTCCCCGGTGGGGGAAGCCGAAGCGAAGCAAGGTGAGTCCGGCGCGCTTCGTGTCGTCATTTCGAGTGCCTTCGTCATCGCCATGGGCGCGGTGTCGGCGAACACGATGGGCTACCTCGTCCCCGACCTCATGGATGACCTCGGCATCTCCCGTGCCGCAGCGGGGCTGATCACCGGGATGTTCTTCGGCGCCACCGGTGCGGGGGCGTTCACCGCGGGGTGGCTCGTCGAGCGACTCGGCGTGCGCCGGGCACTCGTCATCGCGTCGCTCACAGTCACGGTGATGGCGACGTCGTCGAGCGTCATCGGTGACTACTGGATCCTGCTCGTGTACGGACTGCTGTGCGGCTTTGCGTACTCGATGGCAACGATCGGCACGAACGTCGCGGTCGCATCGGTCGTCACCGAACGTCGCCGCGGGGTGGCAATGACGACGAAGACGTCGTTCGCACCGTTTTTCTCCGGCAGCTCGGCGATCCTCGTCGGATTGTTCATCGACGACGTCGGCTGGCGCAACGTGTTGTACGTGATCGCAGGTTTGTCGGTATTCGTCGCACTGCAAACGAGCATCAACATCCCCAAGCGTGCCAGCACCCAAACGACGAGGGCCGACGGACGCTCGCCGTCTTCCCCGGCACCGCGTGTGGTGTGGGTGTACGGCGTTTCGGTGTTTCTTTCCTCGGGCGGAGGTAGCGCGTTCTTCCTGTGGATCGTGCCCTATCTCAAGCAACAGCTCGAGTTGTCCTCGCGCACCACGGGATTCGTCGCCGGTGGCATGACGATGTCGAGTGCGCTGGGCATGATCACGATCGCGACGTTCTCCGATCGCCTCGGCGTGGCGCGACGTTTCCACGTGATCATCACCCTCACGGTCACGTGCGGTGTGGCCGCGCTCGCATTGGCCGCCAACGACTTGCTGCCGACGTGGCTGCTGTTCGTGTTTCTCGCCGCCGGCGTGCTCACCGTGGCGACGAACTCCGGATTGATGCACGTGGCGATCGTCGAATTGGCGCCCGGATCCGTGGCCCGCGCGACCGGCATCACACTCACGGGCTATTACCTCGGCTCTTTCGTTGCGCCGTATGCATTCGGCTTCATGGCCGACAACTTCGGCTATCCCGCTGCATGGCTGGCGAGCGGCCTTGCGCTGATCGTGGCATGCGTCATGCTCGTGTGGATCCAGACCGCGGTGGTACGTCGCCAGACTGTGAGCTGATGCTCCCGCGCCGCCGACTTCTTGCAGCAATCCTCGCTCTCGGCGTAACCGTTTCTGCCTGCGGTACTGCGATCAACACAACTGAAACCACGACGACGAGCACTGTCTCATCATCGGTGACGTTGCCCGTTGCAGATGCGGTACCGAGCATCGACGACGGTGCCGAAACGATCACTCTCGCCGACGGCACGCAGCGTCGCTTTCTTGTCACACCACCACCCGACGGTGACGATGCCCCGGCACTCGTCATGGTCTTGCACGGCATCGGCGGTTCTGCGGCAGGTGTGCGCGACTACGTCGACGTCGAAGCAGTCGCAGCCGACCTCGGCGTGCGCATCGTCGCCGTGTACCCCGAGGGCAGTGGTGACGACACCGGCTTTCCGCAGTCATGGAACGCAGGTGGGTGTTGCCCGTTCGCCAACCTCGACGACGTCAACGACGTTGCTTTTCTCACAGCCGTCATCGACAAAGTGCGCACAGACCACTCGACCGATCCGAACCGCACGTGGGTGATCGGCCATTCCAACGGCGGGATGATGGCGTATCGACTGGCCTGCGACATGCCGGGACTCGTCTCCGCGATCGGCATCGGTGCCGGCGCTCTTGTAACGCCGTGCGCACCGACCGGCGCCTATGCGACGGCGGTGAACCTCGTTCACCTGCACGGCGAACAGGATCCCGTCGTGCCGTTCAACGGCGGTGCAATCGCCGGAATCAACTTCCCGTCGGTTACCGCGACACTCGCCTCGTGGGCGACCGCGCATGACTGTATTGCGGCCGCCGACACAGCTGTGGATACCGATACCTGGACGTGTCGCAACGGTGCGTCCGCACGACTCGTCAGCAATGCCTCGTGGGGCCATGAATGGCAGCCGTCGTGGACGCGCACGATGCTCGAGACTTTCCTTCTCGCCGATTCGTGAAGCGAACTTCGCTCGCCGTCAACCGCCGGAACGCGACGAAACTTTCGGCGCCTCGGTGATTCCTTTTTCATTCAGTTCCGCGGCGATTGTTTCCCGCAGCACGTTTTTCTTGATCTTCGTGCCGGACATCGGGAACTCGTCGACGAATCGCACGTAGCGCGGCACCTTGAACGTGGCGATGACGCCGCGACAGTGGTCGATGAGTTCGTCCTCGGTCGCCGATGCGCCGGGCTTGACGAGGACGAACGCCGCCGGCACTTCGTGGTACCGCGCATCGGGTGCACTGACGACCTGTGCCGTGTGCACCGCGGGATGCGTCTGCAAATGATCCTCGATCTCGGCAGCAGCAACGTTCTCGCCGCCAACCTTCAACATGTCCTTCAAACGCGATACGTAACGCAACCGATCGCCGAACACGTACTGGCCGAGGTCTCCCGAGTGGAAGAAGCCCTCGGCATCGATCGCCTGTGCGGTCATTGCCGGGTCGCGGTAATAACCGGAAAAACACGACGGTCCCCGGTACTGGATTTCGCCGAGTTCGTCACCGATGGCTTCACGACCAGTGTCGGGGTTGACGAGTCGCATCTCCATCCCGGTGAGCGGTCGACCCATCGAACCGAGGCGGACGTCTTGCGGGTCGTCGAGGTTGCCCATCGTCAGCAAACCCGCCGACTCAGTGGCGCCGAATCCGGCGATCTGCAGCGCGTTCGGCAGGCGCTCCTGCAACTCCTTCATCCGCGTCGGCAACCCGACACTCATGAGCACCGCGCGAATCCGTCTGCCCGACTCTTCGTCGAAATCGTGATGCGAGATAACTCCCTGCCACATCATGTCGAAGGCGGGCCAGGCGACGGTGATCTTCTCGTCGCGCAGCTGACGCGCCGACACCCCGGGGTCGAAGTCACCCGAGTGGACGTAGGTCGCACCACGGATGAGGGCCGTCACCATGAATGCAACGCCACCGACGTGGAACATCGGCATCGGACACCACGTTCGGTCGGCATCCGTGATGCGGAAACTGTCGCGCGCCATGGCGGTACCGCACCGCATGAACGCTTCGTGCGTCATGAGCGCACCCTTCGGACTCGACGTGGTGCCCGAGGTGTAGAGGATGAGCGCGACGTCGCGCACCGACACGCCCCGCCCGCGCAACCACACTTCGTCGCGCGACACACGCGCTCCGTGTTCGAGAAACTCCTCGGGCGACATCGTCCATTTCTGCGCGGGTGCGTCGTACAACACGACGTGGCGCAACATCGGAAAGTCCGCCAACGCCAGCGTGTTGTCCGTGCACGAGTCAATCCCCGGCACCGCCTGCTGCACGAGAGCCAGGAAGTTGGTGAACTGGGGATCCCCGGCGGTGAGCATGAGGATGCGCATGTCGCTGGCGCGGATGACGTGACCCAGTTCGCGGGCCTTGAACCGCGCGTTGATCGGCACGGCGACCGCGCCGATTCGTGTCGCGCCGATGAGTGCAGCCATGTAATCCACGTCCTGCGACATGAGGATGCCGATCTTGTCGTTGCGCCCGATTCCGAGTGCAGCGAAGGATCGGGAGAAATCATCGACCCGTTCGTCGAGCTGCGGGAACGTCACCCGCTGTCGACGCGTAACGATGGCATCGTGCGACCAGCGTTGGGCACCCATGGCGACCATGTCGCCGAACGTCGTAACGGAGATGAGGTCGTCGTTGCGGTTCATGTCCGATTCAGCAATCCACCACCTCGAGGCGCCCCGTGCGCACGTCGTACACGGCACCACCGACCTCCAAATCGGCGGGGAGCAACGGGAACGCGCGAACCCGCTCGACGTCGTGGGCAAGCGACTCACGCACGTCCGAAGTCGTGCGGAACTCGAGGCTGCGGGTGTTCACACCGAACTTCTCGCCGATCGTTGCATGAATACTCGAATCGTCCGGCGCCGTCATTCGACATTCGGTGTGCGGCATGACGAGCACCCGTCGCACGCCGAGCAGGTACGTCGCGAGGACGAGGGTGCGCAACACGTCGTCGGTAACCCGCGCCCCCGCATTGCGCAGGATCTTGGCGTCGCCCGCCTTCATGCCCATCAACGACAACGGGCTGATTCGGGAATCCATGCACGTGATGATCGCCAGCCCGAGCGCCGCGACTCCCGACAATTCGCCGGCGGAAAAGGAATGGACGAATTGTTCATTTGCCGCGAGCACGTCGGCGAATGCATTTCGCGGAAACTCGCGCTTCAATGCCGCACTCCCACCATGCGATCACAGTACCCATTCGGGCCGATGTCCCTCGCCTCGACGCGAATCGTCCTACGTGCACCGCTCCCCCGGCGCAATTGATCCGACCGGTTCGCCTCGTTGCGGCAAGGCCCCGGCCACGTAGCCTCACATCAATGAAGAAGCGCACTTTTCCCGCTCTTGTGGCAGGGCTCATCACAACGGCACTGCTCACCGCCGGCATCGGCTCGAATGCGTCGGCATCGACCAAAGACACCGTCACCATCGGTTTTTCACTCGAGCCGGTGAGTCTCGACATTTCAGGCACCGCGGGTCAGGCGATCCCGCAGGTACTCCTCAACAACGTGTACGAGGGACTCATTCGCATGGAGGACTCCGGTGCGATCGCGCCGGCGCTCGCATCGTCGTTCACGCAAGCCAAGGACGGCCTCAGTTGGACGTTCACGCTGCGCAAGGCCAACTTCCACGACGGAACGCCCGTAACGACACGTGACGTGTTGTGGAGCTACAACCGTCTTCTCGACAAGTCGAGCAACGCGGTACTCGATGCACAAAAGCAGGAATTCTCCGCCGTGCAGTCGGTGACCGCGCGCGGCAACAATCAGATCGTCATCACCCTGTCACGGCGTGACAACAACCTCCCCTTCGCCCTGACCCAGCGCGGCGGAGTCGTACTCAAGGCAAATTCGACCAACCTCGCCACGGTCGCCAACGGCACGGGTCCGTACAAGGTCGGCACCTGGAATCGCGGCAACAGCATCACCCTCACCCGCAACGAGGGATACTGGGGCCCGAAGGCACGAACGAAGAACGTCGTGTTCCGCTACATCCCCGATGCAACGGCGTCGAGTAACGCGATGCTCTCCGGGCAGCTCGACATTCTTACGACGGTTGCCGAGCCGCGACTCGTCGACGCTTTCAAGAAGAACAAGAACCTGAAGGTGAACGTCGGCAGCACGAACTGCGAAGTTGTGCTGAGCATGAACAACGGTCGTGCACCGTTCAACGACGTGCGCGTGCGCCGAGCCGTGCGCCACGCCATCGACAAGAAGGCGCTCATCAAGACGGCGTCCGGCGGATACGGCTACGAGATCGGCAGCTTCGTGCCGCCGACCGACCCGTGGTACGAGGATCTCACCGGTCTCTACCCGTACGACCTGAAGAAGTCGCGCGACCTGTTGCGCAGCGCCGGATATCCCAACGGCTTCAACGTCACGTACGACGTCCCACCGATCTTTTACGCAGTCGACTCGCAGGAGTTCATTGCCGCATCGCTGAAGCGTGTCGGCATCAACGTGACGATTCGTCCGGTGTCGTGGCCCGAGTGGCTCGACCGCGTGCTCGGTCGCGCCGACTACGACATGTCGATCGTGTGCCACGTCGAACGCAACGACATGGGTATCTACGCGCTTCCCGATTTCTACTTCCGGTACGACAGTGCCGAGTATCAGTCGTTGTTCAAGCGTGCGGGTGAGGCAAGGTCGGTGACGCAACAGGTGCAGTTGCTGAAGCGCGCCGCTCGCGTGCTCGCCAAGGACTCACCGAGTGACTGGCTGTGGGTGATCGCCAATACCCAGGTGGCCAGGAAGAACGTGAACGGATTCCCCGTGAACTCGACGGGCGATGCCTACTCGGTCGCCAACATCGTAAGGGGCTGAGCGAACCACACGCACTACCCTCCTTGTCCAGCGACGAGGAGGGTGCAGTGACAACGGTGCTGACTGTGGTGCGCAGGTGCGCGCTTCTCGTTGCATCGCTGCTCGTATCGAGCGTGCTGGTGTTCGTTCTTCTGCGACTGTTGCCCGGAGACATTGCCCGCACGAAACTCGGAATGTTCGCCACGAACGACGAAGTCGAGGCGCTGCGCATGCAACTCGGACTCGATCGCCCGCTCCCCGTGCAGTACCTCGAATGGCTGGGCAATGCGCTGCGTGGCGACCTCGGCACGTCGATGATCTCCGGGGCGAGTGTCGGTGGTGAGCTGGCCGCGAAATCGGCGGTGACGTTGCCACTCATTGCAACCGCGAGCGTGCTCGCCTTTCTCGCCGCCGTACCGCTCGGCATGTACGCCGGAGTACGGCGCACTTCGTGGCGCGGACTTGCCGTTTCCGGTGTCGGGCAACTCGGTATTGCGGTGCCGACCTTCTGGATCGGCGTGCTGCTCATCACCGGTTTCGCGGTCACCCTGCAGTGGCTGCCGTCGGGTGGATTCCCCGTCGAGGGATGGCGCGACGTCGGCGACGCGGTGCGCTCAATGGTCCTGCCTGCTCTCACTCTTGCCCTGGCCCAGGGCGCAGTGCTCATGCGGTACGCGCGCTCGGCCACCATCGACGTACTGAACACCGAGTGGTTCCGCACCGCACGAGCAACCGGCATGTCGACGCGCCGGGCTCTGCGGGTGCACGGTGTGCGCAACGTTCTTTCCCCCGTCGTCTCGGTACTCGGTGTGCAACTCGCAACTCTCGTCGTGGGCGCCATCGTCGTCGAGAGCGTCTTTGCTCTCCCTGGTGTCGGACAAATGCTGCTGCAGGACGTTTCCCAGCGCGACGTCATAAAGGTGCAGGGCACCGTCGCCGCCACGACGACGCTCGTGTTCGTCGTCGGCTTCGTCGTCGATGCGGCACTGCGCGTCATCGACCCCCGGACGAGGGATCGCACGTGACCGGCGGTGCGCCCGTGCGCCGTGACCCCGGGTTCGTCGTCGGCACGGCACTCGTCGGGTTCACGGTCGCCATGCTCGCGTTGTCGTATATATGGACCCCGTTCGACCCCCTCGAGATCAACCCCGACGTCTCGCTGTCGGGGCCGGCATGGCCGCACGTGCTCGGCACCGACGAGAACGGTCGCGACATCCTGAGCAACGTCATCGTCGGGGCGCGCAGCACTCTCGGCGTTGCCGTCGGCGCGGTGATCATCGGCATGCTCGTCGGCACCGTCGTCGGACTGCTCATCGGTACGGCAAGTACGCGGGCGGGGGGAGCTGCGACGTTCGCGATCGACATCGTGCTCGCGCTTCCCTCCGTACTTCTCGCCATCGTTCTCGCCGCCGTGTACGAACCGTCCACACTCACCGCGATCATTGCGATCGGCGCGGCACTCGCCGCCGCCGTCGCCCGCATCGTCGCCCGCGACACCCGTTCGGTGTTGGCCAACGACTTCGTGCTCGCTGCTCGCGCATGCGGGGCGAACCGCCGCCGCATCATCCGCGTGCACGTGCTGCCCAACGTGCGCAGCTCGTTGTTCGTGCACGCGTCGGGAGCTGCGGCGGTTGCCATCCTCGCCGAGTCGACTCTGTCGTACATCGGCTTGGGTACCCGCCCGCCGACTCCGTCGTGGGGTCGCATGCTCGCCACCTCGCAGCAGTTCCTCATTGTCGAGCCGCTGCACGCACTGTGGCCCGGGATCGCCATCGTCGTCGCCGTGCTCGGGTTCAACCTGCTCGGTGACGGCTTGCGTGAACGACTCGATCCCACGTTGCGGGGTGCGTCGTGACGCTCCTCGAGGTGCGCAACCTCACCGTGCGCTTCGGTGACCACGTCGTGGTCGATGACGTGTCGTTCACCATCGAGGCCGGCGGTCGTTTGGGCGTCATCGGCGAATCAGGGTCGGGAAAGACCATGGCGATGCTCGCCGTGCTCGGCGTACTGCCCGACGGTGCCGACGTGTCGGGCAGCGTTCGTTGTGACGGAGTCGAACTCATCGGCGCCGACGACGCCGTGCGCGCCTCGGTACGCGGACGCACCATCGGCATGGTGTTCCAGGAACCGCTCACCGCCCTCAACCCACTGATGCGCGTCGATCGTCAGATTGGCTGGCCGCTGCGCCTGCACCACGGCATGTCGCGTCGCGACGCCGATGCGGCGGCGGTCGAATGGTGCGCGCGCGTCGGGCTCGACGAACCCGAGCGCATCGCCCGCCGACTCCCCCACGAGATGTCGGGCGGACAGCGGCAACGAATCGGTCTGGCCATTGCGCTCGCCGCACGACCGCGATTGCTCATCGCCGACGAGCCGACCACCGCCCTCGACGTCACCGTGCAGGACGACATCTTGCGGTTGCTCGACACTCTCGTCGACGACGAAGGCCTGTCGCTCGTGTTCGTGTCGCACGACCTTGCCGTCGTCGCCCGCATGTCCCGCGACATCGCCGTCATGCGCTCGGGGCGCATCGTCGAACGGCGCCCGACGGCCGAACTGTTCGAGCGTGCCGAGGATCCGTATGCGCAGGCACTCATCGCGTCGGCGCGACGCGGCACCGTCGACCTGCGTCGACTGCTGCGGGGTGAGTCGTGACGCCCGTGCTCGAGGCGCGATCGTTGCGTCGTGTCCACCGCTCGGGACACCTGGCTCTCGACGACGTGTCGGTGTCGATCAACGATGCGGCGCGCATCGGCATCGTCGGCGAGTCGGGTGCGGGCAAATCCACTCTCGTGCGCGCACTGCTCGGTCTCGAACCCCTCACAGCCGGTGACGTGCTGTTCGAAGGAACGCCGCTGCCGCAGTGCGACGGCGTGGCTTTTCGTCGTGCCGTGCAACCCGTGTTTCAAGACCCTCGCTCGTCGCTGAATCCCCGCCTCACGGTCGGACGCATCGTTGCCGAACCGCTCGAGTGCCTCGGGATTGACGTCGACCACGCCGTGCGTGTGAAAGAGGTGCTCGCCGACGTGGCACTCGATGCGTCGTTTGCGCAGCGCTACCCGCACGAGCTGTCCGGGGGCCAACGCCAACGCGTGGCCATCGCCCGGGCTCTCGCGCCGTCGCCGCGGGTGCTCATCGCCGACGAACCCGTGAGCGCACTCGACGTGCTCATTCGCGATGAGATCGTCGCGTTGCTCAACGATCTCATCGGGCGCAAGGGCCTCTCGCTCGTGCTCGTGTCGCACGACCTTGCCGTGGTTGCACGGCTGTGCACCGATATCGCGGTCATGCGCGACGGTCGCATCGTCGAACACGGTCCGATCGCGCGTGTCGTCGGATCGCCGGTCGACGAGCTCACGCGCCGAATCGTTGCCCTCGCAACGTCCGGTTCGCGTTAGAGCAGCTTCACCCCGAACCGCTGGAGAACGCCCGCCGTTGCGGCGAAGATTGCCATCGTCGCGGCGATCGAACCGACGAGCGCCCACCAGAATCCGATTCGACCGAGGAGCCAGGGGAAAATGAGCAGCAGCGGCAGCGTGATCAGCACGTACCAGAACGTGTAGACGGAAAACTCCGAGAGTTTCGCCGTCTTCTCTCCCCCGCTGTACAGAACGACGAGGGTGATGATCGTGACGAGCGGCAGTGCCGCAATGAGGGCACCGAGCCGGGCGCTGCGCTTGGCCGTTTCGGCGATGACGACGAGCATCACGGAGGCAAGTGCGTACCGGGCGACGAGGCTCATGAAAACGATTCTCTCTCCATCACTGTATGTGAGTCACAATTCTTCGCTACTGTCGGTCGGGTGACAGGGGGACGTCACTTCTTGCGGTGGTGCGCCGTCGTCGTCGCTGCGTCGGTAGTCGGCGCCCCCGCGGCCATCGCTTCAAACGACGAATCCGCCGAAGGTCCGTACATCAGGGGTCGCAAGAAACGTGCCGAATGGAAGTACACGTTTCCCGTCGCCGGACCCGACGTGTTCTTCGACGACTACCACCTCAACTATCCCGCCACCGATCTCACCGGATGCCGCCAGACCGTGCGCGCCCCCATTTCGGGACTCATCGTCGACGTGCGCAAGGTGGACAACTGGGATCCGGAGATCGACGACCCCGGAACGCGCGGCGGACTGACGATCACGATGCACGGTGACGACTTCGTGCGCTACTACTTCTCGCATCTCGGACGACTCATGGTGAAGCGCGGACAACGCGTTGAGTCGGGCCAGAAAATCGCCACCGTCGGTCAGTCGGGTAATGCGCGCACGACCCTGTGCCACCTGCATTTCGGTGTTTCACGGATTTGCCCGCAGTCGGAACAGAACTTGAGACGCGGTGAGATCTGGCCGGCGAAGTATCTCCGCGCATGGCAACGCGGCGAGCAGTTGTCTCCGAACGAGGAGATGCGCGAACTCGTTCGCCGCACCCCCTCCGCCTGCATCGTCGCCGCCGCCGCACAACGCAGGGGCGGCGATCAGTAGATCGCCGTCACTGCGTCATAGATACAGCAAAGGCGGAGACCAGTAGGTCGACGCCTCGGCGTCATAGACACCGCCGTGGCGGCGATCAGTGAATCAGGTGTAGTAGGGGTTCGCGCCGGTGGAGTGATCGGTGAGGTCGCGCACACGTGAGATTGCCGGCACTTTGTCGGCGATCATCGTCTGCACACCCTCGAGCATCGTCTGACGACTCATCGAACATCCGTGGCAACCGCCGCCCATCGTGAAATATGCGGTGCCCTGCTCGTCGTGCCCGGCAAACGTGACGAAACCACCGTGTGCGGCAAGCGCCGGGTTCACCTCGACGCGCACCACTTCTTCGATCGCCTTCGACACGTCGTCGCCGGTGACGAGACCCTCGACCTGGGGTGCGCGCGGCTTGTTCGGGTTGCGAATGACGAGGCCGGCGTTGTCGGAGTAGTCGAGCTGGGCGCCCTGGAATGACTCGACGTCACGACCGGGAATGATCACCTTGAATCCGTCGATCGTGCGCACCTCCTCGTCCATCGCCGCGGTGAGGAACTCCTCGAAAGCGAGGTCGTAACGGAAGTCCTCGCCCGGCTGCGACGCAATGGCCAGGCGCAGGCCGAGTTTTTCGGCATCCGGCTCGGTGTCGCGCAACTCGCGCAGCTTCACCATGGCTTGCTCGGTGATGGTGATGATCGTGTCGCGCTCCTCGGAGAGCGCAGCGAACGGCGACGTCGGGGTGGTGCTCACGACAGGCAGGCTACCGATGTACTTTCCTGCCCGCGTTGCGCAACCGTGCGAAAAGACACCGCTGTAGAGTGAAGCCGTCACGCACGGGGAGTCCGAGGATCGTCGGACTGAGAGGGTGGACGCCACCACCGACCCGCACAACCTGATCTGGGTCATGCCAGCGGAGGGAGCAGACAATGAACGAAGTCGACGCATCCCCGACGAGCTCGGCCGTTGCGAAATCGGCATTCGTCATCACGGGTGGCGACGCTCTCCACGACGACCACGTCGCCGACATCAGCGCGCACGACGTCGTCATCGTTGCCGACGCCGGCATCCACCACGCGCTCGACAAGGGTCTGCGCATCGACGTCGTCATCGGTGATCTCGATTCAGCACGGCCCGATGCCGTGGCCCGGGCGCGGCACCTCGGCGCCGAAATCATCGAGTTGCCGGCGGACAAGGACCTCACCGACACCGAAGCTGCGCTTCTCCATGCCGCCTCGCTCGGCGTCGAGTCGTTGAGGATCGTCACGGGCGGTGGCGGTCGCCTCGATCATCAACTCGGCGTGCTTGCGGCACTCTTCCACGAGGACCTTGCGGGTCTGCGGATCGAGGCTCGTTGGGCGCGGTCACGTGCGTGGCCTATGCACTCCGGTGGTGTGCTCGACATCGCCTGCAGTGTCAACGACACGATCGGACTCGTTCCCTTCGGCGGTGACGCGCACGGTGTTCATACCGAGGGTTTGCGCTGGGCATTGTCGAACGAATCACTGCGCGCGGCATCCTCGCGCGGCGTGAGCAACCGCGCCGTGTCTCCCCGCGTGCGCGTGACACTCGGCAACGGTCGACTTCTCATCATCAACGAAGGAAAGGTGTCGTAATGCGTACCCGCTCGGTCATGATGTTGGTTGCCGCTGCTCTCGTCGTCGCTGCATGCGGCGGGTTGGATTCGTCGACCGACACCGATGCGGTGAATGACGAACCCGTCACCCTAACCTTGCTCGCACACGAATCGTTCACCCCGAGCGAGGGCATCTTCGACGAGTTCACCGCGGCGACGGGGATCTCGGTCGAGATCCTGCGCAGCACCGACGCCGGAACTCTCGTGACGAAGGCTGCCCTCACCGCCGGCTCACCCGAAGGTGACGTGCTGTGGGGCGTCGACAACACGCTGCTCTCCCG
>JBMTET010000024.1:0-21229 GCA_049433365.1 Ilumatobacteraceae bacterium | reverse complement strand
AAGAAGACGGCAGCAAAGAAAACTTCTTCCGCCGCTGCCGGGCGGTCAAAGATCACGAGCATCGCCGGAATCGTGCGCAACCACGCCGTTGAGTTGTCCGGAAAAGTTGCACTCGTGCAAGGCGACCGGGTACTGACGTGGCGCGAGTTGTACTCGCGTTCCTGTCAGATGGCCCAGGCGTTGCGCGCCGCCGGGATCGGGGCGGAAGATCGCGTCGCATTCCTCGACAAGAACTCCATCGAGCACTTCGAGGTGTTTTACGGCTCGAGCCTGCTCAATGCAGTGAGTTGCGACATCAACTGGCGCCTTGCGCCACCGGAAGTTGCGTACATCGTCAACGATGCGCGCGCCACGGTGCTCATCGTCGGCCAGGACTTCGTGCCCGTGCTCGACGCAATCGCCGCCGACTTGCCGCACACGAAAAAGATCGTCGTCATCGGTGGACATCCGACGAACCCGGCGTACGAGTCGTACGAATCGTTCATCGGCGCGCACCAAGCGATCGATCCGGGCGTGCAATCGGCACCCGGAGACGTTGCATTCCAGTTGTATTCGAGTGGTACGACCGGCCGTCCGAAGGGCGTGATGATCACGAACCAAAATTTCCTCGGATTGCTGCCGACGGCGATCGATTTGTGGAAGTTCGACAGCAATGCGAACAACCTCATCGCCATGCCGTTGTTCCACATCGGTGGTGCGGGGTGGGCGACGGCGGGTCAGTACGTGGGCTGCAAGTCGATCATTCAACGCGAAATCGACCCCGCGGGGATCGTCGCGCTGATCGGCGCGCAACGAGTCACGCACGCCTTCTTCGTGCCGGTTCTCCTGCAGTTCATGCTGTTCGTTCCCGACATCGACAAGTCCGATTTCTCGAGCCTGAAACTCATCGCCTACGGCGCGTCACCGATCTCCGAGCAGGTGCTCGAGGCATCGTTGCGCACGTTCAAGTGCGAGTTCTGCCAGGTGTACGGCCTCACGGAAACGACGGGCGTCGTCACGATGTTGATGCACGAAGACCACGATCTCAACGGTCCGAAGAAGCATCTCTTGCGCTCGTGCGGCAAGCCGGCCAAGGGCGTCGAGTTGCGGATCATCGACAACGACACGGGTCGCGCCGTGGGCGTTGGAGAGGTCGGGGAAATCCAGGTGCGCTCGCAGCAGGTGATGAAGGGCTACTGGAACATGCCCGAGGAAACCGCGAAGTCGATCGTCAACGGTTGGTTCCGCACCGGAGACGCGGGCTACCGGGACGCCGACGGTTACGTGTACATCTTCGACAGGGTGAAGGACATGATCGTCTCGGGAGGCGAGAACGTGTACCCGGCCGAGGTGGAAAATGCGTTGATGAAGCACCCGGCGATCGCCGACGTCGCAGTCATCGGTGTTCCCGACGAGAAGTGGGGAGAGGTGCCGATGGCAATCGTCGTGCGCAAGCCCGACGTCACCGCGACCGAGCAGGAAATCATCGATTTCGCCCGCCAGCATCTCGCCGGCTTCAAGACCCCGAAGAGTGTGACGTGGGCCGATGCGTTGCCGCGCAACCCGAGCGGCAAGATCCTGAAAAAGGATTTGCGAGCCCCGTACTGGGAGGGTCGTACGCGTCAGGTCAACTGAGCGCGCACGCGACGCGTGGCGAACACGTACGTCGATGCGGCCACGGCTGCAGCGAGTGCAAAAATTCCGATCGTCGATCGCGCCCCGACGCGCTCGGAAACGACGCCTGCGACCACGCTTGACGTTGCGAGCGCGAGGGTGATGAGGGCGAAGTCCCCGGCAAGCACTCGTCCGCGCAGCTCGTCGGGGGTGCGCACCTGAAGTCCGTACGTCGACAGCGTCCACTGCGCGCCGCCTCCGAGGTGGGCAAAGGCAACCGCGGTGCAGGCAACGAGCAATGACGGAGCCGCGTAGGCAACTCCGTAGCCCAGCGAAAAACCGAGACCTGCGAGACCACAGATGAGCAACACGTGGCGCAGGTTGCCGCGTGCGAGACGCGCACCGATGACCGGTCCGAGGCCCGATCCGACGCCGCGTGCCGCGAGCATGAGCCCGCGACCCCGGTCGCCCGACTGAAAGGCGTCTGCGGCGAAGACTGCGAGTTGACTCACGACTCCCGCGCCGATTGCGAAGGTGACCTTCGATGCCATGAGCGCAAGGATCGTCGCGTCGTTGCGCGCAAGAGTCATCGCCTCGCGCATGTCGGCGATGGGACGCATTGGTGGGCGGGATGCGGATCGAGCGGCCTGCATCGGGCGGCGAATCGACACGACCAGCGCTGCTGCAACGATGAACGTGATCGCATCGGCGACGAACGATGCGCGACGGCCGAACGTGTCGGAGAAAATTCCGCCGATGCCGGCGCCGACGGCGAGCATGACACCCCAGCTCGAACCGAACATCGCGTTGGCGATGCGAAGGTCTTCGGGCGTCGACACGATGTTCGGCACGGAGGCCTCGACTGCGGGTTTCACGAACGCGGCGAGTGCGGCGATGATCGACTGGAGCACGAAGGCCAGCCACACTCGCGAGGCATCGACGAGCAGAAATCCGACCGCGCTCATCGATTGGATCACCGACACCGTGATGATCACCTTGCGCCGGTCGAAACGATCGACGATCGGGCCGGCAATCGGTGAGGCGAAGAACGACGGAAGGGAGAACGCAACGAGCAGCAACGACACCAGGAAGCGCGAATTGGTGAAATCCTGGACGAGCCCGGCGAGCGCGACGAACGTGAACCAATCACCGAGGTACGACAGGTTCTGTGCCGCGAACAGCAAGCGAATGTCGCGGTTGTCGCGCAACAGTCTCCACATAGCCGACTCAGCGTATTGCTGTGCGTTCAACCGCTGGCGTGATCGTTCGCGCGACCAGTGAACGCCGCACCGAGATGCGTGTCAGGGGCCGGGAGTCGGGGCGGCGCGCCACGCGCCGGGGCGGGCGAGGAAACGGCGATGCCAGCGTCGCGGTGTGAATGCTGCGGCACGCGGTTCGTCCTCGAACATCCAGCGCACGAAATTGCGCCGCGTCCAGTCGGTTGCGTCGACGATGCGCAGTGCGGCACGCGTCGTTCGCTCACTACGCAGCAACGCACCGAGAATGCGCGACATACGGTCGTCGGCGAAGAACTCCCGGCGCATGGCGCGGCGGTACGAGCGCTCGGGATGCGAGTGCGAGAGTGCCGCGCCGGCCAGGATGCCCGATGCGAGCGCCTGTCCGATGCCCTCACCGGTGAGCACGTCGGTGGCTCGGGCGGCATCACCGACGAACATCACGCGCGTGCGGGTGAGAGTCGTGCGTGACACCCGTGCGGGAATCGGCCACGCAAGGAATCGATCCTCCATCTCCACCGAGTCGCCGAGTGCGGCCCGCACGTGCGGCCGACGCAGGATGCCTTCCCACAATGTGCGCATCTCGCCGGGTCGTCGCGCCGAGCCGCGCAATATTCCAAAGCCGAGGTTGACCCGTCCGTCGGGGAGCGGAAACGACCATACATATCCGGGAAGTAGGTCGGGCTCGAACCACACGTAGAGCCGCGACGATGCCGGACCCGTCACATGGCGTGCGTACTGACGGATCGCGTGCCACTCACCGCGATAGGCGTCGTCACCGGCGTCGATCGACTTGCGCACGGGGGACCACATTCCGTCGGCAGCGATGACGTGGCCGCACCGCAGTACGGCAACGGACTCGGTGCCATCCGAACCCGAGTCGGCCGGTGTCGCGGTGCGAACCGTGACCAGCACGTCGTCGCCGTCGATGGCGAGCGACTCGTACGCCACGCCCTCGCGCACCTCGATTCCGTTTCGTCGCGCATGGGTGACCAGTGCGTTGTCGAGGTCGAGTCGCGTGGCGATTGCGGCGAACGCTCCGTCGTCGGGGAGCTGCATCGACACGACACGTCCCGACGGTGAACGCACCTCGACGTCACGGCATTCGCGCCACGAGCCGACGTCGTTCCGATCGACTCCCAGCCGTTCGAGCAGGCGCAGTGCGCCGGTAGTCAAACCGTCGCCGCAACACTTGTCGCGTGGAAATCGGGCTTTGTCGATGACGAGCACGGACTTTCCCGTCGAATGCGCGGTGATTGCCGCGGCAATTCCCGCCGGCCCTGCGCCGACGACGATGGCATCCCATCGGCTCGCACTGTTCGGCGCACCGCTGGTCACGGGCGGCAAGGCTAGATTGCCCCGACGACGGATGGTCAGCCGAGGAGGCGAAGACAATGGCGAAATTGTGTGAGGGTCGCGTGGTGATTGTCACCGGAGCGGGACGCGGAATCGGTCGTGAGCACGCCCTGAGCCTGGCGCGTCATGGCGCATCGGTGGTCGTCAACGATCTCGGTGCGTCGGTGGACGGTTCGGGCGGCGCCGCGTCGCCGGCGCCACAGGTCGTCGCCGAGATCGTTGCCGCGGGCGGTCGGGCGATCGTCAACGGCGAGGACATCAGCTCGTTCGACGGTGCCCGACGACTCATCGACGCTGCGGTTGGCGCATTCGGTGACCTGCACGCCGTCGTCAACAATGCGGGCATCCTGCGTGACCGGATGATGGCGAACATGTCGGAAGAAGAGTGGGATGCCGTCATCAAGGTGCACCTGAAGGGCACTTTTGCCCCGGCTCATTTCGCGGCCGCATACTGGCGCGATCGTGCAAAAGCGGGTCACGAGGTCGATGGTCGCATCATCAACACGACGTCCGTGTCGGGTTTGTACGGCAACGTCGGTCAGTCGAACTACGGTGCGGCAAAGGCGGGAATCGCCGCGTTCACGGTTATCACTGCGCTCGAGTTGGCACGATACGGAGTCACGGTGAATGCGGTCGCCCCGGTTGCCCTCACGCGCATGACGGAAAACCTGCAGCCCGCTCCGCCGTCGGAAGAGGAGCGCAACGCGCAGTCGCCGCGTTGGATCGCTCCGATCGTCACGTGGCTCGCATCGGCGGAGTCGAAGGGCGTTACGGGTCGCGTGTTCGAAGCAAGCGGCCGCACGTTTGCCGTGGCCGAGGGTTGGGTGCGCGGGCCGCAACACGCACCGGTGGACGATCCGACGAAACTCGGGCCGATCGTCGAGCAGTTGCTCGGATCCGCACGACTCAACTCGGGAATGGACGGCGTGCCGGGGAGTTGGCCGCAGCCGCAACGTGACGGATCGTCAGCCGGCGGAATCTTCGGCTGAGGTCACCGCGGCGCCACGCTGTGCAATTGCCACGGCACCGAGCGCCGAGGCAATGAGAAACACCGTCAGTGAAGCAATCTGTCGCTCGGGTGTGTCCATGATTCCGAAGGGAAAAGTGCTCACGATGTAGGCAATCGGAGCGGTGAGCAAGGTCGCAGCAAGCAGACGACCTTTGCGCCGACGGGTGACTGCAACAACGGCGGAAATCCACAGCATGACGGCAATGCGCGATGCGAACACCCCGGAGTTGTCTAGTGGTCCTCCGGCGTGGAGAAGTAGTTTCACTTTCGACCACGCAATGGCACGAATGTCGGTGTCGACGAAGATGCGCCACAGGTCCCCGACGGGGAAATCGGTTTGGCGGGGATCGGCGCGCAGCGTGAACACGACGGCTTGCTGTCCGTACCACAGGTTGTGCAGCAGTGCGAGGGAGCCGACACCAAGAAATGCAACGACGACCGCGGCGCCGTCGGTGAGACGCGTTGACACGGACCTCGAAAGCGTCATCCGTGAGAGAGCAATGACCAGGGCGATGACTGCGAGTGCCACCGAGAGATTCGGTCGCAACAGCGCTGCCCCCGCCAATCCCGCTGCTGCAGCGACCCATGCGGGGCCATCAGGGTTGCGTCGCACGAGCACGACACATGAAGTGAAAACGAGAGTCCATGCGACGGCCTCGGATGCACCGTATGCAGCGAGTTCGCGACTAATCGGACGGCCAACCCCCGAAACCACCGCGGTAGCCGCGAGCAGGCCCCACCACCAGTGGCGCCCCGAAACGAGTGCCAATACGCGAAATGTCAGCCACAATCCCGCAGAGACGAGCCCCACCCCGGTCACCACACCGATGAACACGTCATTTTCCCCGAACATCAGGTGCATGACGAAGGTGACGTATCGCATCCCTGGCATGAAATAGAAAATGTTCTCGCCGCCTCGTAGTGACGATTCGAGAAGTATTGACCGGGCATAGCCCTGAAAAACGAGCCAGTCGGTGACGCGATCGCGGAAAATTTGCATACCCCACCACGGGTGCGAGTCAAGATTCGTGTAGCGACGCAACACTTCGATAACGGGTCCGAACATGAGTACCGTGCCGAGCGCAGTGGCAACCAAGCCTCGAGACCTCAGGTGTCGACTCCCCGCGATCGCAACAACAACGCCGAATCCGAGCGCCTTCGATGCTGCACCATCGAGGGCGCCAGTGCTGCTGACCACTCGAGTGGCTGCGAGGCCGCCGAAAATGACGAGCGCGGCGGTGAACATGGCGCGTCGCCGACGTACCAGTCCACCTAACGCCACGAATCCAATCACCACGAGTCCGGCCAGTTGTACGACGTCAATGAGTCGCAGCAACGCCGATTGCGCAAGATTCGGCTGCTGCGGGGCACCGGCTCGAAGTGGTGCGCCAACACTCGCTAATTGGTACGTCGCTCGTACGTCGGATTTCGCTACCGCAGGTCCCGTGGGACGAATCTCCGGACTCTCCCATACTTGCTGTCCGGGAGTGCGTGCCGCAACGGCTCCAACGTCGATCGTGCGACCGTCGCTCAGGACAGCCTGAAGATGGTATGTGGGATGTCGCAGTGGATCTCTGGGAAGCGCGACACTGATGTTGAACCCCGAACTGCGCCACGAATCAATGCCGAAGGCGCGGCTCACATCAATGCGATCGACGACCTCGTATGTTGTGTCAATCCGACGACCGAGCTCGTCCCGGTACCACAGGTTCCAGCGCCGCACCGGGCTTCGGGCAAGTGGATCGACGGCCCAACCGCGAATGACGAGTCGCAGTTTGCCGGTGTTGATATCAAGCGGCTCACCGACGTGCAGTCGTGCGTAGGGACCGCGCGCAAGCGGCGCAACATTCGGCACGTTTGTGGCGTCGCTGTCGTCACGGAAGGTGAGGGCAAGACGCAGCGGGTTTCTGCCTTGCGCGAGGGGCACAAAAGCTACTGTGCGTAGTTCCGAAGCACTGCCGGTGAAGGTCCTTGCGCCGCCAAGCTTGAGATCCCCGACGTACTCGATGGGAACGACTCCGTCGCGCTCCATGTCGATGATCCCGGCATACTCCGCGAAAAACGGGAGTCGGTCTATCCACGGCATCTGGTAACGCGGAAACTCGTTGGCAAAGGGCAGATTCCAGTTGCTCAGCCGACCACCTTCGAATGCGTCGAGCTTGTTGGGTGGTCCGCCGAAATCGATGACCTTGTCGATACGAGAGATCTGCCCGAGGGCGAGCTGTTTCTCGACGTTGCGTCGCCAGAGCTGATTCCACGATGCTTCGCACAGCACGCCGGGTCGTGGCTCCCATAATCCGCGGTAACAGGCTTCGAACCCACCACCGTATGGAACCGCCACAAAACCCAAGACCTTGCAGACAATGAGTGCGACGAGTGCGATATTGGTTGCTCGTGCCCGTTTCCCAACAAATCTGATCAAGGTTGAACGGGTGTCGCGGTGCATCAATACCGCGATGACGGCTCCCAATGCGACGACTTCAATCGTGTCGGTGAATGGAAGCCCGTCGAAAGCAAGTCGCGCCGAACCCGGTGCCGCAAGAAGTGCGAGAAACCCCGCTGCGGTCCAGCGCAGGCGCGGCGGGTGCGAAGCAGACTTCAGAACAATCGCAGCTCCTCGGGCTTGCGCCCGCGCAGATCGTCGTAGTCCACTTCGCACCAGTCGAATCCGCGGCTTTCGGCCAGTACGCGGGCCTGCGGCTTGATGTGCTGGGCGACGAAGATTCCGCGAATGTCACCAAGTGACGAGTCGGCGCGCAGGCACTCGATGTAGCGGGTGAGCTGCTCGACGCCGTCGATTTCACCACGCCGTTTGATCTCGACAGCCACGGTCTTTCCGTTGGCGTCGCGACACAGCAGGTCCACGGGCCCGACGGCGGTCGGGTATTCACGGCGCACGAGCGCCAATCCCTTTTCGATCGTGTCGGGCAGGGCGGCGAGCAGCTCCTGCAGGTGCGCCTCGACACCGTCCTTCGACAGCCCGGGATCCTCGCCGAGTTCGTGCGAATTGTCGCTGAGAACTTGGTGAAGGTTGATGGTGAGGGTTTCGCCCTTCGGGTTCGTCACCACCCAGCGGTCGTCGTGTTCCACGATGGTGTTCGGTGCGTTCATCCAGTTGAGCGGTTTGTAGGCACCGCCGTCGGCGTGAATGGCGACGCAGCCGTCGCTCTTCACCATGATCAGCCGGTTCGCCTCGGGCAACGACGCTTCAAGTCGACCGGCGTACGTCACCGAGCAGCGGGCAACGACGAGACGCACCCCCGTAGTCTGCCGTCCGTCGTCATTCCGCACGAAACGCGGTCATCACCACTCGGTTGCGCGATGGGCAACCGCCGGTTGCGTCAGCGCCCGACGTGGCTGCGCATTCGCTTCTGGATGACTTCGCGGCGTTTTTGCAAGTCGCGGTACGTCATCCGATTCACCGACGTGTCGACACCAAGTCCGGCTTTGACGCTGTCGAGGTTGATCTCGACGGCGGTGTGGTCGATGCCGAGTTCGCGGCCGAGTCGCTCGCCGTGACGCTGGGCAAAGAGCATGGAGATGTGGGCAATTTCGCCGAGCAGGTCGAGATCGGGCGCAAGGCGGGCAATTGCTCCGTCGAGGAACACCATGTTCTTCACGTACAACATGAGTTCCTTGGGCAACCGAGCGCCATAGCCGAGCAGTGCCTTCACGACCCGCTGCACTTCGGCGACCAGTTCCTCGCCGCTGAGGGTGGTCGGATCGACCGTCGGTTGATCGAGGCGCAGATCCCGAATGACGGCGTCGAGGTCGGTGTCCGCCGGCAGGGCACCCAGGTCGCGCAGCGCCGCCATTTGACCTTTCACGTCGTTCGTCGTTGCGCCGAGCATGAGTCGCAGGAACGCAAGTCGTCGCGCACCGGTGAGGCGTCCGACGATCCCGAAGTCGAGCAACGCGGTGCGCCCGTCGGGAAGCACGAACAAGTTGCCTCCGTGCAAATCACCGTGGAAGACGCCGTGCAGCAGCGCTCCTTCCATGAAGGCGATCATTCCCGTGCGGATGACGCCCTGCGTGTCGATCCCCGCGGCGCGCATGCCGTCGACGTCGTCGAATTTGAAGCCGGCGAGACGCTCCATGACGAGCAATCGTCGCGTCACCAACGACGGATGCGGACGCGGAACGACGTAACCGTCCTGACCGAGGTCGCGCAGGATCGTGGCAATGTCGAGCATGTTCGCCGCTTCGAGCCGGAACTCGAGCTCTTCGACGATCGTTTCACCGAACAATTCGACGAGTGCCGGCGGGTTGGCGAGTGCCGACACCTTGATCCGACCGACGAGATGCGGCGCGAGCCAGGCCATGACCCGCAGGTCCTTGCGCACGAGGGAGCGCACCGACGGACGTTGCACCTTGACGACCACTCGTTCACCGGTGCGCAAAGTTGCAGCGTGCACCTGGGCAATCGATGCGGCAGCGAGCGGGGCGCGCTCGAATTCGCTGAAGACGTCCTCGATGCGTCCACCGAGTTCCTCCTCGACGACGCGACGCACGACGTCGAAACCCTCGGCCGGCACCTGGTCGCGGCACAACTTGAATTCGTCGACGAGTTCGCGCGGGAAAAGCCCCTCGCCGCTCGAAATGATCTGGGCGAGCTTGATGTACGTCGATCCGAGTCGTTCTATTGCCCGGCGCATCCGCCGTGACAGATCGGCACGGCTTGCTTCGGGCGTTGCGAAACGGCGCAACTTGTGTCGCACGAACCACGGCACGAGCGCACGGCCGAGCACGGCAACGACGACGACGAGTCTGGCGAGCGGGGGCACGCGTGGCGGTGTGATGAGGCGGGGTAGTTCGGCTGCGGCCCTGGCGCGCAGTCCGTCGACGTCGCCGAGCCAGGTGAGCTCTGCGCGGTCAACGTTCCACGGGGCCGCTTCGGTGAATGCGGCCCACGTGCGATCGGAGTCCTTTTCAGCCGTTGGGATCGGGGATTCCACCGCGTCAGTCTGCCCCCGCGAGTCGGCGGTCGACGTGCGCTGCTCAGCGATGTGCTGTGAAGTTCTGCACTACCGCAAGGATCGAGTCGGCCAACTCGGGTCGACACACGAGCAGATCGGGCAACCACGTGTCGCGCTCGTTGTACACAAGGGGAGAGCCGTCGATGCGCGACGTGTGCAGACCCGCGGCGCGTGCGACGGCAACCGGTGCCGCCGAGTCCCATTGGTGCTGCCCGCCGTCGTGCAGGTAAACATCGGCAACTCCTGCTACCACCGCCATCGTTTTGGCTCCGGCGGAACCGAGCCTGGCGCCCTCGAAACCGAGTGCACGGCCGACGGCGGCCGCAACGGCGGGCGTTCGCGTTCGGGACACGACCATGATCGGAGTGCGCATCGTTTGCGTCACCGCGGGCGGTGCGGGATTCGTGCAGTACGTGGTTGCCAGGCCGGGCAACGCGACGGCTGCCGCGGTGAGTTCACCGAGTGTCCGCGCTTCACGGGACCACAAAGCGACGTGCACGGCCCAGTCGGTGCGGCCCGGTTCGCTGAACTCCGTCGTGCCATCGAGCGGGTCGATGATCCACACGCGCGACGCCGTCAAACGCGCCGGATCATCGGCACCTTCCTCAGACAGCACCGCATCGTTCGGTCGCCATCGTCGCAAACTGTCGACGAGGAACTCGTGTGCCACCGCATCGCCCGCATCTTTCACGTCCCACGGGTCGAAGTTGCGGGCCTCGAGTTGGGTGCGCAACGCAACGAGATGTCGACCGGTTTCCGCGGCGAGGTATTCGGCCAGTCGATGATCGTCGGCGACGACGTCGGCGGAGGGCTCGTCGTGGCCTTCGCGCCGCAGCGAACCGAAATCGAACGTCACGGCAAACGACGACCGAGGTCGATCGCCTGCTGCACGAGCCGGCGCAGCCGTGTCTCGTCCGTTCCGTTGCGCACGAGTTCGGACACGTGGTGCTGCAACTCCTCAGCCCGGGCGACAACGATGTCGTCGGGCATGGCGCGTTGGGTCACCGCGGTCACCGCAACGAGCACGACTGCCGCGCCGGCGGCAATGAGCCCCGCCGTCATCACGGCTCCGATCGTGTTGTCGCGCAACGAAAACACGATCATTCCGGCGATCCCCCCGACGAAGCAGGCGATGCACACGGCACGGATGATGCGCAGAGCCGGATGTGCGGGCAACGCCATGGTCATCCTCTGGAGAGCGGCTTGTATTTGATGCGGTGCGGTTGATCGGCCGCGACACCCAGTTCCTTGCGGCGCCACGCTTCGTAGTCCTCGAAGTTGCCTTCGAACCAGCGCACCTGACTGTCGCCTTCGAAGGCGAGAACGTGCGTGGCGATCCTGTCGAGGAACCACCGGTCGTGGCTGATGACGACTGCACAGCCGGGAAACGATTCGAGAGCGGCTTCGAGGGCGCGCAGCGTGTCGACGTCGAGATCGTTGGTCGGTTCGTCGAGCAGCAGCACGTTGCCGCCGCGGCGCAACAGCTTCGCGAGGTGCACACGGTTGCGTTCACCGCCGGACAGCTCGCCGACCTTCTTCTGTTGGTCGCTGCCCTTGAAGTTGAAGCTTGCGACGTAGGCACGGCCGTTGATTTCGCGTCCGCCGACCTTCAACACGTCGGCGCCATCGGTGATTTCCTCGTAGACGCTGCGGTCGGGGTCGAGGGTGTCGCGGTTTTGGTCGACGTAACTCAGCTCGACGGTGTCACCGACGGTGATCGTTCCGCCGTCGGGGGCCTCCTGTCCGGTGAGCATGCGAAACAGCGTCGTCTTTCCCGCTCCGTTCGGGCCGATGATGCCGACGATGCCCGCCGGGGGCAGTGAGAAAGAGAGATCCTCGATGAGCAACCGGTCGCCGAATCCCTTGCGCAGGTGTTCGACCTGAATCACCGTGTCGCCGAGTCGCTTGCCCGACGGAATCATGATCTCGAGCTTGTCCGGGCCCGATTCGGCCGCCGAAGCCTCGGCGTGCAACTTTTCGTAGGCGGCGAGTCGCGCTTTGCCCTTCGCCTGGCGTGCCTTCGGCGCCATGCGCACCCACTCGAGTTCGCGTTGCAAGGTGCGCTTGCGGGCTTCGTTGGCCTTTTCTTCGCGACCCAGACGCTCCTGCTTTTGCTCCAACCAACTCGAATAGTTGCCCTCGAACGGAATGCCCCTGCCGCGATCGAGCTCGAGGATCCATTTGGCGACGTTGTCGAGGAAGTAGCGATCGTGCGTGATGGCGATGACGGTGCCGGGATACTCCTGGAGAAAACGTTCCAACCACTGCACGCTCTCGGCGTCGAGGTGGTTCGTCGGTTCGTCGAGCAGCAATAGATCGGGTCGCGACAACAACAGTCGGCACAGTGCGACCCGACGTCTTTCGCCTCCGGACAACTTCGTCACGTCGGCATCGTTCGGTGGGCATCGCAACGCGTTCATTGCGATGTCGACGTTGCGCTCGAGGCTCCAGGCGTCGGTTGCAGTGATGCGTGCCTCGAGCTCGGCTTGACGTGCCCCGACCTTGTCGAAATCGGCATCGGGGTCACCCCACATGGCGGTGACCGTCTCATACTCAGCGAGCAGGTCGCGGATCGGCGCAACGCCGTCCATCACGTTGCCGAGCACGTCCTTGTTCGCATCAAGCTGCGGCTCCTGCTCGAGCAGACCGACGCTGAAGCCCGGCGTCAGCCGTGCTTCACCGCTGTAGCCGTCGTCGAGTCCCGCCATGATCCGCAACAAACTCGATTTGCCGCTGCCGTTTGCGCCGAGGACTCCGATTTTGGCGCCGGGATAAAAGGAGAGCGAGATGTCCGCGAGCACCTGCCGGTCGGGCGGGTAGAACCGTCCGAGTTTGTAACAGGTGTAGATGAACTCGGCAGTCATTCCCGTACAACCTACTTTCCTGTACGGTCGTAGGGCGAGCGAAAATTCTTGCTCGCAACTTCATCTACTTTCACATCACTTACGTCACGGAGGCCACACGGTGGAACTCTTTTCCGGGGATTACTTCCTCAACTTCTTCATGCGATACCTGCACGTACTCGTCGGTATCACGTGGATCGGATTGCTCTACTACTTCAACCTCGTCCAGGTTCCGGCCCTCGCCGCCTACGGCGACGAGGCCAAGGCGCGCAGCATCACCCTTGACAAGCTCGCGCGACGCGCTCTGTGGTGGTTCCGCTGGGCGGCCATCGCCACCCTCGGCACCGGCATCCTCATCACCGGTCAGCCGACGTATTACGACAACTTCCTCAACTGGGAAGGTGCCAACTCGCTGAACGCGAAGAATGCCGCAATCACCGTCGGCATGCTCTACGGCATCACCATGGCGGCAAACGTCTGGATGATCATCTGGAAGAACCAGAAGGTCGTTCTTGCGAGCGCCGTGACCGTGCTCGGTGGTGGGTCCGCCGATCCGGCGGCCGCGGGAGCCGGTCGCAAGGCCCTGCTTGCATCGCGCCAGAACCTCGTGTTCTCCGTGCCGATGCTGTGGTTCATGGTCGGAACGGCCCACTTCTACGGTGAGAGCTTCGGCAACGCAACGAGCTCGAGCGCCCTTACCTACGTGCTCATCGCCGTCGTCATCGGTGCGCTGCTGCAACTCAATGCCCTGGGCAAGTTGGGCGGCACCGCCGCAACGAACAAGTTGCTGTGGCCGTACGAGTCGCACAAAAACGCCATGATCACCTCGGGTGTGTTGTGGCTGGTCCTGTGGATTCTCTCGGAGGTCATGTTCGGCTGATCGCCGCCTCCTCACGGGGGCACGACATCCCGTCGTGTCCCGGTGTCCCGAAAACGAGAAGTACGCCGCCGAGTGGGTGGGGCATGCGACGCATGACCCACCCACTCGCGCCGTTTCGTGCCGGTGTCGAAGAGTACGATGACTGCCGTGACGGTCACCTCGAACCCCCAGTCGGGGGAGGATTTCGGCGCCAACTCCTGGCTCGTCGAGGAAATGTACGAGCGGTTCCGCGACAACCCGGCTGCCGTGTCCGATGAATGGCGCGAGTTCTTCAGCGATTTCACCCCGGCGGGAACCGCGCCGGTCGTTGCCGTGCCGTCGCACCCGGTCGAGGCCGCATCGGGCAACGGCGTGGCAAAGACCAAGAAGGCGGCACCGTCGATCGTGCCGCATCAAGCTGCCGAACCGATTCGCCGTTCCGAGGTCGTTGCGCCGGCCGAACCCGAGGTGATGCGCGGAGTCGCCGCGGCAATCGCCACGAACATGGACAAGAGCCTCGCCGTACCCACGGCGACGAGCGTGCGACAAGTGCCGGCGAAGTTGCTCGAAGTGAATCGTCGCGTAATCAACGGCTACCGCCAGCGCACCGGGCAGAGCAAGGTGTCGTTCACGCATCTCATCGGCTACGCCGTGGTGCGGGCGATCGTCGACGGTGTTCCGAACATGAAAAACGTGTTCGTTGCCGATTCCGAGGGCAAGCCCCGTCTGCAACGCCACACGAACGTCAACATGGGGCTCGCCGTCGACGTCGACAAGGGTGACGGCCAGCGCACGCTCGTGGTGCCCGTGTTGAAGGCGGCCGACACGCTCGAGTTCCACGGATTCCTCCTCGCCTACGAGGAGATTCTGCGCAAGGTGAAGAACAACAAACTGACGCTCGAGGACTACCAGGGGGCGAACGTCAGTCTCACGAACCCGGGGACCATCGGCACGCTGCAATCGGTGCCGCGACTGATGATCGGCCAGGGCGTCATCGTCGGCGTCGGATCCATCGACTACCCGGCCGAGTTCGCCGGCAGCGACGAGCGCACGCTCACCCGACTCGGTGTGTCGAAAGTCGTCACGGTGACGAGCACCTACGACCACCGCATCATTCAGGGCGCCGAAAGCGGTCTGTTTCTCAAGCGCCTGGCCGAGTTGCTGCTCGGCGAGCACGGTTTCTACGAGGAAGTGTTCCGCAGCCTCGGGGTGCCGTACGAATCCGTGCGCTGGCGCAGCGACGACAACAACCTCGACGATGCCGACCTGCTCGCCCACAAACAGATGCAGGTGGCGACGCTCATTCGCGTGCACCGCGTGCGCGGACACCTCATTGCCGATCTCGATCCGCTGCGCTGGAAAGAACCGCGCATGCCCAAGGAACTCGACCCGGCGACGTACGGCCTCACCATCTGGGACCTCGACCGCGAGTTCGCGACCGGGGGAGTCGGTGGCGTGAAGAAGTCAACTCTCGGTGATTTGTTGTACGTCCTGCGCGACGCGTACTGCCGCACGATCGGCATCGAGTACATGCACATTCAGAACACCGAAGAGCAGCGCTGGGTGCAGGAGCGCGTCGAGGGCCACGGGGTCGACCCGTTCGAGCCGGATCGTCGTCGAATCATGGAGCGACTCAACGCCGCCGAGGCTTTCGAGCGGTTCCTCGCAACGAAGTACGTGGGAACGAAGCGCTTCGGTTTGGAAGGTGCTGAGTCGGCGATTCCGATTCTCGACAAGGTGCTGTCGCTCGCCGCCGATGCGGGGATGGACGGTGCCATTCTCGGAATGGCGCACCGCGGGCGGCTCAACGTGCTGGCAAACGTCATGGGCAAGAGCCTCGATCAAATCTTCTCGGAATTCGAGGGACACATCGACCCGACCTCGGTGCAGGGATCCGGTGACGTCAAGTACCACCTTGGCAGCGTCGGCACGTTCACGTCGCCGACGGGACATTCGCTGCACATCGAACTCGCATCGAACCCGAGTCACCTCGAAACCGTCGACCCGATCGTGCTCGGCATGGTGCGTGCGATGCAGGATCGCATCGAGCCGCCGTTGTCGTACAGCGTCTTGCCCCTGCTCATTCACGGTGACGCCGCGTTCGCCGGTCAGGGAGTCGTCGCCGAGTGTCTCGCCATGAGCGAGACCAGTGGTTACCGCGTCGGCGGCACCGTGCACCTCATCATCAACAACCAAATCGGTTTCACCACGGCACCCGAGTACGCACGCTCGTCGCAGTACTGCAGCGACGTCGCCAAGACGGTCGGCGCGCCGATTTTCCACGTGAACGGCGACGACCCCGAGGCGTGCGTGCGGGTGGCGAAGATGGCCTTTGACTATCGCCAACGGTTCCACAAGGACGTCGTCATCGACATGATTTGTTACCGGCGCCAAGGTCACAACGAGGGCGACGACCCGAGTTACACCCAGCCGCTCATGTACAAGGCGATTGCCGAGCGGCGCAGCGTGCGCAAGTTGTACCTGGAAACGCTCGTCAAGCGCGGTGACATCACAGTCGACGAAGCCGAGGCGGCACTTGCCGACTACCAGAACAAGCTGCAGGGGTCGCTCGATGCGGCTCGGGCGAAGGGCAAGTCGACGATGAAGGTGCCCAAGCCGCCGACGCCGCCGGGTGTTCTGCCGGCCGTGAACACCGGAGTCGATCGGGCGCTGCTCACGCAGATCTACGACGGTCTCGGGGCGTACCCCGCCGGTTTCACCGTGCATCCGAAGTTGCTCAAGCAGTTCGAACAGCGCGATGACATGTTCCGTACCGGCGCCGAAATTGACTGGGCGCTCGGTGAGGCACTCGCATTCGGATCCCTCGTCATGGAAGGCACGCCGGTGCGGCTGGCCGGCGAGGACTCTCGCCGCGGCACGTTCAGCCACCGCCACGCGATGCTCGTCGACTACATGAACGAACGCAAGTTCGCGCCGCTGCGCGGCCTTCCCGGCGCTCGGGCGCCGTTTTGGGTGTACGACTCGCTTCTCTCCGAATACGCCGCGCTCGGCTTCGAGTACGGCTACGCGCACACCAATCGCGACGCGCTCGTGTTGTGGGAGGCCCAGTTCGGCGACTTCGTCAACGGTGCGCAGGTGATCATCGACCAATACCTCGTTGCCGCCGAGGACAAGTGGGGACAGACGAACGGACTCGTGCTGTTGTTGCCGCACGGCTTCGAGGGTCAGGGTCCGGAGCATTCGTCGGCGCGTCTCGAACGATTCCTGCAGATGTGCGCCGACGACAACATTCAGGTTGCGTACCCGACCACCGCCGCGCAGTATTTCCACCTCCTGCGTCGCCAGGTGCGCCGCGACGTACGCAAGCCGCTGGTGGTGATGGCTCCGAAGCAGCCGTTGCGGATGAAGGAGAGTCGCTCGAAGATCGACGAGCTCACCTCGGGATCGTTCCGCGAAACCCTCGACGACCCGTTCGTCAAGGATCCTGCCGCCGTGCAGCGCGTCGTTCTCTGCAGCGGAAAGGTCGCGTGGGACGTCATGGCCGAACGCGACAAGCGCGGTGCCGCGGTTGCGGTCGTGCGCATTGAGCAGCTGTATCCGTTTCCCGAAGCCCAGTTGCGCGAGATCCTTCGGCGCTATCCCAATGCGCGCCAGATCGTGTGGACGCAAGAGGAGCCGGAGAACATGGGTGCGTGGAACTTCGTCGAACACCTCATCTGGCGACTGAAGAGCGACGGGTACGACTTGCGCCATTCCGCTCGCGTTGCGTCGGGCAGTCCCGCAACGGGTTCGAAACTCATTCACGACCAGGAGCTCGTCGACGTTCTTGACGGCGCGCTCGGTGCGTGGTGACCACGTCGCAGCGCAAAGGCGCAGCGTCGGGTGCCGTTTCCCACGTCGTCGTTGACGGCAGCAACATCGCCACCGAGGGGCGCAGTGCCCCGAGTTTGAAGCAACTCAACGAAGCGGTACTCGCGTTTCTCGGTGAGTTTCCCGGCGTCAAGGTCACCGTCGTCGTGGATGCCACGTTCGGGCACCGCATCGACAAAAAGGAAGTCGCCGAGTTCCAGGAAGCCATCGCCAATTCCGAACTCGTCACGCCCCCGGCCGGGGCGCTGGGTCGCGGCGACGGTTTCGTGCTGATGATCGCCGACAAAGTGGGAGCTGCAGTGTTGTCGAACGACAGTTACCAGGAGTTCCACGACGAACATCCGTGGCTGTTCGACCAGGGTCGGCTTATCGGGGGCAAACCCGTTCCCAACGTCGGGTGGGTGTTCATCGCGCGGATTCCCGTTCGCATCAAAATCGATCGTCCGACGCCACGACGCACCTCGTCGGCAACGAAATCGCCCACTGCGGCATTGCCACGTCCGGTGTCGCGCAACGCCACCGGTGCACTTCCGCGTCCCGCGGCGCGCGGCGCCATCGCCAAGCCGGGTCGCGCTGCATCGGTGTCGACGCTGCAGCGTGCGTCCGGTCGTGGTCGCTCGACGGAACGCACAGGTGAGCGAGCGACCTCGTCGCGGTCGAATTCCGAGCGCGACGCAACTGCGCGGTCGGGCAAAGTGCCATCGGCGGTGAATTCGGCGGACAGGTACGAAAGCTTTCGCCAGCGACATCCCGTCGGTACGAAGGTGAAGGGCGCCGTGGAGTCGTATGCGTCGCACGGGGTGTACGTTCGAATCGGGGAGGTGGCCGGTTACCTCCCGCTGCGGTTGATGAAAGATCCGGCGCCGCGAACGCCGCGGGAGCACGTGCGCATCGGCCAGGGGTTGTCATTGGCGGTGTCCGGATTCAACGACGCGCGGCGCAGCATCGAAGTCAGCCTCATGCCGGTCGATCGTGCGGTTGTGCCCAAGCCTGCGCTACGCACCGCGACAAAGCCGAGCAGCCCGCGACCAACGACGAAATCCGCCGCACGGGCAACCAAATCCGCGCCGCGCACCAAGCGATCCGCACCGTCGGCGCGCCGCCGATCGGCCTAAGCCGATCGGCTTGGGCCGATCGGCGGTGACAAGGTCAGCGATCGGGCTACACCCTCCGGCAGGGAGACGCCCGTCACGATCTGCTAGACACATGGAGCGCCTCTGCGGCAACGTTGCCCGCACAGGCGTGACCGACCGTTCAGACACTTAGGGGGAATTGATGGAGCGTCTCATCACGCTGCTTGCATCGGGCCTGTCACTCGGGGCCGTCTATGCGCTCGTGTCGCTCGGCTTCGTGCTCGTGTTCAAGTCGACCCGCGTCCTCAACCTGGCAATGGGTGAGTTCCTCATGATCGGCACGTACATCGGGTACTTCTTCATTACTCGTCTCGGCTTCAACTTCATACCTTCCTTGCTCATCGTGGCGGCCGTCATGGGGTGCCTTGGATTGTTCGTGCACTACGGGGTCATGCGCAACCTCGTCGGGCGACCGTTCTTTGCGATCGTGCTCGTCACGATCGGAATTGCGATCGTAATTCGTGGGGTGATTCTTGTAGTTGCCGGTCCCATCGAGCGTCCGCGGATGCAGGGATTGTCGTCGAGCATCGTCAACATCAGCGGCGCACAGGTGGAGTTGTACAATTTCATCATTCTCGGCTCCGCATTGGCCCTCGTCATCGGCTTCTACTTGTTCTTCCGCATCTCGCGGCTCGGCTTGCACATGCGCGCCGTTGCCGAAAACCTGCAGGCCTCCTCGGCGATGGGCATCAGCCCCGACCGCATCTATGCACTCGCCTGGTTCATCAGTCTGGCAATGGCCGGTGCCGGCGGCGTGTTCTTCGGCCACTACACCGCTGCGATTGATCTCAATATCGCTGCCATCGGTATTCGCGCCGCGCCGGCGGCCATCGTCGGCGGTCTTGACAGCATCGAAGGTGCCATCGTCGGAGGTCTCATCGTCGGAACGCTCGAGCAGATGGGTGCGGGGTACTTTGGTGCCGACTACCGAGACATCATCCCGTTTATTATCCTCACTGTCATGCTGTATGTGAAGCCGGCCGGGTTGTTTGGCTCTCCCGAACTCGTGCGCATCTGAGCCGTATCCACCCGTAGACGACTCCACAAGGGAGGACATTAATGGCTCGAGAAAAATTTATTACCGACTACCGCCAGGACATGCGGATCATCCGTACACGTCCACAGCGCGTGTGGGCGGTGATCATCACGGTGGTACTCGTCGGACTGCCGTTCCTTCTCAACAATGGCTGGACGCCCCCGGCGAATTTCCCGTGGGTGGCGTGGTTGACCGTGCTCAACCTGTCGTTTACGGCGATCATCGGTGCGGCGGCGTTCAACCTGCTTGTCGGCAACACCGGGCAGGTCTCGCTGGCGCACGCCGGACTTCTTATTTTTGGAACCATTGTGGCCGGTTATGTCGGCCCGAAATTGGGATGGAGCTTTTGGGCGGTTATCCCGGTGACCCTGATCGCGGGCGGGTTGGTAGGAGCACTCATTGCACTTCCCGCGCTCAGGCTCAAGGGTTTGTATCTGCTGCTGGCCACGCTCGGTATCTACTACTTCGCGTACTTCATATATAAGCGATTTCTCGTGGCACAGTTTGGCTTTATTCCGATTATCTTTGAGCTTCCAACAGCGCCATCCTGGTTTCCATGGTTGGGAGGTGATACGCCTGCGCGGGTAAGTTCAGGCGTGAGTTGGTACTGGGTCAATCTGCCAATAACGGCCGCGTCTTTATGGTTTCTCTCAAATGTCGTTCGCTCAAGCGAAGGTCGAGCGTTCGCCGCAGTACGCGCTCGGGACACTGCGTCAAGTCTCGTTGGCGTATCGCCACTGGCGTCTAAACTCCAAGTGTTCATCATCTCCTCGGCATTTGTCTCAATGTCGGGAGCATTGCAGTCGTACTTTCTGAGTGCTCGCGATATTGAGTCGTATCCCTTCCAGACGACGCTCGACTACGCGATCATGATCGTACTTGGCGGCTTCTCGTCGATTCTCGGCGCCGTGTTCGGAGCGTTGTTTTTTTACGGTGCCCCAGTATGGATTGACTGGATTCGCCAGGAAACACCCATTTTGCGAGACTTTTCGTTTCTGTCGAGCTACAAGAGTGAAATCAACTTGGCCGTTTTTGGACTCCTGATTGTCGTCGTTCTCGTGCGCTCACCTGACGGCCTATCGGGAGCGTGGAAACGAATCAAGTCCTACTTCGCGAAATGGCCGTACTCACAATGAGCACAGCAGCAACCGATACTCCACTCGTCGAGGTTCGTAACCTTGAAGTCATTTACGGAGGGGCGATTCGCGCCGTCAATGGTGTGTCTATCGTCGTTCCGAAGTGCGGCTTCGTGTCCGTTCTCGGTGCCAACGGTGCCGGAAAGACGTCGCTCGTGCGCGCGATTACCGGCAACCTCGGCATCGTTGGCGGTGCTGTCACGGCGGGCGAAATTCTGTACA
>JBMTET010000023.1:0-21441 GCA_049433365.1 Ilumatobacteraceae bacterium | reverse complement strand
CCTGTCACTAATTGTCGACAGGTACCCGACCGACAACGAAGATAATTTGCGACTGCGACACCACGCGCGTGCCGGCGGCAATTGATTGCGAGATCACCCGACCGTCGGCGGGATCCTCGGCCGGCACATCCTGATAGGTGAGTGTCGGTTGCAAACCTAGTGATAATGCGAGATTTTGTGCTTCGCCTTCACCGAGCGCGGTGAAATCGGGAACTTCGACGTTGGCTGCACCTGCCGATACGTAAAGAGTGATTGCACCACCCGGCGCAGCTGCCGAATTTGCGATCGGCTCGGTACGAATGACGCGACCGGCCTCGACGAGATCACTCGTCTCGCGAACCGTGGTCACGACGAAGCCGAATGGTCGCGCCTGCAGTTCCCTGATCGCGGCGGCTTCGGGGTCACCGATCACGTCGGGTACGAGCACGGAGTTCGTTCCACCCGATACGACAACGGTGATGATCGAGTTGGGTCGAGTCCCGAGGTCGGCATCGGGCGACTGACTGAGAATCTGATTTGCGGGGATGTTCGTGTCGGCGACGAAGTTGCCGACGACGAGTCGCAGACCGAGCGAGCGCAGGGTTGCCGTCGCCTGCTCGACGCTCAAACCGACGAGGTTTGGTACCGTCACCGGGACGAAGCCCGGGTTGTACACGAGAATGACGTTTTCACCCTCGCGGGCAAGGGTGTCCGGTGTGGGGGATTGCTCGTAGACCACGTCGTTGGCGGCGCCGTCGCGAACTCGCGGATCTTCGATCGGAGTGAGACCGACGTCGAGCAGGAGCGCCCGTGCATCTTCGATGTTCAGCCCAACGACGTTTGGCACAGTGATGCTCGTTGATGCCCCTTCGTCGGTGAGCAGGCGAAACGTGAACAATCCGATCGCAATGATTGCAATAATCGACGCCACGGCCCCGAATACGTAGGCCGCCGTTCTTTTGGGTGCGATGTCGTCGTACGGGGGATAGTCCGTGGTCGGTCTGGCACCACGAGTGGTGGGCAGTTTGGTGGTCGGCTGTGCATCGAGAATCGTCGTCACGTTCGGATCGATCTCGACGCTCGGTAAGACGCTCGTGTCACGTGCCTCCCGTGCCCGGCGTTGTTCCTCTAGAAATGCGGACACCTCCTCACCGTCGACGAACCGGCGAATGTCATCGGCAAGTGCCCCCGCCGATCCGTACCGGCGCAGGGGATCCTTTTCCAGGCACTTCATGACGATCGCGTTGAATGCGGGCGAGATGTCGGGCTCCCGGGTGCGTAACGCGACTGGTTGGTCATGCACCTGCTTGTATGCAACGGCGATCGCATTGTCGCCGACGAACGGTGGTTCTCCGACGATCATCTCGTACATGACGACTCCGAGTGAGTACAAGTCGCTGCGCGGGTCAGGCTGGCTGCCCTGGGCTTGTTCGGGCGAGAAGTACGTCGCCGTACCCATGACGGCACCGCTTTGCGTGAGGTTTTGTTCGAAAGCCGCACCCACGGCGCGGGCGATGCCGAAGTCGGCAACCTTCACCTGTCCGGTCGATCCGACGAGGATGTTCGCCGGCTTGATGTCACGGTGGACGACACCGTGTTGATGCGCCGACGCGAGTGCGGCGGCCACTTCAACGGCGATGTCGCACGCCTGCAGGACGCTGAGGCGCCCCGTGGCTTGCAGGATGTCGGCCAACGTACGACCCTGGACGTACTCCATTGCGATGTAGTACGTGTTGTTCACCTGACCCCAGTCGTATACACCGACGATGTTCGGATGATTGAGGCCGGCCGCCGACATCGCTTCGCGCCGGAACCGCTCAACGAACAACGGATCTTTCGCATGTTCGGGGAAGAGCACCTTCACGGCAACGGGGCGATCGAGCAGTCGGTCGCGGGCAACGAATACTTCGGCCATACCACCGCGTCCGATGCGCCGGCCGAGTTCGTACCTGTCGTTGATGACGATCGGTTCACTCATGGCGCTGAATGCTCCTCGACGACGTTACGAATCGAGTTGACGAACGCTGCCGCCCGCAGCGCGGACTCGAATTGGCGGGGTTCGTCGAGTTGCGATGCGAGGCCCGGGTACAGATCGTTACGGCGCAACGTGGAGTCCGCTTCGATCGTTGGAGAGAACCACAACACACGGTTCGGTGACCCCCTGTAAATGAGCAACCGGGCGTCGCTGCGTTGGGATTCGAAACGCACGAAGTAGCCACTACGGGCATTCACCCCTGTTGCAACAACGACTGCGACGCCGAGGGTGACGATGACGACCGCACCGAGCGCAGCCAACCGCACCCGGCGGCTGGTGCGTCGAGTTGTTGCCCGCGCGGCGGTCGGCGCGGTGCCGGCGGGAGATGCAACAGCCGCAGCGGTTTCGGAGTCTGCGGCATCGTGAACGTCGATGACGATGACGGTGACGTTGTCGCGACCACCGTTGCGATTCGCAGTCTCAACGAGCGCACGGGCAGCATCTTCGGGGTTCGCCGTCGAGCCCATGATCGCTGCGATATCGGCGTCGGGGACTTCGTCTACGAGGCCGTCGGAGCACAACATGAACCGGTCACCGACGATCATCGGCACGATCCACGCATCGGGCTTCACCGAACCGTCGATTCCGAGTGCCCGTGTGACGATGTTGCGTCGCGGATGAACACGTGCCTCTTCGGCGGTCACCAATCCTTCGCTGAGCAACTCCTGGACGTACGAGTGATCGACGCTCAATTGGCGCAGTTGCCCGTCGCGAAACACGTACGTGCGCGAGTCTCCGACGTTGGTTACCGACAGTGCCGGCGGCTCGCCTTCGGCCAACCGCAATGGCGCAACGGCAGTGAGGGTGGTACCCATTCCGCGTTGTTCGTTGAGGCCACCTGCTGCATCGTGGATCGCTCTGTTGGCGGCACGAACCGCGGCAACGAAGGTGTCATGATCGGTGAACCCCGTCCGGGCAGCTTCGAGCATCGTGCGCACCGCAATTGCGCTCGCCACCTCTCCCGCGTTGTGACCACCCATGCCGTCGGCAACCACGAACAAGCGGGGATCGGCGATGAAGGAGTCTTCGTTTTGCTGTCGGACGCGACCGACGTCGGTGGCTGCTCCCCAGACCAACCGAACGCCCGGAGAGACCGTCATGCGATCTCGAAGCGAACGGGGATGGATCCGACGAGAACGACGTCTCCGTTGGCAAGAAGTTGTTCACCCTCGACACGAACTCCGTTGATCTTCGTTCCGTTCGTACTGCCAAGATCCCGAACCGTCCAACCATCGTGACCGCGGCGGAACTGAACGTGTTCCCGCGACACGTTGGAGTCCTTGATGACGATCGAACACGTGCTCTGGCGACCGATCGTCACACGCTCGTTTTCGAGCACGTGGCGACTGCCGTCGGGAAGGATGAGCGCGCACTCCACGCTGACACTGCTCGTTGCGAGCGACGGTTGGGGGACCGTGACGACGACGCGTTCTCCTTCGTCCTTCGGGTGGTCAGCCACCGACGATGAACGGTCGGGATGCGGCGATGGGGCAAGGTGATCATCGTCGGCAGCGACAACGACGTCGAAACGGCCGCGACGCACCTGCTCAACTGCCCGCAGGGACACACGCACGGGGGACTCCAACCCGAATCCCTCCCGTTCAGCGTGAAGATTGCCGGCTTCGCTCAACTCCCGCTCGACTTCGCCGACAACGTCCTGCCAGGCGGCGAGATCCTTGGGATGCATCGCCACCGTGTAGCTGCTCGCCGCACGACCGTCACCGTCCCGGGCGGATTCGTCCATGGCGGCGAGAAGTCGGCGCCCGAGATGAATGGGTTTCACCGCTGTGGGATACGCACGCAACGGCACGCTCCAATTCTACGGGCATATGCGTGGTCCGATTTCGTTTCGGTGGCACGTCTAGCGTGGTCGAAGTGACTCGTGCCGTTGACGTTGTTGTGACGGATCCCGTCGACCGCGAGGAATTGCAGCGTCGCACACTCGGTGTGCTTGTCGGCGGACAGATCGTCGGTGCCGCTGCACTGGGTTCATCCGTCACCGTCGGAGCTTTCGTTGTCCAAGAGATTCTCGGCGACACGACACCGTGGGGTGGTATCGCCACGGCGACGTCGACGATCGGAACGGCATTCATGGCCCAGATGCTCGCCCGTGTCATGGCGCGACGGGGTCGACGTGCGGGTCTGGCGCGCGGCTATCTGCTGGCCACCTTGGGGTGCGCAATTGCGGCCGTTGGAGTGCAGTTGATGTTCTTGCCGGTGTTCATCGCCGGTCTGTTCCTGTTCGGCAACGGTCAGGCGGCCAACTTGCTTGCCCGGTACGCGGCCACGGACCTTGCTTCCCCGACGACCCGTGGATCGGCGATGAGCCGGGTCGTGTTTGCGTCCACGTTCGGCGCAGTCTTCGGTCCCTTGCTGATCGGCCCCGCGCAGTGGGCCGGAACTGAGTGGTTCGGATTGCACAAATACAGCGGTCCGTGGATTTTTTCCGCCGTGTTCCTGTTGCTCGCTGCGGTGAACACCTACGTGCGGCTTCGCCCCGATCCGCTCATCGCCAGCGGGGCAGTCGGCACTTCACCGGCACCACGACCGCCGCTGCGCGAGGTCATCGGCATCATCTGGTCGTCGCCGCGCGGCCGACTCGCGGTAACGGCAATGATCATCTCGCAGGCGACGATGGTGGCAGTCATGACGATGACCCCTGTTCATTTGAAGTTGCACGGACACGAGGGAATCTCGGCGTACGTCGTGTCGCTGCACATCGCGGGAATGTACGCCTTCAGTCCGCTCATCGGAAAGTTCACCGACAAGTACGGCCGATTGCAGTCGATTCTCGTGGCCGGTGTCGTGTTGGCGGCGTCGCTCGCGATCGCCGCACTCTCGGGTGACATCGAGTGGTTGTTGTTTCCGTCGTTGTGGCTGCTCGGCGTGGGGTGGAACTTCGGCCTCATCGGTGGATCGAGCCTGCTCGTCGATTCAGTTCCCGACGACAAACGCGTTGCGGTACAGGGAACGGCCGATTTGTTGATGAGTTTCTGTGGAGGTCTGGCCGGGTTCTCATCGGGGTTCATTCGTCGCGCGGTTGGCTTCCACCTCCTCAGTACGGTCGCACTCGTTGCGTCCGGTGTCCTCGTCGTCTACGGAGCCCTGTGGTTGATGCGAACGTCGCGTCCCGGCGAGGAGCCCGTTGGGGCTCGTTGATCGCATTGCTAGCGTGATTTCCCTTCCTACTCGGGCGAGTGGCGAAATGGCAGACGCGCTGGCTTCAGGTGCCAGTGTTCGCAAGGACGTGGGGGTTCAAGTCCCCCCTCGCCCACGGTTGGCATCATGACGTCATCGAACACATCTTCGCTTGCGGCGCGTCTCAATCAGCGCGACGCCACGGTGGCGGTTATCGGACTCGGCTACGTCGGTCTTCCGTTGGCGACGTCATTCGTCGAAGTCGGATTCACCGTCATCGGCTTCGACGTGTCGGTGCGCGTCGTCGACGGACTGAATGACGGCCGTAGTCACATCGACGACGTGCCCGACTCGACGATTGCCGGCTTGCGTGCCACGGGACGCTTCAGAGCCACGACGACGGCATCCGACCTGTCGGCTGCCGACGCGATCTTCATCTGCGTGCCCACCCCGTTCGACAAAGCCAAGACCCCCGATCTCAGCTACGTCGAATCAGCCACCCGAACGGTGGCATCGGTGTTGCGCAAGGGAATGCTCGTCATCCTGCAGTCGACGACGTATCCCGGAACGACGACCGAGTTCGTCAAACCGTTGCTCGAAACGACCGGCCTGATCGCCGGCGTCGATTTCCATCTCGCATTTTCCCCGGAGCGCGTCGATCCGGGCAACGCACAGTGGAACGTGCGCAACACGCCGAAGGTGGTGGGCGGACTCACCGCCAGCTGCACTGCACTCAGCAAGACACTGCTCGAGGCGCTGATGGATGATCCCGAACTCGTGCGCACCGTGGAGAACCCGTCGGTTGCCGAGTTGTCGAAGTTGCTCGAGAACACGTATCGCGCCGTGAACATCGCCCTCGTCAACGAACTGGCGCAACTGTGTCATGCGATGGGACTCGACGTGTGGAGCGTCATCGACGCGGCTGCCACCAAACCGTTCGGTTTCCAGGCGTTCTACCCCGGCATCGGTCCGGGCGGTCATTGCATACCCGTCGACCCGTTCTATCTCTCATGGAAGGCTCGCGAGTACGACTTTCAAATGAGATTCGTCGAGCTTGCAGCCGACGTGAACAACGACATGGCGTTGTATGCCGTGCGGCGCATTCAGGACATGTTGAATGCCCGGGGAATCCCCCTACGTGGTGCCCGGATCCTGTGTTGCGGCGCCGCATTCAAACCCGGTGTCAGCGACATTCGCAACTCGCGTGCGATTCACGTGATGGAGCTGCTGGCGCAGCACGGTGCCAAACTCAGCTACGTCGATCCGCACGTGCCATCGGTCGTCATCGGCGATGCGACGTTGCATTCGTTGGATGAGCAGGCGGTCGGTGCGAACACCTTCGATCTCGTCGCAGTTTTGGTCGGTGGAAAGTGGCCGCTTTCCGATTTTGACGGCAAAGGCATCCCTGTGTTCGACGCTGTCAATGCCGGTGGCGCTCCTCGGGGGGAACGACAACGTCTCTAGCTGCCGTTGCCGGTGACGAGACGTTGATACAACCCGATGTGTGCTTCTGCCAAATTGGCAGTCGTGTACGAAGACCGGGCAAGCAGCCGCCCGGATTCCCCCATGCTTCGTCGCAGTGACTCGTTGTCGGCGAGTCGTTCAATGGCGTGTGCAAGTTCGTCGATGTCATCGCCGAGAAATCCGTTGATGTCACGGTGAACGATCTCGGGAATCGAACCAACGTTCGTCGCCACGATCGGCAATCCCGCGCTGGCTGCTTCGATCAGCGCAATGGAAATCGCTTCGTTGTCGCTCGTCAGCAGTGCTATGTCGACAGCCGCATACACCGCCGCGAGATCTTCCCGCCACCCATGGAGGGACACGTTCGGCAGCTTGTCCACTGCGGTTCGAATCGATGCAAGAAGTGGTCCGTCGCCGAACATTGCAAAGTGCACGTTCGGCAGTCGCTCGGCGAGTGCGATCACTCGGTCGGGGCGCTTCACGGGCGCAAGACGTGCAACGTAACCGACGACGACACGATCATCGGGCAGCCCGAGTTCGGCCCGTGCGTCGTGTCGACCGGGGAGAGTCATCGGTTCAACCGCCGGCGGGATCATCGTGCTGGCTGAGTTCCGGATGACACCGATGGCAACGAGATCCAGTCGGACACGTTCACCATTCGTCACCGCATGTGTGGTGATCCGGCCGAGCGCTCGTTCGATGGCGACGATTCCCCGGGTCTTCATACCACCGAAATAGCCCTGCAGGAGATGTCCGTGAAAGGTGTGAACCCGCACGGGGACGCGCGCAACGAACGCGGCAAGTCGCCCGAGGGCTCCTGCCTTGGCCATGTGGGTGTGGACGACATCAGGCCGCAGTTTTCGCAACACGCTCACGAGGCGAACGAAAGCAACGACATCGAGCCAGGGCTTGGATCGCCGTCGAAGCGAGGAAACGTCAATGACGTTCGCATGCAACGTCCGGGTGTCGAAATACTCACCCTCGTCAGATGAAGAAGTGCCGCGAACGACGGTGTTGTTGATGCGGCCTTGAGTTCCGCGCAACAGGTGGTCGAGGTAGTTGGAGACGCCGCCAATGTTCGTGCGCGTCACGATGTGGACGACGTGCATCAACTGTGCGTGGCCTGCCACCAAGCAAGTGTGCGCTGCAAACCATCACGGAGAGCGACCGTTGGCGAGTATCCGAGAACCTCCCGTGCCCGCACCAAGCTCGGCACCCGTCGCTTGGTGTCTTCGAAGCGGGGACCGTAACGCTTTTCGTATGACACGAGTTCAACGGTCGACTTCGAGCCGGTGAGATCGATGATCATCCGGGCAAGGTCGGCAATCACGGTCTCAACGTCGTTGCCGACGTTGAAGACACCACCGAGAGCCTCGTCACGAAACCCGGCTCGCATCGTGCCATCCACGGTGTCGTCGACGAAGGTGAAACAGCGAGTCTGCGTTCCGTCCCCGTGCACGGTGAGGGGTTCACCGTCGAGTGCCTGGCGCATGAAGTTGGCAACGACGGATCCGTACCCACGCGGGTCGAGGCGGGGTCCGAAGGAGTTGAAATACCGGACGATCGACACCGGAAGACCACGATCGGCATACGCAAGGGCAAGGTGTTCGTCGATCGCCTTGGCGGTGCTGTATCCCCAGCGGTGAACGTTCGTCGACCCGAGGACACGATCGTCGTCCTCGGCCATCGGCATTTTCGTCGTCTTGCCGTAGATCTCGCTCGTCGAGGCAAGTACGAGGCGAGTCTTCGTTGCCGCACAGGTTTCGATGACGTTCTCCGCCCCCCGCGTGTTGGTGATGAGCGACGAGAGCGGATCGGCGACGATGTGTCCTACACCGACGGCCGCGGCGAGATGAAAAACGAGCTCAGATTCGGTGACCAAGCGTTCAACGAGGGAGTGGTCGAGAATTGTCCCCTCGACGAAGTGAATCGAAGCGCCTGATTTCTCGAGGTTGCGCATCGAACCGGTGGACAGATCGTCGAGAACCGTGACGTCGTGGGCTTCTCCCACCAGTCGATCGACGAGATGGGATCCGATGTAGCCGGCACCACCGGTGACGAGAACCTTCATGTCGCCGCACACGCTACTTGTGCGGCGACAAGCAGCCAGACTTCCCACCGGCCGGCAGAACTAGCCTTGCACTCGTGGCATCGGCCCCGTTGTACATCGTGACGTTCGTGGCAGCACTTGTCACGTCATTGGTTCTCGTTCCAGTCGTACGCGACGTTGCCCACCGGCGTGAAATAGTCGACAATCCGGGTGGACACAAGTCGCATCGATCACCCGTCCCGTACCTCGGCGGGGTGGCAATGTTCGGTGCATTCTCCGTGGCCGCACTTGCCGGGGCGTATCTCCTCAACTACGTCACGTTGGACGAGGCCGGGCTGCGCATCGAGTGGCTCGGATTTCTCACGGATTCAAGCTCCACCTTTCGCGAGCTCATTTTGGTTCTCGCCCTCGGACTACTGCTTGCAGGTATGGGGCTCATTGATGACTTGCGGGGGCTGAGCCCGTTGTTGCGATTTGCCGTCGAACTCGTCGTGGCAGTTGTGGTCGTGATGAACGGGATCCACATCGTCACCGTGATGCCCGATTGGCTCGATCTCGCCGTGTCCGTCGTGTGGATAGTCGGGATCACGAATGCCTTCAACCTGCTCGACAACATCGACGGTCTGGCCGCCGGCACGGCCTCGGTGGCGAGCATCGCCTTTTTTCTCATCGCGATCATCAACGACCAGGAACTCAGCGCGCTGCTGGCGATCGGCCTCGCCGGTTGCATGCTCGGGTTTTTGCGTTCCAACTTTCACCCGGCCACCATCTACATGGGCGATGCAGGGAGTTTGTTCATCGGGTTCTTCATGGCGTATCTCGGATTGAAGATGCGAACAGCAGTCACGGAGATCCCCCAGTACTTCGTGCCCGTCGTCGTGCTCGGTATCGCCGTTCTCGATACCGCCATGGTGTTCATCTCGCGAATCAAACGCGGAGTGAGTCCGTTCCTCGGCGGCCAGGACCACCTCAGTCACCGCTTCGTACGCCTCGGGTTTTCCGTGCGCCGATCGGTGAACGTCCTGCTCGTCGGCGGCGCCGCACTCGGACTGCTTGCCGTTGCGTTGTCCGAGTCGCCGGCAGGTGTCGGTTGGTGGATTCTCGCTGCTGCGGCATGTGCCGGAATTGCCGCAACGATCACGCTGACGACGAAGCGGGCGATGCTCAGCGTGGTTGGTTCGGGCTCGGCTCCAGAGGTCGACCGGCAAGATGCTCCAACGACCAGGCGTCTCGGCAGTACTCGTCGCGATTGAAGCGACTTCCCCATCGCGAACGCAAGGCGGCGGTCTCGATTTCCGACACGCTGCGTTCCCGGGTGGCGCTCTCGAAGTGGAACAACCGCGCGTGCGGTGTCCAGATGATGCGAAAACCGCGATCGAGCAGCTTGTATCCGAAATCGACGTCGTTGAACGACGACGGAAACACCGTGCTGAATCCGCCGACGTCGAAGTAGGCACTGCGTCGGATGAGCGCACAGGCACCGGTCACCCCGGATACCTCGTGGGCAACTTTGAGCATTCCGAACGGACCAACCGAGTTGCCGGGCATGTGGTTGCCGTAGTTGTGGTGGTGCACGGCGTACGAGTGTCCGGCGCTCTGGATACGACCGTCCTCGAGGAGGAGCAACGGCCCGACCATTCCGACGTCGTCGTCCCAGAAATATCCGAGCATCTCCTCGATCCACTCCGGGGTGATGACCTCGGTGTCGTCGTTGAGCAACAACACGTAATCACCGGTCGAGTTGACGACCCCGAGGTTGCACTTTGCCGAGAAATTGAACGGTTTGTCGAAGGTGACGATGACCACCCGATTCGGATCGAGTGCTCGAAGGTCGGCGACAACCTTGTCGGGAGTATCCGCATCGACGACGACGACGACCTCGACGTTGGGATACGTCGAGTTGCGCAGCACGCTGTCGACGCAATTGACGACGAGGACTGTTTCGACGCCGAAGAGGTGTTTCTTCGTACCACGCGTGGGAATGACGATCGATACGATCGGGGTGGCCGCGAGTCGGCGCTTCACGCGAACGACGGGCCACGGAGCCGATGCACCCACGTCGGCATCGATACCGACGCGCTCACAGTGCTCGCGCACGGCACGGATGCTCGCATCCATTGCGTAGGGTTTCTCGCTCACCGCAACGGCTGTCGATCCGGGTACGGCGCGCCAGTGGTACAGCACGCGGGGAATGTGGTGGATCTTGCGAGTTTTTTCCGTCACTCGCAGCACGAGGTCGTGGTCCTGTGACCCGTCGAACCCCTCGCGAAAGCGACCGACGGCGTCGACGATCCGGCGCCTGATGACGGAGATGTGCGAGCAGTAATTCTGGCCGCGCAGCCGCTCCGGTGACCATCCCGGTTTGCGGAACTCCTCGTAGTGCCGGCCGTCCGGGGTGATCTTGTCCTCGTCGCTGTAGATGTAATCGACGTCAGGTTGGGCTTCGATCACCCGTGCGATGTCCGCCAGTGCATCAACGGCGAGCACGTCATCGTGGTCGAGCAGAACGACGAACTCCCCGTCGGCAATGGCCAGGGCGTCGTTGGACGCAGCGACGATACCGCCGTTGGTATCGCGATGCACAAGTCGTATACGCGGGTCGTTCGCCTGCAACTCGGCGAGCCGGTTGCGCGCCGCGGGTGACGGCGAGGCGTCGTCGACGAGACACCACTCCCAGTCGGTGAAACTCTGCGACACAACGGAACGAATGCATTCGTCGAGGGCATCGAGCGGGGTCTCGTAGACCGGCGTAACGATGCTGAAGAGCGGCACGAGGCGTGGCGGGCGCCCTACCGAGCGAGGCGCTTGAGAATCCTCACGGGCAACATGACGAGACGCCCGACCTTGTACGTGCGGCTGGCAACGATTCGCTCCAGCTCCTTCAATCTCTCGGTACGACGACGGAGTTGCTTGTCGAGCTGCGTGACGTGCTGTTCGAGCCGCGTGACGTGCTGTTCGAGCCGCGAGATATGGGCGCGCTGGTTTTCGGCGTGAATCGTTGATTCGGCATTGGCGAGGCGCAGCTCGCCCGTTTCGGCGATGGCACCGATGGCGAAGTCCCGCGAATGGAGCAGCGCAAGCTCAAGATCCATCACCTTGGTGCGAAGTTCGGCGATGAGCGCATCGCGCGGATCGACTGCCTCGTCGGTGGCGAACTCACCGTGCGGCAATGCGGCGGTGGGAGCGACGTTGTCACGCGACGCGTCCATGCAACGAACTCTACCGTTCGTCCCACTGGTAGGTTGGGCATCCGTGCACCAAGTGGCCGACATCATCCGGTCCCGCAACCTGTTGTGGAACCTCACGTTGCGCGAATTGCGATCGAAGTACCGCCGCTCCGTTCTCGGCTGGGGATGGTCGCTGCTCAATCCGTTGTCGCAAATGCTCATCTATTCGTTCGTCTTCGGTGTCGTCTTCGGTGTCACCACCCGGGTGGGAGACCCGTCGGGTATCGATATCTACGGCTTGTACCTGCTCAGCGGCATTTTGCCGTGGGGTTTCCTCAACCTCATTTGCAACCTCGGGCTGCAATCACTGACATCGAATGCCGGTCTCGTGCGCAAGGTGCGTTTCGCCCGCGAATCGCTGGTATTTTCCCAGGTGATTTTCAGTTTCGTGCAGTTCTCCATCGAGATGACGCTGCTCACGATCGTCCTTGCATTGTTCGGCAGCCCGCTTCTGCCCTGGATTCCGATGACCATCGTGTTGATGGTGTTGCTCGCAATTTTTGCGTCGGGCCTGGCTCTCGTCCTGTCGGTCGGCGCAGTGTTCTTCCGCGACCTCAAGTATCTGTGGACGATCATCTCGCAGGTGTGGTTCTTTGCCACGCCGGTCATCTACGACCCGGCCCGACTCGAAGGAAAAGTTGGCGGTGTCGCCGGGTTTCTGCTGCACTGGAATCCCGCTGCCGTGTTCCTGCGATCGTTCCGCCACGTCACGTTCGACGGTCGCGGACCGGACTCCGGGGACTTGCTGCCGATCGCGCTCATGGCGTTTGCGTCACTGGCGATCGGTCTGTGGGTGTTCGGACGCTATTCGCGCCGAATTGCCGAAGAACTCTGACGCATCCGCCTAGTGGCGGGTGAACGACCACGTCGAGGGAATGGCGACGAGACCCGAATCGGACAGATCCGACTGGTGCACCTGGAATCGCAGCCATCGGTCGCAATGGTCGAACTCGGTCGAACCGGTCGCATCAGTCACCGCGACGGACACGTGGTAACCGCCTTCGAGCAGCGGCAGCGAAGCAAGCGACAGCGTTACGGTCGTCGCACCGTCGAGAGCGCGCAACGTTGACGCACCGCGCTGCGTCGTCGTTGCCCACACGATGTCACCGTGCGGTGTGGTGATCATCACCCGGATGACAGGTGATTCCACCCTCACGTGTGCAGCGAGCTCGACGACGATCGAGATCGGAGTTCCCGACTCGACGATCTCAGCCGGTGTTCCATGGGCATCGAGGATCGACACCGTCGATACCCGAACGTCTCCCGTACCCCAGCGGTTGGCGACTCCATCCACGGGGGCGCTCGTCTCCTGGTACGTGCCACCGGTATAGGCCGCGATGACCTGGGAGGCCGGGCCGATCTCGCGGATGCGACCCTTTTCCAACCACACGACATCGGCGCACAACTGCTGCACCAATCCGAGTGAGTGGCTGACGACGACGATCGTGCGACCGTCGCGGCGGAACTGCTCGATCTTCTCGGTGCTCTTGCGCTGGAATGCGGCGTCACCCACCGACAAAATCTCGTCGATGAGCAGAATCTCGGGTTCGACGTGCGTGGCGATGGAAAATCCGAGGCGCACGACCATGCCCGAGGAGTAGTTCTTCACCGGGGAGTCGATGAACTTCTCCAGCCCGGCGAACTCGACGATGCTGTCGAACTGCTTGTCGATGTCCTTGCGAGTCATGCCCAGGATCGCGCCGTTGAGGTACACGTTTTCGCGCCCCGACAGTTCGGGGTGAAACCCGGCGCCGAGTTCGAGCAACGCCGCGATGTCCCCGTTGACCTTCACCGATCCGCGTTCGGGGAAGTAGATCCCCGTGAGGCATTTGAGGAGCGTCGTTTTGCCCGAACCGTTCGATCCGATGATGCCCACCGTTGCCCCGCTCGCAACGTCGAACGAGACGTCCTGCAGCGCCCAGAACTCCTCGTAGCGCGCCCGGCGACCGCGCAGCATCGCCGCCTTGATGTAACGGTTCCGCTCGTGATACAGGCGGAAGTTCTTCCACACATGCGAAACGGATATTGCGGGAGTGCTCACGAGGGATCCATCTTTGCCGACCGCAGGCGGGCAAGCTGGACTTTCACGTTCGCCGGAAGCCGTTCGTCGTTCCAGTTCGTGATGAGGCGATCGGCATGGGCGACGTAGTAGCGGTCCTCGTCGCTCGGGTGGGCACTGTCGACGTACCACGGCAGGTGTCGTGCGACGTAAGGGGGTGCCGAGCGCAGAGCGTTGCCGTTGTCGTGCCCCAGTCCCGGGCGATACAGCGCGAGGGTGGTGTCGACGGGTGCGCGGTAGAACCCCGGCTCGGCAACCGTCGTCCAGAACTGCCTCTCCCACGTAATGACGTCGTCGCGATGGCGGTAGGAGTCGGGAAGGTCGTCGATCTTCAGCGAAAAACCCACCTTGTCGACACCGGGGTTGCGCTGCAACGCCCGTTTGAAGGCGGCGAAGGCGTCGTGCGGGCACGTGTCGACGGGAACGACGTCTGGATCACTGACGACGAAGTAGCGGTCGTGACCGACGTCGGCGACGATCCCGCTCAACCACGGTGCCCGGTGTCCGAGGTTGACCGCGTTGCGCACGACGCGGTGCGAGGTCGTGCGCAGGAACTCGACCATCGGCGGCCACGTGCTGGCGTTGTCGCACAACCACACGTCGCGTTGCCCGACCTTGTCGAGCCAGGCCAACAGTGACAGCAATGGTGTGAGTCGATCGCGAACCGTGATGATGACGGGAAACTGCTCGGTCATTGACGGCGACCCCGACGCCGCTTCGTTTGCCGGTCGGATGCGGTCGCAGCAGCTGCCTGCAAGCGCTCAACCTCGGCACTGAGTCTGGCAATTTCGCTGCGACAGCGCACCAATTCGTCGTGAAGCTGCCGACGTTCGGCATCGCGTACCTGCAAGTCACGTTCGACCGTTGCGGTGCGATCGCCGTGTTCGCGACGCTCTGCAGCCATTTTTGCCATCGCATCCTCGGTGTAGCGGCTGAAATCCTCGAGCTTCATCCGCAGACCGTGGGCTTCTTCGTACAACTCGGCAATGAGCGCATCGCGGTCGTCGTGGGGCGACGTCACGCTCTCAGGCTACCGAGCGAAAATCACCTAGATTTTTGGGTGTGATGAAGCACGCCGTGCGGTGGCTCGAATACCTGTACGGCGTTGCGGTGCTGTTCGCGCTCACGCAGGGTCCCGTCTACAAGCTGTGGGAGGCGAGCGGTCGGGCCATGGAGTTCACCCCGACACCCTCGGTTCTCCAGGCTCATTCGGCAACCTTCGTTCTCGTGCAGTTACCCGCCGTGGCACTGTTCTTCCTGCGTGCACAACGCCGCGGGTTGGATCGCGTAACGACGACGATTCTTGCCGCGCTCGTTGGCTGGTTGGTCGTGTCGACCGTGTGGTCTGTGTTCGCCCGGGTCACCGTCATCGATGCCTCGATGCTGGTACTCACGACGCTCGTCGGTCTGTATTTCGTCCAGACCTACGGACAACGCGAAGCACTCGTGGTGGTGTCGGCAGCCATGCAACTCGGCGTTGCGGTTTCGCTGTGGGCCGTATGGCAAAAGTGGAGTCTTGCCGTCGATCCAGATGCGGGTTACTGGATCGGCATTTATTTCAATCGCAATTCGCTCGCTCCACCCGCGGCCGTTGGCGCAATTACCGCGTTGGCAATCGCCTGGATGGCGGTCCGTCGCCGCACACGCTCGAGCGCCCTGTGGGTGATCGTTGCATTGGGCGCTGCTGCAGTCGACATGTGGATCGTGTGGAAGAGTCAATCAAGTACATCGGTCGGCGCTGCCGTCGTGTTCCTTCTCGTGTGGGTGTTTTGGGCAGCGCTCCGTTGGGCGTACAACCGCCGCGTCGGTGGCACGTCACTGAACGGTCGGTGGGTGTATCCGGCTTTTCTTGCAACCGTCGCTGCTGCAACAACGGTCATTTTCGCTTTTCAGGAATCGTTCCTGCGCCTGCTCGGCGAAGAATCGCGATTCAACAGTCGCAGTCAGTCGTGGGCGTTTTCATGGGATGGAGTTCTCGACAAGCCGTTGTTCGGGTGGGGCTGGATGGCGGCCTGGCGCACCAAGGATTTCTTCGATCGTGACGGGTGGTGGGATCTCGGCGACGTCTCGTGGTCGCACAGCGGTTACTTCGACGTTCTGCTCGGTGGCGGCTTCGTTGCCGGCGCACTGCTCATCGCTCTCATCGTCGTTTCGGGAGTTCGGCTCCATCGCATCGCTCTCGTCGAGCCACTCGGCCAACTGCGTTATGCAACGGCATTTTTCGTGCTCGCAGCTGCGACGCAAGAGTCGTTCTTCATGGGAACGCATTTCCTGTGGGCTTTGCTCGTGTGGGCACTCGTACCCACCGCCGACGAAATCAGTCGAGAAGAACGACGCCGGCTACACGATGTCCGGCAACCCGCAGCCCCTCCAGTGCGCTGACGAGCACCGACACACGGTCGACACCGCGCTGAACGACGATGACGTCCGCGCCGGTTGACGGTGCGGGGATCGTGTCACTCAACGCATCCGTCACGGTCGCCGAATCGGGAAGTGTCCGTCCGGCGGCAAGCGGCGACAGCGGAACCAGCCGAACCGGTCCCGCACCGGCAAGTGCGGAAAGAGCTGCCGATGTCAGGCGCGAGTCAAGAGACGAGGGATCTTGGCGAAGTGAACCGAGCACGCGAGCATGGCCGACGGCTCTGCGCAGTCGGTACACGCTGCGGATGGTGTTGTCGACGAGGGACCACTGCAAGATGATGAGCAGGCCGAGGAGCAGTCCGGCTCCGACACCAAAGATGTAGGTGCGCAACGACACCGTGGTGACGGTGGCGCCGTAGCTTTGCTCTTCACTGCCGATCAGCCGGTATGTGGGTGTGGCATCGGCGATGAGGTTGTCAATCGCCGCAATCTGTTGCCGAATGCGCACATCGTCAGGGGTTGCTGAGAGTGCGGCACTGAGAAGGTTGCGGCCACGCTCCAGTCCGGCGGTGAGAGCCTCCGCGCGCAGTTTTCCCGCCTCCGCAACGTATGCGGCAATCGTGTCGGGGCAGTTTTCGCGAACGGTTTCGGCGCACGTGAAGGTGAGCGTCGGGATCCCCGCGGAACGGAAAGTAAAGGTGCTGCGTCCGTCGGCATCCGTCGTGTCGATGAGTGAAAACGTCGGCGTCGAGCGAGCGATCGTAACGGACGGTTCGTAGCCGAGGGTGGCGGCAACTCGTTGGCGCACGTCATCACCACGCAGCACGACCACTTGCGACTCGAGATCGGGGATTGCCCGGATGCCCGACGGGTCGAGACCGACGAGTGCGAGCGTGGGGAGAGGGTCACTCACCTCGTACGTCTCGCTGATGGCGTAGGCAGCCGGAGTGGTCTGCAGGTCGGACTCCTGGGCCCACAGCAGCCCGACGGCGGCGACAATCGTTACCGGCAGCACCCACCAGCGGGCGCGCAGGGTGTCAACGAACGGACGCACGTCGATGCGGTCAAGCAGACGACTTTCGGCAATGGATGCAGTGTTGATTGCGGTGCTCACGCCATAACTCCTCGAGCCATGCTACCCATGCCCGATGCGACGCCCTGACGATGTCTCCCGGTTACAGCGTGCGAAGTGAGTGCGCGACGTGACGTGGTTGCTGACGGACCATAACGAATTGCCGATCGTTTCCCGATCGACGGTGCACAAGGAGTATCCGGTTATGTCGTGTCGTCGCGCCGACGTACCGTCAAGCGGCGATCTTCGGCGTTGAGGCATCGACCGTCGCTGGCCGCAAATCTCCAACCGTGCAAAGAACAGACGATCTCATTTCCTTCCACCGAGCCGAACACGGAGAGATCGGCCTTGCGATGCGGACAGTACCGCTGCACGACGTACTCACCGAGAATGATTTCCTCGCTCGGGGTGTCGGCAATTCCGAGTCGACGCCTCGCCTCGTCGTTCGCGCGGCGCATCCGCTCGGGCGACAGGCTCTTGAAGAAGTTGTACAGATGTTCGTTGTACGCACCCTCGCGCCAGGCAACGAATCGGCACGACAGAAACAAGGAGTTCGACCAGTCAACGGCATGTGTCGACACGACATGGGCGAGAAGTCCCGGCGGAATGTCGAAGCGGAACCGGTACACCTCACCGTGCCACGCACGCACCGTTCCAGTCGGGAAATCGACGAAGATCTCGTGGTCGCCGGAGCGAATGAGACATCCCGCGCCCACTCCGAGGCGCAGTGACGGCGCCAGGGCAAGGAGCGGTTCCCACCAGGCACGCAGATGCTCGACGACGTCATCGCCGAGCACGGGAAGCGACGCGAGGCGGTCGTTGATCCACGGCATCCAGTCGGTTTGGTACTCGCGGAGGTAGTCGGCTTTGTGTTCGAAGGGGCGGCGAACGTCGTCGTCCGATGACGGATGGGCGATGGTGACGCTCCCGTTGGCCACGTCGATCGTCGTGCCGGGAACGTTGAGAATGCCGTTTGCGGCGGGCAGTCGGTGGAGAAACTCCGTTTGGTCGGGGAAGATCGACACTTCCTCACCCGTCACGACGTTCAGCCCGAACAACTCGGGGTCGAGAAAACACGGCGGCCCTGCCGATGGAATGACGTGCCGTGCACCGACGGCTTCGACGTAATGCAGCGCGCGCGTGAACTGACTCTCCGCTTTCTGGCGTGCTTCACGGCGCTTCGTATCGTCGTCGACGTCGTACACCATCGGGTACCAGATGGCACCGCTGAATTGCAGCCAGTGCATGTCCACCGGGCCGTGCGCCGCGAGTGCCCCGAGGTCGTCGGTGCGACAATCGTTCTGGTTGACGAGTCGTGCAGTGTCGTCGCTGATGACGATCGCCGAATCACCGCCGGGTCCGTCGGTGATCGATGATTCGACGTGGATCGCTATACGAACTCCGCCGGCGAGTTTGATCTCTTCTCCGTCGCGGGTGTGAATGAACGTGTCGAAGCCGAGTCGCCGAAAACGCCGCTCGAGCTCGTCGGTGGGGAAGTCGGGAAGCAGAACCGGAGTCGACGGATCGACCCCCGTGCGCAGAAACTCCTCGTCGAAGTGGTCGCCGTGCAGGTGCGACACGTAGAGGTACGTCGGCGTGCGAATGTCGGCCATGAGCTGCGCGGATAGCCGGTCGTTGCGCGGAAACGGAAACCAGGACGCATGAAACGCGGGTACGAACCACGGATCGCAGACGATCGTGGTGTCGTGGCTGCGAACGAGAATGCCCGCGTGGCCGAGCGAGGTCGCCCGCATCGGGGGTCAGGCGACGGGCGGGTCGGTGAACTGGCGGCCGTCGCGGGCGACGTGCTCCGTCCAGGAGGTTCCGTTCCAGTAACGCAGCTCGAAACGTCCCGACGGATCCTTGTACCACGCTGCGGGCACGGCCGGATTCACGGCATTCGACGACATTGACACGGTGACCGACGTCTGTGCCGCATCACCCGTCGTCGGGGCAAGCGACGTGGTTGCCGACGCACCGGTGGGGCGACGCAGAAATGCGCAGTACCGACCGTCCGGCGTGGTGGTGATGCTCACCACCTCCCAGCCTTCGGTGGAACGTCGTGTGAGTTCGGCTGCCAGCGACTCGGGGCTCGCATTGAACGGGTGCAGCGCTGCGTATTCGAACATGTAACGCAGGCTACCCGTAGCCTTGATGCGGTGATTCGACGCATCGGCTACTTCGGGCCGCCGGGCACGTTCACCGAACAGGCTCTGCTCACGCAACCCGATCTTGTGGCCGTGACGCGCGTCCCGTTCCCGACCGTCCCCGACGTCCTTGATGCCGTCGACGCGGGTGAGGTCGATGCCGGGTTCGTGCCGATCGAAAACTCCATCGAGGGCACCGTCAACTTCACGCAGGATGCTCTCGTGTTCGATCATGAACTGTTCATCCAACGCGAGGTGGTGCTCGACATCGAACACTGCCTGTTGGCAACGAGCGACACGCCGCTGTCGGACCTCACCGCGGTGATGACGATTCCGATCGCCGCAGCACAATGCCATGCGTTCTTGCGTCGTGACCTTCCCCACGTAGAAGTACGCGCGACGAACTCCACGTCGGAGGCGGCGCGCACGGTTGCCGAACTGGCCGACGCACGTGTCGCTGCCATCGCCACACGCATGGCAGCCGATCTGTATTCGCTCAAGGTGCTGCGTGCCGGCATTTCCGATCACGACGGAAACCAAACGCGGTTCGTGCTCGTCGGCAAAGACTCAGTCCCGCCGCGGACCGGTCACGATCGAACTGCGCTGGTCGTTTTTCAGCGCGCCGACGAACCGGGCAGCCTCATCGGCATCTTGCAGGAGTTCGCCGCACGACGGATCAACTTGCAGCAGCTGCTGTCGCGACCGACGAAACGCGGCGGACTCGGCGATTATTGCTTCATCATTTACTGCGATGGGCATATCGAGGACGAACTCGTTGCCGACGCGTTGCGCGACCTGCGCACCAAGCAGGGCGGAGTGAAGTTTCTCGGCTCGTATCCCGCTGCCGGTCAGCAGGCGCAAAGTGCGCGTGATCACGCCGATACTCGATGGCGCGATGCCGACGACTGGATCGCGGCGTTGCGCAACAAGGTTCGTCGCTGAACAGCGGCGAAGTTGGTGCGGCACGACGCCGCTAGCGTTCGATCCGGAACGATGGCAGAGTGGACGATTGCATCCGCCTTGAAAGCGGAAGGCCGTAACAGGCTCGGGGGTTCGAATCCCTCTCGTTCCGCCATCACATCCCGACCGAGGAGAGAGATCGTCTGAGTACACTGCGATCCACGGTTGTCGCGAAGTTTGTGACTGCCAAGGAGAGGTGCCAGAGTGGCCGAATGGGGCGCCCTGCTAAGGCGTTGTCCGGTGTTGAGCCGGTCCGTGGGTTCAAATCCCACCCTCTCCGCCAGTTGACGGTTGCCGCGCTCGTCGGTGCATCTGCGATGGCTGTCGTTGTAACTCCCGTGTCTGCGGACTCGTGTGAGCGGGCGCACCGGGCCAAGCCCAACGACTCTTGGACGCGGCTGGCGGCACGATTTGATGTACCGTTGCGCACGCTGTATTCGTTGAATTCGGCCGAGGAATCCACCCCGATCTACATCGGTGATCGCATCTGCCTGCCACCGGAACCCGTTGCACCTGCAGTCGCTCGTGCGGAGGCCACGACGTACACGCGACGCGAAATCGTTCGGATCATCCGCGACGTGTGGCCGGATGATCAGGAAGAGAATGCGCTCTTCGTGGCGCAGCGTGAGAGCAAGCTGCGACCCGGAGCAGTCGGTGGTACCGGCAAGTGCTGCTACGGGTTGTTCCAGATCTACTACCGGGTGCACAAGGGATGGCTCGCCGGGATTGGCGTCACCGAAGCCGCGCAACTGTTGGATCCGCGCGTCAGCGCCGAGGCCGCACTCGAGTTGTATCGCCGCAACGGCTCGTCGTGGCGGCCGTGGTGGACGAAGTCGTGGCGTCTGTAGCGCTGTAGCATTTAGGCGCTATACCAAGCGCTCGTAGCTTAATGGATAGAGCATCTGACTACGGATCAGAAGGTTGGGAGTTCGAGTCTCTCCGAGCGCGC
>JBMTET010000022.1:0-23160 GCA_049433365.1 Ilumatobacteraceae bacterium | reverse complement strand
ACGAGCGGGGCGATGACGAGCAGGGCAAATCCGAGCAGTGCGAGCGGATTGCCGCGATTGGCGTGGTCGCCGCCGCGCGACAGCCGACCGCCGTTCCACCACATCAAGCGGATGCCCAAATCGGTGAGGATCGCTACCGCACCGACGAGAGTCACCGCCAGCGTCGACACGAGAATGTCGTAGTTCTTGATGTGCGCAAGCTCGTGGGCGACGACACCTTCGAGTTCGACACGGTTGAGCTTTTCGAGCAACCCGGTGGTGACGGCGATCGCCGCGTTGCGCGGATTGCGGCCGGTCGCAAAGGCATTCGGTGCGGGATCGTCGATGACGTACACGCGCGGCTTGGGCAAACCGCTGGCAATGCACAAACCCTCGACGAGGTTGTGCAAACGCTTGTACTGCTCGGGATCCGCGGGAACCGCACGACTCACGCGCAACGCAATGGCATCGGACTTCCAGTAACCAACGAACGCCGACACCGCGGCGATGGCGACGGCAACGATCGTTCCGGTGGTGCCGTTGCCGACGAGTGCGCCGATGGCCATGCCGACGAGAACGACGAAGAACATGAAACCGACGAGCAGCGCCGCAGTGCGACGCTTGTTCGCCGCAATGAGATCATTCACAGCGACGCTCCATCACACGTGCCGCTGCTCACAGCGTCACTCCATTCCACGGTGACGCTGCTCACAACGTCACTCCATTCCCGGGTGACGCTGCTCACAACGTCACCGATGGCGGCTGTTGGGCGGCGGCTTCGGCTTCGAAGTATTCGCGCGGGCCGAAACCGAACGAGCGTGCAACGACGACCGCCGGGAACGCCTGAATGGCGTTGACGTAACGCAACACAGAGTCGTTGTAGAACTGCCGCGCGTAGGCGATGCGACTTTCGGTGTTCTGCAACTCCTCCTGCAAGGCGAGAAAATTCGTGTTCGCCTTGAGATCGGGGTACGCCTCGGACAATGCGAACAGCTGCCGCAACGCACCGGTCAACCCGAGGTCTGCCTCGCCCTTTGCCGCGGGAGTGTCGGGGGCGGCGATGACCCGGCTGCGCGCGGCGATGACGGCTTCGAGCGCCGACTTCTCGAAATTGGCGTACCCGCGCACCGTCTCGACGAGATTCGGGATGAGGTCGAGGCGACGCTTCAATTGCACGTCGATCTGCGACCAGGCGTTGTCCACCTCGTTGCGCCGGCGCACCAGACCGTTGTAGGTGGCGATTCCCCACAGCACTACGACGGCGACGGTGGCGAGAACGATGATCACACCGACGTCCATGGCGCCCGAGGCTACCGTTCGTCGCGCAGCGCCCCCGAGACCTTGTCGCGCAACTCCCCCGATTTCTCGCGCCAAGCATCCTGGAGCTGCGCAATGCGCGGCCGGCGCAGCAAGCGTTCCTCGAACAAACTCACGAGACGGTTCGGCGTGACGATGATTTCCTGCGCTTCCTCGCGCGCCAACACATCGCGGTAGATCTCGACGTAACGCGTCGCCAGTCGGCGCATCGACAATTCCTCGGCGCGACGTCGACCCGCCGCAACGTACCGCGCCGCAAGCGCAGTGTCGGTCGTCAACTCGCGCAGGGCACTCGCCAACGCCGCAGCATCACCGGGAACGACGAGCGTGCCGTCGACGGCGTTGGTGACGACGGTACGGTAGCCGGCGAGGTCGCTGGCAACGACCGGAGTGCCCGCAGCCATCGCTTCAAGCAGGACGAGACCGAAAGATTCCCCGTGCAGCGCCGGCGCACAGAACACCGTGCACGCAGCGAGTCGGTCGAGTTTTTCTGGCTCGGTGATCCGACCCAGCCACGAGATACGCGAGTCGTTTCGGAAACGCTTTTTCAGCTCGCCGAGGTTCGGACCGTCGGACGCAATCCACAGTCGATGCTGCGGGGAGAGCAACGCAAACGCGTCGAGCAGGACTTCGAGACCCTTGCGCGGCTCGTGGCGGGCACAAAAGAAGATGGTCGGTGCGGCTTCACGTTCGACATCGGGGCGGTCGTACGTCTCGATATCGATCCCGTTGAAAAGAATTTCGTAGTCTCCACCCAGGTACCTGTCGGCGAGCTCGCGGGCCTCCTCGGACACCGCGACACGGTGATCGAGGTGCGTCGCCAACCACGTCACGCCCTTGCGCAAACGCCGGTACCACGACACGTCGCCGGCAGCGTGGAACGTGCCGACCATCGGCGCCAGGCGCATCATCAACGACGTCACCGTTGGCCCCGGCGCAATCGGTTCGTGGAGGTGAAGAATGTCGAAGGCTTCGTCGTTGAGTGCCCGCAACGTACGCAACGCCGCCGACGGATCCGGCGCGAGCGGGGCCACCGACCCGTTGGCCGCCGTCGGCAGACTGTCGCCCAACGACGTCACGAACGGCTCCGGAGGTGGGCCGTCGCACGGACCGAGAACGCGAACTTCGTGACCCATGCGGCGCAACTCGCGCGCCAAACCGAGCACCTGGTGCTGCACTCCGCCGGGAATCGTCAGGCTGTAAGGGGAGATCATTGCCACACGCAACATTTCGCGCCGCAGCTCGTCGCGCGCCGGAACGTTCCCGCCGGTGTGGTCGTCGATGCGGGTCATTGCGTCTCCGCGTCAAGTGTCGCAGCATCGCGGCGTCGCACACCGGATGCGTCGCTCGGCCAATTGGGCTGGAACATGTGCCATTGCGTGGGGGCGCGCGAAATCAGCGCCTCGAATCGTCCGGCGAGATCCTGGGTGATGCGTGCGATGTCGCTGCGCACGTCGGCGTTGCGTCGCACGTCGAGCGGCGCCTCTACGACACCGAGATGGCCCTCGCCGCCATCGGTGAAATACACCGCCACCGGCAGCAACGGCGCCCCCGAACGCAAGGCGAAAAACGCCGGACCCGCCGGCAACGTCGTGGTCTCGTTGAAGAACTCGACCGATGTGCCGTTGCCCTGGATGTCGCGGTCGGACAGCAGACACACGATGCGGTTGGCGCGCAACGCATCGAACACCGCCACCCCGGCTCGCTCATCGAGACCGATGACTTCGAATCCGAACGACTCGCGCAAGCGGCGAAACTCGGCAAAGACCGCGGGGGGCTCGAGAATCTCGGCAACGACGCTCACGTCGTGTCCGCGACCGACGAGCCAGCGACCCGCCCACTCCCAGCCGCCGACGTGCGGCAGAGCGAGGATGACGCCGCGACCCCGTTCCAGGCCCGCCGTGATGTGCTCGAATCCCTCGACATGAAATCCGGCCTCGATGCGACGCGCTGAGATCGTGGGCATTCGCAGAGTTTCGGCCCAGTAGCGCACGTAACTCACGAACGCCGCAACCGTGCGAATCGCAATTCTCCACCGGTGCAAGTGCGGCGCGACGCGCCGTTGGTGGCGGGCCACCTGACGCCGGGTACGTGGTGCAACGACCACGGCAACGACCGACACCGGCCACGCAACGACGTTGACGAGTCGCGCCGGAACCAGTCGCGCCACACGAGCCGCGAGGCGAAGATTCATCGTGGCGCACCGCGCATCTGCGCCACGTCGTTCGGTGTCGAGTGCCCGCTCACCGGCGACACGTCGTCGACTCCCGTTTCGCAGTCGAGCCGGGTGGACCGAGTCAATCGCGCACGCGACGGGCAACGAATCGCGCCCGTCGGTCGGCCGATGCTGCGCGGCGCGATGCGCGGCGCAGGCGACGCGACTCGAGTCGTGCCGCGGTGCTCGGTGCAACCGCCGCCTGGCGCCAGATCTTCACGAATCGCTGCACTGCGGTGATGGCGACGAGCACGAGCATCACCCACATCACCCAGTACAGCGCCGCATCGAAGAGCAGGCCGACGCATAACAGGACGATGCGCTCGGCGCGCTCCATGAGACCGCCCTTGGCCTGCATGCCGAGCGACTCGGCCTTTGCGCGCTGGTACGAGATGAGCGACGAGATCGCCATGACGGCGAACGGTAACACTGCGGCGGTGCCGCCGCGGGTCGAAGCCAGGTACCACGCGACCCCGCCGAACATCAACGCATCGGTCACCCGGTCGACGGTCGAGTCGAAGAATGCGCCGCGTTGACTCGACACGTTCGAGGCCTTGGCGAGCGCCCCGTCGAGCATGTCGGGCAGCGCCGCGAGAATGACGAGCAGGAGTCCGACGCGCAACCACCCTGCCCCGATGACGACCGCTGCGGCGACCGACACGGCAAGTCCGAGCACCGTGAGGTGATCCGGCGAGAGTCGCGTGCGCTTCAGCCGCTCGCCGACCGGGCGCACGTACTTGTCCACTTGCACGCGGAAATGTCCGTCGAACATCGATTCAACCCTACAAGAGCTCGACGTTGCGTCGGGGTCAGGCACCGACTTCGGGATTGTCCTCGACGAGGCACTCGACGGTCCGCTTGTTGATTGCGTCAACGAGTACGAGACCGCGCTGCAACGGCGGTTCCTCGGCGCTGTAACACAAAACGCGCCACGTCGGACGACTGCGCACGCCGCGCCACACCTGTTGCGCTGAAGCGTGCCCGACGGCGAAACCCACCGCCTTCGTCGCGAGCAACAGGGCTTCGCGTTCGTCGACGGTCATGCGCCACGAACTGGTCAACCCGTATGCGGCGAACAGCGCGAGCAACAGCGCAGCCCAGGCAAAACCGTCGTTGACCAAACCCGACACCGAATCCGCCGAGCGCCACCAGGCGAGGACGCACAGCGCCGCGAAGGCGAGGTACAACATCGCCGGTATCCGCCGCCGGCTGTTGTCGGGAAAGGTGTAGGCGCCGACGAAACCCGACACGTCGAGATCCTCGGGAAGTTCGTCGCGAATGTCGTCGCTCATCGTGGTCTCCGGTTCTGTGCACGCGCGGCGACGGACAAACGGTCGAGTCGGCGAGGAGCGGGCACGGTGGTTCGAGTCTGCATCGTGGCTATGCGTGACGGCGCGTCGTGGTCCATGCTTCGCGAATCCGCCGGGCGGTCGCCTCGAGCGGTTCGGAGAGCACTTTCGTGTTCGCCGTGACGACGGTGAAGTTCGTGTCCCCCGTCCAACGCGGCAACACGTGCACGTGGAGGTGTTGCGACACGCTGCCGCCGGCGGGCGCGCCGAGGTTGATTCCGACGTTGAGACCCTGTGGTGCATACGCCCGCTTGATCGCCGCCACGGCGTCACGCACGTTGCCCCACAACTCGGCTTCCTCGTCGGCGGTGAGCAGTTCGAGATCGGCCACTTCGCGGTACGGCAGCACGAGCACGTGACCCGGTGAGTACGGGTACGCGTTGAGAATGACGAAACTGTGCTTCCCGCGGTGCACGATGTGGGTGTCTTCGTCGGGCAGTCCGCTGGCGAGGATGCGCGTGAACAGCGATTCGCCCGGCCCTTGTACGTGTCCGCCCTCGGGGGCGAAACCCTGGACGTACGTCGTGCGCCAGCCGGCCCACAACCGCTCGAGCATCAGCTGCCCCGGACGTCGGCCACGTCGGCGGCGAGTCGGGCCACGAACGCCTCGAGGGGCGTGTCGCGCTGCACCTCTCCACCGCGCGGATTGACGCCGATCGTTCCCGCAGCAACGTCATCGTCTCCGACGACGAGCACGTACGGAATGCGTTCCACCTTCGCCTGGCGGATGCGCTTGCCGAGTTGCTCGTCGGCCGCCAGCGTGTCGACGCGGTACCCGTCACGGTGCAACCGATCGACGACGTCGTTGGCGTAACTCTCGTGGGCGGTCGTCACCGGCAACACTCGCACCTGCACCGGCGCCAGCCACGTCGGGAATGCGCCGCCGTAGTGCTCGAGCAGCACGCCGAAGAAGCGCTCGACGGAACCGAATAGTGCGCGGTGCAGCATGATCGGACGATGGCGCTGGTTGTCGGCGCCGACGTACTCGAGTTGGAACCGCTCGGGGAGATTGAAGTCGCACTGGATCGTGCCCAACTGCCACTTGCGACCGATCGCGTCACGAACGTCGATGTCGATCTTCGGCCCGTAGAACGCCGCGTCTCCGTCACCGATTGCATACGGGCGACCCTGACGATCGAGTGCCTCGCGCAAAGCCGCGGTGGCACGTTCCCAGATCTCGTCGGAGCCGACCGACTTGGCGGGGTCGCGGGTGGAGAGCTTGAAATCGAAATCGTCGAAGCCGAACCGACGCAACACCGACAGCACGAACTCGAGCAACGAGGCGATCTCGTCGGCGAGCTGCTCGGGGGTGCAAAAAATGTGGCTGTCGTCCTGGGTGAAGCCACGGATGCGCAACAAACCGTGCAGGGTTCCGGCTCGTTCGTAGCGGTACACCGTGCCGAGCTCGAACAGGCGCAGCGGCAATTCGCGGTACGAGCGTTGTCGGTCGCGGAAGATGAGACAGTGCATCGGACAATTCATCGGCTTCGGGTAGTACGTGCCGTTGTCCATCTCCATCGGCGGGTACATGCCGTCCTTGTAGAACTGCAAGTGCCCGGAAGTCTCGAAGAGCCGCGCGTTGGCAAGGTGCGGCGTGTACACGAACTGGTAGCCACCGTTCTGGTGACGCTCGCGGCTGTAGTCCTCCATCAATTTGCGCACGATCGCACCCTTCGGATGCCACACGGCGAGTCCGCCGCCGAGCTCGGACGGGAACGACAGCAGGTCCATGTCGACGGCGAGACGACGGTGGTCGCGCTTTTCTGCTTCCTCGAGACGATGGAGATGCTCGGCCAGCGCCGCCTTTGATTCCCATGCCGTGCCGTAAATGCGCTGCAGCATCGGTCCCTTTTCGTTGCCCCGCCAGTAGGCACCGGCGACTTTGCGCAGCGCGAAGTGACCGAGTCGACCGGTGCTCGGCACGTGCGGTCCGCGACACAGATCGACGAATCCGTCACCGTTGCGGTACAGGCTGACGACATCACCGCCGCCGACTTCCTCGACATCGGCGCCATCCGCCGCACCACTCGTCACCCGGGTGATGATCTCGCATTTGTACGGCTGGTCGGCGAAAATCTGCAGTGCATCGCCGGGTGACACCTCGCTGCGCACGAAGTCCTGATCGGCCGCCACGATCTCGCGCATCTTCGCTTCGATCGCCGCGAGATCCTCGTCGCTGAACGTGCGACCGCCGGGCAACTCGAAGTCGTAGTAAAAGCCGTCTTCGATCGCCGGACCGATGCTGAACTTCGCACCGGGAAACAGAGCGAGCACCGCCTGGGCGAGCACGTGCGCCGTCGAGTGGCGCAACACGTGGCGCCCGGCATCGGAGTCGGCGGTGAGAATCGACACCCGTGCACCGTCGGAGAGCGGCACCGCAAGGTCGACTTCGGCGCCGTTGACGACGGCTGCGACCGCAGCCTTGGCCAAGCGCGACCCGATCGCAGCGGCAAGATCGGCCGCGGTCGCACCGGAGTCGAGGCTGCGCGAGGAACCGTCGGGAAGCGTGACGTTGATCAACGTGGCAGTCATGTGCGTTGAAGTCTAGAAACGAAGCGGGCAATCAGAGCGTGACGCCGACGAGCGCGGCCGCACGAACCACGCTGTGACCCGCCGCTGCCGCCGCATCGATTGCGGCGAACGCACCCGGGGTGTCGAGGTCGTCGTCGAGGGCGGCACGAACGTCGTCGAGCGCAGCACCACCGTCGCCGCTGGTTGCGCCGCGCCACGTGGCGAGTCGCACTGCGGCGCGCACGATGAGTTCGTCATCCCACTCCCACTCGCTGCGGTAGTGGTGCTCGATGATCCCCATGCGAATCGCCATCGGATCGTGTTCACGACGCAACGCGTCGACGAACACGAGGTTGCCGCGGCTCTTGGACATCTTGTGGCCGTCCATGCCGACCATCGCCACGTGCATCCAATGACGCACGAACGGCTCGCCCGTCGCCGCCTCCGACTGCGCGCGCTCGCACTCATGGTGCGGAAAAATGAGATCGGTTCCCCCACCGTGCAAGTCGATCGTCGTACCGAGTTCGCGCAGTGCGAGCGCCGAGCATTCGATGTGCCAGCCCGGTCGCCCGGGGCCCCACAGCGTGTCCCAGGCGGGCTCGTCACCCGACGACGGCTGCCACAGCACGAAGTCGAGCGGGTCACGCTTGTGCGGATCGTCGACGTTGCCGCCCCGTTCGCGTGCGAGCTCGACCATCGTCGCACGGTCGAACCCCGACAGCTCGCCGAACTTCTCGCTGCGCGATACGTCGAAGTACACCGATCCCCCGGCACGGTACGCATATCCGCGGTCGAGCACCATTCCGATGAAGCCGCGAATGTCGGGAATAGCCGACGACGCCCGCGGACGCGAGTGCACCTCGAGAACGTTGAGCGCCTGCAAGTCGTCGTTCAGTCTCGTCTCTTCGCGCAAGGCGAGATCGAGCCAGTGCACGCCGAGTTCGCGTGCCTTGGCGAACAACGGATCGTCCACGTCGGTGACGTTGCGCACGCACTTCACACGTCTCCCGGTGTCGATGAGTCGACGAATGAGCACGTCGTAGCACAGAAACGTGAATGCGTGCCCGAGATGCGTCGCGTCGTACGGCGTGACGCCGCAGGTGTACATGAGCACCTCGTCACCGGGAGTGAAGTCGACGACGTCGCGCCGCGCGGTGTCGTAGAGACGCATGCTCACGTCTCGGGGATGCCGGTGAACCTCGGCGCAACGCGCGTCTTGTAGCGCACGTTCAACTGCAGCAGCACCGCGGTCAGCGCCTCTATCGCCAGCGCGTTCGACAGCAGCCCCGCGTTGAGCGGTCGGCACCCGGCGATTCGCGCCACCAGTTCCATCGTGGTCGCGGTGGCCTCGGCGACGTCGGAGCAGATGAGCACGTCGCTGTCGACGTCATGGTCGAGATTGCCGAGCTCGTTGGCCGGCAGGTGCTGGAATGCTGCAACGACGTGAGACCGCGGAATGATCGCCTGCACGTGCGCCGCGATGCTGCCGCGCGGCGGAATGAGCGGCTGGAACTCGCGTCCCACCTTGACGAGCGCGTTCGCCATCGTGATGACGACCTTCCCGGCGAGAGCATCGGCGTGTTCCGACACGGTCATCGCCGCCGAGTCCCACGGTGTCGCGAGCACGACGATGTCGCACTGCGCCGCGCGCCGATTGTCACCGCCACTGACCGGCAACGCGTGTTTCGGCCACCGCGCGACGAGTTCGGCGGCAATCTGCTCACCGCGCTCCGCGGTTCGAGATCCGATGACCGCGGGAAATCCGACCGATGCAAGTCGCAGCGCAAGGGCGCTTCCCGCTGGTCCCGTGCCGCCGAGGTAACCGATCGTGGCCCCGTCGCGCAAGTGCATGTCCACTACCGTAGCGACGTGGGCATTCTCCAGGACAAGCGAATCGTCGTCACCGGAGTTCTCACCGATGCATCACTGGCCTTCGGAGTCGCACAGATTGCGCAACGCGAGGGAGCACACATCGTGCTCACCGGCGCAGGCCGCGGGTTGTCGCTCACCGAACGCACGGCGCGCAAACTCGACGTCGTTCCCGACGTCGTCGAGTTCGACGTCACCGTGCCCGAGCACGTCACGAGCGCCCGCGACGCGGTTGCCGCGTCACTCGGCCGCGTCGACGGGGTTCTCCACTCGATCGGCTTCGCACCCGCGGCGTGTCTCGGCGACAACATGCTCGACGTCGTGTGGGACGACGTGGCAACGGCGATGCATATCTCGGCGTACTCGTTGAAGACCCTCGTCGACGCGTTCGCACCGCTGATGCCCGACGGCGGATCGATCGTCGGCCTCGACTTTGACAACACCGTCGCCTGGCCCGCGTACAACTGGATGGGCGTGGCGAAATCTGCGCTCGAATCGCTCAACCGTTACCTCGCCCGCGAACTGGGGCCGCGTCGCATCCGCTGCAACCTCGTCGCTGCCGGCCCGATCCGCACGATGGCAGCGAAGTCGATCCCCAGCTTCGCCAAATTCGAGGACATCTGGGATCCGCGCGCGCCGCTCGGCTGGGACATCCACGACTCCGAGCCGGTGGCAAAAGCGTGCGTTGCGCTGCTCTCGGATTGGTTCCCGGCGACGACGGGCGAAATCGTTCACGTCGACGGCGGCTATCACGCCGTTGGTGCGTAGCGGCGACAGCGAGCCGTGAACAACCGCCTTTCCGGGGAAACCTCCCCGTATCTGCGCCAGCACCGCGACAATCCCGTCGACTGGTGGCCGTGGTGCGATGATGCATTCGCCGAGGCCCGCCGGCGCAACGTACCCGTGCTGTTGTCGGTCGGATATTCGGCCTGCCACTGGTGCCACGTCATGGCCCACGAAAGTTTCGAGGACGCCGACGTCGCCGAGGTGATGAACCGCCTGTTCGTCAACGTCAAGGTCGACCGCGAGGAGCGCCCCGACGTCGACGCGGTGTACATGGATGCCGTACAGGCGATGACGGGACGCGGCGGCTGGCCGATGACCGTGTTCCTCACACCCGATGCGCAGCCGTTCTTCGGCGGCACGTACTACCCGAAGCCGCAGTTTCTGCAGTTGATGAACGCCATCGACGACGCATGGCGAACCCGGCGTGACGACATCGACGCCAACGTCGAGGCACTCGTCGAGAACATTGCGCGCACGTCGCAGATTCCCGCCAACGAGTCGCTGCCGGACTTCGCCGTGTTCGGTCTGACGATCGACAAATTGCACTCCACCTTCGACGAGCGGTGGGGTGGATTCGGCGGTGCTCCGAAGTTCCCGAGCACGATGGCACTCGAGTTGCTCCTGCGCTCGTACCTCAACGACGAGTCGCCCCGTACGCGCGAGGTACTCACCACCACGCTCGACGCGATGGCATCGGGCGGCATGTACGACCACATTGGCGGCGGTTTTGCCCGCTACAGCGTCGACGAAAAGTGGCTCGTGCCGCACTTCGAGAAGATGCTCTACGACCAGGCGTTGCTCATCCGCCCCTACCTTCACGCGTCACTCGTGTTCAACGACGACCGATGGCGACAGGTCGTCATCGAAACGATCGACTACGTGCTGCGCGACCTCACGTCTGCGCAGGGTGCGTTCCACAGTGCCGAGGATGCCGACTCGCTCGACGAACACGGTCACTCGCACGAGGGACACTTCTACGTGTTCACCCCTGAGCAGGTGCGACGAATCGTTCCCGCCGAGTTCGTCGACGAAACGCTCGAGTGGTACGAGATCACCGCCGACGGCAACTTCGAGGGTCGCTCGATTCCCTGTCGCCTGTCGCGGCGCGGCGAACTGCTGCGTACCGAATCGATCGATCGTGCCCGCTCACTGTTGTTTGCCGCCCGCAACACCCGCCACGGCCCCGGCCTCGACGACAAGGTCATTTGCGAGTGGAACGCCTTGATGATCGCATCACTCGCCGAAGCCGCCGGCGCACTCGGACGCGATGCATGGAAACAGGCTGCGATCCGGGCGGGTGAGTTTCTGCTCACCCATCTGCGCCGCGATGACGGACGGTGGATACGTGCGTGGCATCGCGACGCCACCGCGGCGCCGCGCCAACTCGCAATGGCCGCCGATCTCGCCAACCTCGTCGATGCATTCACCCGCCTCGCCGAGCTGTGCGGCGAGGCGCGCTGGATCGTTGCGGCACGCGACGCGGCCGACCAGTTGCTCGCCCACCACTGGGATGCAACCCACGGCGGCGTGTTCACCACCCCCGACGACGGCGAGCGACTCATCGTGCGGCAAAAGGATCTCGTCGACAACGCCACGCCGTCGGCGAACTCTGTCGCCGCGCTTGCCCTGCAGCGCCTCGCTGCACTCACCGGCGACGACAGGTACGCCGAGCACGCCGACGGCATTCTGCGCTTGCTCGCCGGCATCGTCGCGTCGGCACCGACCGCGTTTCCCCACCTGCTCGCCGCCCTGCACCTGCGACACGTCGGACCAACCGAGATCGCAGTCACCGGCGAGCGACCCGAGTTGGTCGCATTTCTCCAGCGCCAGTGGTTGCCGACAGTCGTTCTCGGATGGGGCGAACCGTACGAGTCGCCGCTGTTCGCCGATCGGCGCGACGGCTACGCCTACGTGTGTCGCCGCTACACGTGCCTTGCGCCGGCGACCACACGCGACGAACTCGTCGCCGCGTTGCGCTCGGCTCTGTCGGGCTGACCCCGGCTACCGCGCACCCGGTGAGTACCGATCGAGGTGAATGATGTCCGTCGCCGCACGGCGGCGCCGGGTGGCGCTGCGGCCGGCCCCGCGTGCCGGATCGGATGCAGCCGATTCACCGGTCGCGTCGAGTGGCCAGCCGAGTGCGACGGCACCGAGCAACACCCACTGCGCGGGGATCCCCAGGGCCGCCAGTACGTCGTTGCGACCCTTGTCGACGTGAAAGAACAGCGCACCGAGCCCGCGATCGTGGGCCGCGTGCAGCAACGTCATCGTGGCGAAGGCCGCGTCGATCGTCCACGTCGGCGCCGGCCAGCGCTCGGGCGATTCCCCGAGGCCCGTGTGCGCCTTGTCCGGCTCGGAGTACCGCGCAAGATAGGCATCCGGATCGGCAAAGGACAGCGCGACAATCGGCGCGTCGAACATTGCCTGCCAACGAAACGTGCGGCGCGACTCCGGGGTGAAGGTGCGACTCCACAGCTCGTCGGTGCGCGCGCCACGCAGAACCACGAGGTTCCAGCCCTGCGACTTCCCGGCCGAAGGTGAGCGCGACGCGAGATCGACGATGTCGACGAGAATCGCATCGGGAACTTCGCGCGCGGAAAACGCGCGGGTCATGCGCCTCGTACGAACGAGGTCGGCGAACTCCACGTGCGGTGGAAGTTACTGCTTGCCGAGTTTGGCGAGCGATTCGGCCATCGTCCAGCCGTGGACGATGAGCACGCCGCCCTTGGCGACGTTCACCTGCTTGAACAGCGCAACGACGTCGGCGGCAATCTTCGGAGCCTTGGCCGGTTCGTGGTCGATGAAACCACTCTGACCGTTGGACTTCACCACGAAGTTCGTTTCGTCGTAACTCATCTCGACGGCGAAGCGGCGCGCGAGACGACGACCCCATGCGCGCTCCTCGCCCACCGCCCGGTGACCGGGTCGCGGGATGACGTCACTCAGTGCCTTGAACGCTTCGAGTGACTCGGGTGTGGTGAATCGCGAGCCGACGACGACGTCCTCGTCGGGGAACGCCATCAGAGCGCGGTGGTACGCCTCGGACATGAGGCCCCGCATGACGGTGTCCCGCTTCGACGTGCGCTTCACGCTGAGCATGCCGAGCAGCACGCAGGGCGTTCCGCCGATGCGCTCGAGGGTGGAGAACGAAAAGCCGAGGAGCTTGCCCTGGTCGTGGGCGCTCGTGTGCAGAACCCACGATTCCTTCGCCTTTGACACCGCCCCGATGTCGAACGCCCCGCCCATGGCGGCCAGTTCGTCCAGGTCCGCGTCGGTCAGGGCCGAGGCGTCACGAGTCTCGACTTTCACCCCTCCATTCTGCCAGCCATTCCGTCGATTTTCACCCGCCACTCGTCGGCGTTGCGTACGACGGGCACGCAGCAAGGAACTATTTCAGGGACACTGCGCTTCCGTACTTGGCACGCAGGAGACCGATCACTTTTTCGACATCGACGGCAAACTGGCGCCCGAGATTCACGGTTTTGTTACCGAACGAGAGATACACCGCCGAATCCCCGGGATGCGATTGCAGGGTGTCGCGCAACTCCGCCATTTCGGGTTCACCGAGCGGAAATCGCGAGACGTCGATATGCACGGCTTCGCTGACGTTGCGCAAGCCCTCGACCACCTTGACTTCCGACGCCATGATGCTCACCCGCGAATCGTCGCGGCGATCGATCCGCCCACGTACGACGACGATGCGATCGTCGACGAGCAGGTGTCCGAGCGAGGCGAACGTCTTGGGAAACACGGTCACTTCGATCGAACCGGCGAGGTCTTCGAGGACGAAGGTGGCCATCTGCTCGCCGCGACGGGTGAACTTGCGCTCGAGTCCACTGATGACACCCCCCAGTGCGACGAAATCCTCCTCGCGCTCGGCCACGTCGGAGATGGCGCACGTCGTCTGACGGGAGATGACACCCTCCATGCCGCGCAACGGATGATCGGAGACGTACAGGCCGAGCATCTCCTTTTCCATCCGCAACTGCTCGGACTTGTCGAATACGAGGTCCGGGATGTCGATGCGCTCGTCGAAGGCGTTGTCGCCCGAATCGGTGTCGCCGAACAGGCTCATCACGCCCTGGTCGCGCTCCCGGCGCCGGTCGAGCGCCCGGTCGATGATCGATTCGAACACGATGAGCAGCCCGCGGCGCGGATGACCGAGCGAATCGAACGCACCGGCCTTGATCAGCGACTCGATGGTGCGCTTGTTGAGCACCTGCTCCGGAACGCGGTCGGCGAAGTCGTGGAACGAGGTGAACGGGCCGTGCGCATCACGGTGCTCGACGAGCAGACGCACGAGACCCTCGCCGACGTTGCGCACGGCGGACAGACCGAAACTGATCTGCCGCTCCCCCTCGATCGGCTCGAAGTTCACCCGTGACGTGTTGATGTCGGGTGTGCGCACGACGACGTCGTTGGCCCGGGCATCGGCGAGATACACCGCCGCTTTGTCCGTGTTGTCCTTCACCGAGGTGAGCAGACACGCGAGATACTCGACCGGATAGTGGGCCTTCAGCCATGCCGTCTGGTAAGTGATGAGCCCGTAGCCGAAGGCGTGGCTCTTCGTAAACGCGTAGTCGGCGAACCGCTCGATGACACCGAAGAGGTTCTCGCCGAGCGAGCGGCCGTAACCCGCCGCTTCGACACCGTCGATGAACGTCGGGCGGTGCTTGGCCATTTCTTTGGGGTTTTTCTTCGCGCACGCCTTGCGCAACGAGTCGGCGTCGGCCAGCGTGTACCCGGCGAACTTTTGCGCGACGCGCATGATGCTCTCCTGGTAGATCATCAGACCGAAGGTGTCGCCGAGCACGGTCTTGGCGTCGTCGTGGAAGTAATTGGCCGGCTTGCGGTCGTTCTTGTAGTCGGCGTAATCGTTGTGCATGTTTTCGCTCATCGGACCCGGTCGGTACAGGGCGAGCACCGCCGCGATGTCGCCGAACTCGCGCGGCACGAGTGATCGCAACAGCGAGCGCATCGGCGACGACTCGAGCTGGAAAATACCGATGGTGTTGGCGGCGGCGAGCAGGTCGTAGGTGGCCGGATCGTCGAGCGGAATCGCATCGATGGTGAAGTCGGGTTGGCTGCGGCGAATGAGCGCCTCGGTGTCGGTAATGACGTCGAGGTTGCGCAACCCGAGAATGTCCATCTTCAGCAAACCGAGCGATTCGACGCCGTGCATTTCGAACTGCGTGACGATCGGCGCCTCGTCGGGCGACTGGCCCGACTCGGGCTTGCGTTGGATCGGCAGGTACTCGGTGAGCGGATCCTTCGTGATGACGACCGCCGCGGCGTGAATGCCCACGGAGCGCTTCAGTCCCTCGAGGCCGCGCGCGACGTCGACGACCTTGCGCACGTCGTCGTCCTTGGCGTACAGGTCGCGCAGCTCGCCGGCGGCACGGTACCCGTCGCGGTGCTTGTCGCTTTCCTCGAAGCAGTAACGCAGCGGCGTGTCGCGGCCCATGACGACAGGCGGCATGAGTTTGGCGACACGGTCGCCCACTGCGTACGGATAGCCGAGCACACGGGCGGCGTCACGCACGGCGTTGCGGGCCTTGATCGTGCCGAAAGTGATGATCTGGGCGACGCGATCGCGACCGTACTTCTCGGCGGCGTAGCGGATCATCTCGTCGCGGTAGCGGGAGTCGAAGTCCATGTCGATGTCGGGCATCGACACGCGATCGGGGTTGAGGAAGCGTTCGAACAGCAGGTCGTACTTGATGGGGTCGAGGTCGGTGATCTGCAACGCGTAGGCGACGGCGCAGCCGGCGGCCGAACCACGGCCGGGACCGACGCGAATACCGCTGTCGCGCGCATGCCGGATGAGGTCCCACACGATGAGGAAGTACGACGCAAATCCCATGTCGCAAATGACCTTCAGTTCGTAGGCCAGTCGCGCAACGACGTCGTCGCGCAGCGGCGCACCCCACCGCCGTTCGGCGCCGCCCCACACGAGATGCTCGAGATACGCCCGGTCGTCGGCAAAGTCGGCGGGAATCGGAAAATGCGGCAGCACGATTCGGTCGGTGTCGATGTGCACCTTCGCCCGTTCGGCGATCCACAGGGTGTTGTCGCACGCTTCGGGCACGTCGCCGAACAGCTGGCGCATCTCGGCGGCGGTCTTCAGGTAGTGCTCTTCACCCTCGAAGCGGAAGCGGTTCGGATCGTGGATGGTGCAGCCGGTCTGCACGCACAGCAACGCGTCATGGGCGCGCGCATCGTCGCGATGCACGTAGTGGCTGTCGTTCGTGGCAAGCAGCGGGGCGCCGATCTTGCGTGCAATGTCGACGAGCCCCGCCATGGTGCGACGCTGCTCGACGAGACCATGATCCTGCAGTTCGACGAACAGGTTGTCCTTGCCGAAGATGTCCTGCAGGCGCGCCGCGGCACGCAACGCGTCGGCCTCCTCACCGCGCATCAACGATTGCAGAACGTGTCCACCGAGACACCCGGTGGTGGCGATGAGTCCTTCGTGGTGCCGCTCGAGCAACTCCCAGTCCATGCGCGGCTGGTAGTAGTAGCCCTCGAGAAACGCCAGGCTCGACAACTTGATGAGGTTGCGGTAACCGACGTCGCTCTCGCACAACAACGTCATGTGGTAGTAGAGCTTGCGTCCCGCTTCGGTGTCGCCGCCGGTGTCGTCGACCCGACCGCGACGCGCCGGACGCTCGGTGCGCGACTCGTACGCCATGTACGCCTCGGTGCCGATGATCGGGGTGATGTCCCGTTCGCGACAAGCGCGGTAGAAGTCGAGGACGCCGTACATGTTGCCGTGGTCGGTGATGCCGACCGCTGGCTGTCCGTCGTTCACCGCCTTGTCGACGAGCTCGCCGATTCGCGCCGCACCATCGAGCATCGAGTACTCGGTATGGACGTGGAGATGGGCGAAAGACGAGCTCACAGTCGTGGCGGGATCAGAGGTAGGTTCCCGGACGCGGATCGCGGTTGTCGGCCTGCGGCAACTGGCGCATCTGTTCGAGTTGCTGACGGGCGGCCATTTGCTGGGCAAACAGTGTCGCCTGGATGCCGTGGAACAGCCCTTCGAGCCACCCGACGAGCTGGGCCTTGGCGACGCGCAACTCTGCATCTGTCGGCGCATCGCCGTCGCGCAAGGGCAGGGCGAGCGAGCGCAACTCTTCCTGAAGATCGGTCGACAACGCTTCGGTGAGCTCGACGATCGACCGGTCGTAGATCTCGCCGAGGCGATCCCTGCTCGGGTCGTCGAGCTGCATCTGGCGCACCTCGTCGAGCAACTGTTTGATCATCGACCCGATGCGCATCACCTTGGCCGGTTGCGAGACGGTCTCTTCACTGCCGTCGGCAGTTGCGTCGGGCGAGGCGGGGACGCCGTTGCCGATGTCGAGAAGTTCGCCGCGCTCCGCGCCGCCGTTGTCATCGTTGGACGTCATGTACACCTCTGTCCCGCTTCGTTGCGTGTCGAGATCCTAATTTGCCGATGTGCCACGGCTGCACCCGTGCCACTGCACGCATTTGCGCAACCGCGTTGCGGCGGGAGTCACACCGCGGTGACGAGCAGCGGCACGTCGATTTCGGCATCGGTGAGCGCACCGTGACGGCACTGCAAATCGAACGCCGAATGCTCGGCAGGGTCGTCGAAGCTCACGTCGGCGCGCGCAATGACCGCGACATCGCCGCAACGGCGGCGTACGTCGGTGTGCACGCGCGGCCCGAACCAACCGCCGTCGAGGAGTTCGTCGCGAGACATCACCCATGCTTCGTGACCGTGCGCAGCGCGAGCCGCCGCAATGACGTCGTTCGCCGCACCGTCGCGGACGTGCAACCAACGGAATCGTCCCTCGCCCGATTGGTACCGCACGGCCGCGGTGACTGCGTCAGCGAGAAATTTCGTCGCGTCACCGACGTGCACCTGACCGTGATCGGACGTGACGACGAGTGCCGAATCGGCCGGAAGCATGCCGAGGATGTCGGCGACGAGCAGGTCGGCGGCACGCAGTTCGGCGTCGTAGTACGCGCCGAAACCCCGTTCGTGGGCCACTTTGTCGACGCCGTCGTAGTAGCAGTACACGAATTTTTCGCCGGCGGCGAGCAGGTTGCGCACCTCGACGGCGATGCTCGACGCCGCGCGCCAGCCGTGGTGTTTCACGCCGCGCAGATGCGCCTCGGTGAATGCAGTTCCTTCGAACTCCGCCTTGCTCACGACGGGAACGCGCGAGCCGAGGAACGCGGGACACGGTTGCACGATCTCGGGCACGACGCGCCGGCGGGCATCACCGCGATCATCGGCCCACCGCAACATCTGCACCACCGAGCCGGCGAAGTCGATCCGGTAACCGATGAGGCCGTGCTCACCCGGGGTGGCGCCGGTGACGATCGACGTCAACGCGGTCACCGTCGTCGTCGGACACACCGTCGTGAGCATCCGTGCATCCATCGACGCCAGAGTCGGTGCGACGGATGAGCGCTCGGCCAGTTGATGCCAACCCAATCCGTCGAGCACGAGTACGACCACCCGGGATACCTCGCGCAACGACGTCGGCATCCACGTGGGCCATTCGCCGTCGCGACGCACCCCGAGCAGCGTCGGCACGACGTTGCTCACGCACGCCCCCGCATAATCGGGCACACGTGGCGTCGTGGCGGAATCGACGTGCGTCATGTCGTTCAGTCAACCGCGACCGTCACGACGTGCGCGCGGTGCCTACCATGGACGACGTGCGCGTCTCGACACGGGGTGATTACGCCTGTCGGGCGTTGTTGTCCCTCGCACTGCACGCCGACGATCCGGGTCCCACCTCGGTGCGCGACATTGCCCAACGCACGGGACTTCCCCAGCCGTATCTCGAGCAGATCCTGCTCGCGCTGAAGGGCGCCGGATTCGTGCGCTCGAAGCGCGGTGTCGGTGGTGGCTACACGCTCGCGCGTTCGCCCGAGGACATCCTCATCTCCGACGTGCTCGCCGCCGTCGACGGCCCGATCACCTTGGGCGACTTCGGACAACCCCATTCCGACGGCGCGTGCGATCACGAGGGACAATGCGTACTCCTGGCCATCTGGAACTCGGTCGGTGCGCACATGCGTGCCCAACTCGCGCAGTACACGTTGGCGCGCGTCGTCGCCGCTGCACGCGGCGAGGGCAACTGGCCGTTCTGAACCCACGGTCGCGCGACGGTCACTGCACCCGATCACCGCGCAAGCGATCGAGCAACGCGGAAAAATCCTCGGCCAGCGCAACGTCGACGGTGACGCGCCGCGCGTCGAGCGGATGGTCGAACGACACCTCGCGGGCGTGCAGCATCGGGCGCACGGCGCGCAGGGCGGGTCGCACACCGTTGTAGCCCGCATCGCCGACGACGGGGTGTCCGATCGACGACATGTGTACGCGGATCTGGTGCGTGCGCCCCGTCTCGAGACGGCATTCGACGAACGCGACGTCGGTGGGAACGTGGAACTCGTCGCGCACCTCGTAGTGGGTGCGCGCGGGGCGTCCGTCGACGCTCACGGTCATCTTCGTCGCGTCGCGTTGATCGCGCCCGATCGGAGCGTCGACGACTCCGCGTCGCGCCGCGGGGATCCCCCACACGAGCGCCTCGTACACGCGGGCCATCGTGCGTCGCGACAACTGATCGACGAGCGACTCGTAGGCACGCTGCGAGCGCGCCACGACCATCGCCCCCGACGTCCCTGAGTCGAGCCGGTGCACGATGCCCGGCCGCAACGGATCGCCGACCCCCGCAATCTCGGGATACTGCGCCAACAAATGGTTGACGAGGGTGCCGTCGCGGTGTCCTGCACCGGGATGAACGATGAGCCCGACGGGTTTGTTGATGACGATGACGTCAGCATCTTCGTGCACCACGTCGATGATCCGCGACGCATCGGCGATCGGGTACTGCGGACCACTCGCCCGCGACACGTCGATTCGCAGCACCTGGCCGCGTCGCACGCGCTCCTTGCCCGACGTCGCGGGAACGTCGTCGACCCGCACCGCTGCGGCGGACACAAGTTCGGCCGCCACGGCGCGACTGACGTCGGCAACGAGGGCGACGACACGATCGAGGCGCACGTCGTCGAGCGATGCGGGAATCTCTTCTTCGATCGACGTGACGACCGCTTCGTCGACGGCGGCACTGTCGTGCATCTCGGGCATGCTCATCGGTGCGCTCACCCGGAGACCGGGCGCGCAGCGGAGTCGGATTCGCCGTCGCGCTGCGGCACGAACGAAAGGACGACGAGAGTCACCGCGCCGCAGGTGATCGCCGCGTCGGCGACGTTGAACACCGGCCACCACTGCACGTCGACGAAGTCGACGACGGGGCCGCGCATCCACCCCGGACTGCGAGTCAACCGATCGATGACGTTGCCCACGGCCCCGGCGAGAATCGCCATGACGGCTGCCGATCGCACACCGGGTGCCGCCCGACGCAGCCACACCACGAGCACCACGGCAACCACCGACGCGACGAGCCCGATGAGCGGACCGAGTCCTTCCCCGCGGGAGAACGCCATTCCGCGGTTGTAGACGAGACGCAGCTGCAACGTACCGACGAGTCGGATGATCGAGCCGTCACCGAGCCGGGCCACCGCCCATGACTTCGTCACCTGGTCGGCGACGAGAACGATGACGAGTGCGAGCCACCACGCGCGTGGAACGCCACGACGCGGCGCGCTGTGCGGCGCCGACGCCGTGTCGGGTGACGTCATCGCGAGCCGAGGCCTCCCGCGCGTTCGGTGACGAGTTCGGTCGTCCACGGAAGGGCCTTCAGTCGTTCGCGTGGAATCGGCAACCCCGAGTACGACGAGTATCCGTACTCGCCGATCTCAAGGCGCTTCAGCGCCGCGTCGATGGCCTCGACCTGGGCGAGCGCCTGAGCCGACAACGTGAGATCCCGCTCACGTTCGACGACCATCGTGTCGCCTTCGCCGCCTTCCTCGTCGAACTGCACGTCACCCATTTCTTGGTTGGCGACGATCTCGTTGGCCTCGTCGGCAAGGCGACGGGCCTGACCACTGAGCTCTGCTCGCCGCTCGCGCAGGAGATCACGCTGGGACTGGAGGAACTTGAGATCGAAATCCTTCGTCGGCACGATTCCGTCCTCGGCGGGCAACTTGACGATCGGCGGCTTCACGGGCTTGCGTCGAGCGCGTTCCTGCTCCTCGCGAATGCGGGCCTCTTCGGCCTCGCGGATCGCCCGCAAGCGAGCCTTCTCGGCCTCGATCCGCTCACGCTCCTGCTGCTTTTCGCGCCGCTCGCGCTCCTGTTCGCGCTTTTTCAGCATGATGGCGTGCTGCTTGGCGGCCTGCTCGAGTTTGCGCTCCTCTTCCTTGCGCATCTTCTCGGCGAGGCGTTCGGCATTCTTGCGGTCGCGCAAGGCCTGTCGCTCGGCGGCTGCTTTTTGACGGGCGACTTCTGCTTCGCGCTTGCGCTTTGCCCGCTCCTTTTCGGCGGCGATCTTTGCCGCCTTGCGGCGCCTCTCTTCCTCCCGCTTTTCCTTGAGTTTCTTGCGTGCCAGTTCGGCTCGCTTGCGCTCGAGGCGGCGCTTCTCTTCGATCTTCTTGCGCGCCGCAGCCTTGCGCTGCATCTCCAACTTGCGCTGCGCCTGCTTCTTGCGCAGCATTTCGGCGCGAGCCTTCGCCTTGCGCCGCTTGGCTTCGAGGTCACGGCGGCGCTGGGCTGCGCGCTGCTGTTCCAACTTCTTGCGCTTGGCGCGTGCAGCAGCTTCGAGCTTTTGCTTCTTCAGTCGCGCGGCACGCTTGGCCGCCTCGAGCTTCTTTCGCTTCTCGCGGGCGGCGGCCTCCGCCTTGCGCTTCTGCTGCAACTTCAACTGCATGGCCTTCTTCTGTGCCGCCGCCTTCTTGGCCGCCGCCTTCTTGGCGGCAAGCTTCTTCGCAGCGGACGCCCGTGCCGCCGAGCCGGAGCGCTGCACTCCTGCCGACTTCTTGCCGGATTTTTTGACTGTCTTTTTGACTGTCTTTTTGACTGTCTTTTTGGTAGCAGCTGCGCGCTTCGCCGAGGGCCGCGACGTGCGCGCCTGCGACGACCGCCGTGGACGAGCCTTGGATGCTGCCATCGTGGTCTCCCCTTCTGGACGTTCACCCCGCGACCGGGCGCCACGGGACCCCGTCACGGTAGCCGTTCGACCCCCACGAAGACAGCCTCATCGTCCAAACTCGCGTTGGTAACGGCTCCGGTGACGAACCGAACCTCGCGAGCGAGGGTCTCGGAGCGGATCATGTCACCGTGCTCCACGGCAATCTCGTGTACCTCGGCTGGCACGCCGAGCTCGACGATGATCCGATCCGACACGTGCAACCCGGCGTCACGACGGGCCTGTTGGACGAGGCGCACGAGGTCGCGAGCCGTTCCCTCGCGCTGCAACTCGGGGGTGACGGCAATGTCGACGACGACGATCCCGTTACCGTCGGACAACGTTGCGCTGGCCGTGTCACCCTGTGCAGTGGCGACGAGCCGCAATGCGTACTCACCGTCGTGCAGCGTGACGCCACCGGCAACGACGTTGCCGTCCGTGTCGCGCGACCACGCGCCCGACTTCACCGCGGCAATCACTTTCTGGGTCGCCGCACCGAGTCGCGGGCCGAGTGCCGCCGGGGTGACGACGAGCTCGCGGCGCGCGTGCGCATCGACATCGTTCGACAAGATGACTTCACGCACGTTCACCTCGTCGGCGATGATGTGCACGAACGGCGCCAGCGCATCGGCGTTCGTCGCGGCAACGACGACCCGACCGAGCGGAAGTCGCACACGACGCGAGTGTGCCTTGCGCACCGACAACACCGCCGAGCACGTGTCGCGCACGAGATCCATCGCCGCAACGAGCGCATCGTCGGCGGGCATTTCCGTCGCCGTCGGCCAGTCGCGCAGGTGCACGCTGCGCTCGCCGGTGAGGCCGCGGTGGATCGCCTCGGTGGTGAGCGGCAACAGCGGCGCCGCAACGCGGCATACGACGTCGAGCACGGTGTGCAGGGTGCGGATCGCCGCCGTGTCGCCGGCCCAGAATCGGTCGCGTGAGCGACGGATGTACCAGTTCGTCAGGGCGTCGAGGAAACCGCGTACTTTTGCCGAGGCAGCGAAGAGGTCGTTGCGCTCGAACGCCGCGGTCGTGTCGCGCACGAGCTCGTGAGTCTTGGCAAGGA
>JBMTET010000021.1:0-23748 GCA_049433365.1 Ilumatobacteraceae bacterium | reverse complement strand
GCCGACAGCGAATGAGCCCTGCTGGTGCGGGAGCGGTCGCAAGTACAAGCGGTGCCACAAACCCCTCGAGGGTCGCGTCCTTCCCGGAGTCGTCAGCCCACGTCGACCCGTGCCCGAGCACATCGTGAAGCCGCCGTATGCCGACACCGGCCATGTCGAACGCCGCTCCGAGCCCGCCGTGAAATCTCCCGACGTCATTGCGCGGATGCGCACCGCCGGTGCGACCGCGGCCGAGGTGCTGCGACTGGCCGGCGAGATGGTCCGGCCCGGGATAACCACCGACGAGATCGACGCCTACGTCCATCAACTGTGCATCGAACGCGGTGCGTACCCCAGCCCGCTCAACTACCAGGGCTATCCGAAGAGCGTGTGCACGAGTGTCAACGAAGTGATCTGCCATGGCATCCCGGATTCGCGCGTCCTGCAGGACGGCGACATCATCAACCTCGACGTCACCTGTTACATGAACGGCGTACACGGCGACACGAACGCAACCTTCGCCGTCGGAACGATCGACGACGAAAGCCGGCACCTCATCGAAGTCACCCGTGAGTGCATGTGGCACGGCATCAACGTCGTGCGACCGGGAGTACCGCTCTACGAAATCGGACGGGCGATCGAATCACACGCCAAGCAGCACAAGATGGGGGTCGTGCGCGCCTTCATCGGGCACGGAATCGGTGAACAGTTCCACACCGACATCCAGATTCTCCACTACTACGAGCCGCGCAACAGCCTGCTCATGCGACCGGGGATGACCTTCACCATCGAACCGATGATCACCCTTGGCTCGGAGAAACACCGCATGTGGGACGACGACTGGACCGCGGTCACCATCGACGGCAAGCGCACCGCGCAGTTTGAACACACGGTGCTCGTCACCGACGACGGCGTCGAGGTGCTCACGCAGTGATTCTCGAGGACGACTCACCCCGGTACGTGCGCTTCTCGCGCGACGAATGGGCCGCGTTGCGTGCCCAGACTCCGCTGACGATCCGCGAAAAGGACCTCGAGGCGTTGCGCGGTATCAACGATCGCATCGACCTCGACGAGGTGACCGCGATCTACCTGCCGCTCACACGACTGCTCAACCTGTACGTGTCGGCCACGCAGAACCTGCACCGCGTGTCGTCCACCTTCCTCGGCACGATCGCCCCGAAGATGCCCTACGTCATCGGGATCGCCGGCAGCGTCGCCGTCGGCAAGAGCACGTTTGCGCGCATCCTGCAGGCGCTGCTCAGCCGTTGGCCCGAACATCCGCGGGTCGAACTCATCACCACCGACGGCTTCCTCCACCCCAACGAAGTCCTTGCCGAACGGGGAATCATGGATCGCAAGGGATTCCCCGAGAGTTACGACACGGCAAAACTGCTCGGTTTTCTGCGCGAAGTAAAGAGCGGTGCGCCCGAGGTGGAAGCACCCGTGTACAGCCACGTCGTGTACGACGTGCTCGCCGACTCGAGCGAGGTCGTGCATCAACCCGACATCCTCATTCTCGAGGGTCTCAACGTGCTCCAGGTCGACACCGACGCCACCGAATTCGTGTCGGACTACTTCGATTTTTCGATCTACCTCGACTCCGACGAGGAGCTCATCGAAGCGTGGTTCATCGAGCGGTTCCACACCCTGCGCCGTACGGTGTTCCAGGACCCGTCGAGTTTCTTTCGCCACTTTGCCGAACTCACCGACGAGCAAGCCGACGAAGTCGCCCACCACATTTGGTCGTCGATCAACGGGCGCAACCTGCGCGAGAACATCGCCCCGACGAAGGGGCGCGCATCGCTCATGTTGCACAAGGCCGCAGACCACCGCATCAGCGACATCTTCCTGCGCAAACTCTGACGCTTTGCGCGGCTGCGGTCAGGTGCGGTGCAACGCGTTGAGGTAGTTGTACACGGTGATCCGTGATACGCCCATCGCGTCGGCGACATCCTCCACCGCGCGGCGCAAAATGAACGCACCACGTTCGTCGAGGAGACGAATCGCCTTTTGTTTGTCCGCGCGCGACAACTCGGGCAACCGTCCGCCGAGTTCACGCTCGACTGCGTCGATGAGCCGATCGAGTGCACCGTGCAACACGGGAAGCCTGATCGCCGCGACGGTCGCGCCTTCCCACACGAGCGGGACGTCGGATTTGGACATCTCATTGGGGTCGACGATCGAAGCGCCGAGTGCCTTCAGCAGCGGTCGCAGCGCCACGAGCAACGGATGATCCTGCTGCACCGCTACGAAACCTTCGACACGGTGAGATTGACAACGGTGGCACCGTGCGCGTACGCGGCATCCATGAGATCGCCGACCACCCGCCCGAGACTGCCGCTCGCCACCGCGAACACGCTTCCGAACGGTCCGAAGTCGACCGTGATTCCGTGTTTTTCCACCGCGGCGACCGCCTCGGTGACGTGCGGCCCGGGACGGCCGTCAACGAACGGCTCAACGGTGAATTCGACGCTCAACATGACCGGCTCCTCTGCATGGAACGCCCCCGAGCGTACCCGTCGTCCCCTGCGGGCCGACCCTCGGGAATCGCCACCGGTCGCGCGACGTACGATTCGGTATGGCCAGCGATCCGACCACCAGCGACGCCCTCGACCGTCACGGTGCCGGTCGGGAGTTGCGCGATCACGCGGCGCACCTTCACGACGGTGCCGTCGCATTGCGTCGGCGGCTGCACGAATGGCCCGAGGTCGGCAACCACCTTCCTGCCACCCGCGAGGCCGTACTCGGTGCACTCGATGATCTGCCCCTCGACGTCACCCTGCACGAAACGACGAGCGGAATCGCCGCTCTGCTCACCGGCGGCAAGCCGGGTCCAACGGTGATGTTGCGCGGTGACATGGATGCGCTTCCGATGCCCGAAGACACCGGACTCGACTTTTCCTCGCGCACCGCCAACGTCATGCATGCATGCGGTCACGACACGCACACCGCGATGCTCGCAACCACGGCCCGCCTGCTCAGCGAACGGCGCGACTCGCTGCCCGGTCGCGTACTCTTCATGTTCCAGCCCGGTGAAGAAGGCCACCACGGCGCGCGATACATGCTCGACGAAGGGCTTCTCGACGTGCCGGCACTCGCCGATGGCACCCCGTCACCGATCACCGCGGCATACGCGTTGCACATCACGTCGTCGTTGCCGAGCGGGTTCATCGCCGCGCGACCGGGGCCGATCATGGCGTCATCGGACACCCTCGACATCGTCGTCACCGGTACCGGTGGTCACGCCTCCGAACCGTTCCGCGCGCACGACCCGATCCCGGTCGCCTGCGAGATCGTTCAGGCGCTGCAGACCCACGTCACACGGCGCATCGACGTCTTCGACCCCACCGTCGTCACGGTGACCCAGATTCACACCGGGACGGCATCGAACGTCATCCCCGAGACCGCGCACATTAACGGCACGATTCGTGCGGTGAGCGAAGCGACACGGCTCAAGATTCACGACGGCATCCGTCGCGTTGCGGAGGGAATCGCCGCGGCACACGACATGTCCGCCGAGGTGAACATCACCCTCGGATATCCCGTCACCGTCAACGACCAACCGAGTGCCGATTTCGGACTCGACGTTGCCCATGCGGTCGTCGGTGCGCAACGAACCGTGCGTTTGCCCAACCCGATCATGGGTGCCGAGGACTTTAGTTACGTGCTCAACGAGGTTCCCGGCGCGATGATCTTCCTCGGCGGAACTTCTCCCGAGGTCAATCTCGCCACCGCGGCGCCGAACCACTCCAACCGGGTGATGTTCGACGAGGCGGCGATGCGCGACGGTGTGGCGATGTACGCGACACTCGCTTTGCGCAGCCTCGGCGTACGAGTCGACTGACTCGGCACACCGGCTCAACGACCGCTGTGTCCGAAGCCCCCGCCGCGGTCCTCACCGTCGAGTGATTCCACCGGCACCCACTCGATGACGTCGTGGCGCAACACGACGAGTTGGGCAACGCGATCACCACGACGCACCGCGTACTCCTCACGCGGGTCGTGATTGATCATGACCACCTGCAGTTCGCCGCGGTATCCCGCATCGATGATCCCCGGCGTGTTCACCAGCGAGACGCCGTGCTTCAGCGCCAACCCGCTGCGCGGCACGACCATTCCGAAAGTGCCGGGGGGCAGCGCAATGGCGATCCCCGTCGGCACCGCGACTCGTCCGCCGGCGGCGGGAAGAACGACGTCGATTCGCGAGCGAAGATCGAAGCCCGCATCGTGAACGTGCGACGTCACCGGCAAATCGAGCTCGGAATCGAGTTGCCGAACATGCACCCGTATTGCCGCACCAGCCACGACACGACACTAGGTGCCCCGTAGATTCGTGGGGTGCTCGTATGGATGGATCTCGAAATGACCGGGCTGAATCCCGACGTTGACGTCATCGTCGAAATCGCCACGCTCATCACCGACGATCAACTCAACGTCGTCGCCGAAGGACCGGACCTCGTCATCCACCAACCCGACGAAGTGCTGGCGATCATGGATCCGTTCGTTGTCAACATGCACACCGAATCGGGTCTTTTGCCCGCCATCCGTGAGTCGACGATTTCAGTGGCCGACGCGGCACGGTTGACGCTCGAGTTCATTCGCACCCACGTCACCGAGGCACGAACGGTGCCGCTGTGCGGCAACTCGATCGGCACCGACCGTCGATTTCTCGCCAAGTACATGCCCGACATCGAGGAGTTTCTGCATTACCGCAGTGTCGACGTCTCGAGCGTGAAGGAGTTGAGCAAGCGGTGGTACCCCGGTGTCACCATTGACCGGCCGTCGAAGGCCGGGGCGCACCGGGCACTCAACGACATCCTCGAAAGCCTCCGTGAGTTGCGGTTCTACCGCGAGAACATATTCACCGCTTCAGCGGACGGTAATCGACCGGCCGCGCCAGGTGACGCGACCGATCACGACTGACCTCCACACGCTGCGCACAACGATTGCCACGAACACCGCAACGTAGAGCGGATACACCACGGCATCAACGATCCGGTAGTTGCCGACACGGCGTGACATCACCGCCACTTGCACGACCGAGGCGAGGTAGAACCACGGCGACGTCAGCCACCCCCCGGCCAGCGACGTCACCCATGCGACGACGAGCAGCGTCACGACCCACGGCGCGGCAAGGCCACCGAGCGCAGTGTTCTTCGTCCAGCCTTCGAGCAACTGTTTCCAGCCGAGTGGATACATCCGGTACTCGACCTCGCCACGACATCCGACGAACGGCATCGTGTGCTCGTAGCAACCCGCAAGTGCAATGTCCTCGATCACCGCCCCGCGCACCGATGCAGCACGATGGCCACCACTGCCGTGGTACGCCGCGCGGGTGGTGGCCAACAGCGGACCGAATGCAACGTGCCGGGCCGTGCGACCGCGGGCCGTGCGCGCAACGCTCGACGACACGACGTTGAACAACATGCTCGCACGCTCGACGAACGAACCGGTGCGATGCCACGGCATCACACTGACGAGTGCGGCGGGATTCGCCACCGCCTCGGAGCACAACGAATCGATCACGCCGCGTGCGATCGACACATCCGCGTCGACGAAGACGAGCACGTCGCCACGGGCAACGACTGCACCGTGCCAGCAGGCATGGGGTTTGCCGGCCCATCCGGCGGGCACCGAGTCGATGCGCACGACCCGCGCACCGGCGGCGCGGGCCAGGTCAGCCGTTGCATCCCGTGATCCATCATCGACGACGATGACTTCGTCACCATCGTGCATCGACGCGACGACCGACCCGACGAGCGCGCCGATGGTCGTTGCTTCGTTGCGGGCAGGGATGACGACACTTACCGTCGTCGTCCGCGCAACGGCACGACAACGAAACGTACGGGTGCCGCGCAACGCCAACCACCCACTTGCCCAGCCGACAACGAAGACAGCGATCTCAACGCTCGACGGCCGAAACAGCACGTTCGTAGCGTACGAACGGCCCGTGCGGGCACGGGAAGCGTGAGGCTCCGAGGGTACGGTGGGGTCGTGGCTCCGACCGTCAGCAAACAGGAGAAACTTCCTGCCCGCAGCGATGTCGTCGAACTTGCACCGGGTGTGCTGCAAACCCAGCTGCCAATCGAACTACCGGGGCTCGGTCACGTGAACATGTACGTCCTCGAGGACTCCGACGGTGTGGCGGTCGTTGATCCCGGCCTTCCTGGTCGCGCCACGTGGAAGGCGATCAACCACCGCCTCGCGCTCATCGGTGTCCCGCTGCGCCGCGTGCACACGATCGTCGTCACCCACAGTCATCCCGATCACTTCGGCGGTGCACGTCGACTGGCCCGCGAGGCCGGGGCGCGGATCATCACTCATGCGAGTTTTCGAATGTGGTGGGATCCGCTCGAACCGGACGATCTCAACCCCGAGGATCTCGCCACCGAGATGCTGCCGGGGAATCGACGCTCGTTCCGCGACACGCCATGGGGCGGCGAGGGCTACGACATCGCCTGGCGCAACCGGCTCTACTACGCAACGCACCGCAAGTATCCGCGACTGTTTCCCTCGGTGAAACCGACGCATCGTGTCAACGACGGGGATGCCGTCATGCTCGCGGAGCGACGATGGGTGGCGATGCACACACCCGGGCACACCGGGGATCACCTGTGCTTGTTCGACGAAGAATGCGGGCTCGTCATCAGCGGTGACCATGTCCTGCCGAACATCACTCCGCACATTTCTGGCATGACGCTCGCCCGCGACCCGCTGAAAAGGTTCTTTGCCTCGCTCGACAAGATGGCGCGTCTCGGGGACTCGGTACGGCTCGCGCTTCCCGCCCACGGCAACCCGTTCGACGATCTTGCCGGTCGGTGTCAGGCGATCCGTGCCCACCACGAGGACCGCTTGGCCAAGATCCGGCTGGCAAGCATCGAGTACCAACGTCCGGCCACGGTGATGGAGATTGCGTCGAAGGTGTTCTCTGCTCGCGCGCAGGGTCCGATGGCCGACAGCGAAACCTACGCGCATCTCGAACATCTGCGACTCGCGGGTCAGGTCGCCCGTCGTGACGTCAACGGTCGCGCCGAGTACGTCGTCGACTAGGAACCACGTCCTCGACGTTGCCGCACTGCTGCGGCCCGCGATCAACTATCGGCAGGCAAACGAACGATCTGGGTGAGTGCCGCCGTGGTGTCGCCGTCGAGATGGCGCAGCACGACGCGATTGTCGAGACGATGCACGGCAACGACCGGCTGCGCTCCCCGCTCGAGCGCGCGATGATGCTCAACCGTGACGTGCAGCGGCGCACGCAACGACCCTTCACGGGCAAGATATTCCTCGGTTGCCTCCCAGTAGACGGCGTTGTTCACGTGACGCACCGCATCAAAGTCGGCAAAGCGCAACGGCATCGGCCACGTTTCGTCGGCTTGATCAGCCGGCGGCAGGCCGCGTCCGACGTGCAGACGTGCTCCGATCGTGCGCGATCCCGACGCCTCGGCAACCGTGTCGACGAATCCCCGTGAAAGGGGCAGCGGCTTGAGAGTTGCAAGGTCGACGTGGACCCACAGAGTCGCGGCATCGGCAACGACTCGTGACGTTCCCCCACTCGTGAGAGTGACTTGGGTGCGACGCTCCGCCCAATGCGATCCGACTCCCCCGCACCACGTCGCCAATTGCAACTTGTCCAAGTACGTGGGGAATTCGTACATCCACGTTTCGGTGCGCCGCACCACCCACCCGTGCGGATCCTCGTAGTTGCCGTCGAGCGCGTCGTCGGTGGCGATGTCTTGCAGGTAGCGGGCAAGGGCGTCCAAACGCAGTCGTGACCGGGGAGTCACATCACCGAGTCGCACGATTCGCTCGCTTGTGAACACCCGTCCCCGTTGCGGATACGGCACGGGGTTGGCAACGGCGAACATCACGGTCACGCTACAGATGCACGTGGGTAACCTTTCGTCGTGCGCATCGATCGTCGACTGATGGTCATCACGATCGTCGTTGCGATACTCGCATCCATCCCCGCCGCATGGTGGTCGACGTCGGGGAACGGATCTGTCGACGACTCCGGGTCGGACTCGATTCGCCTCGAATCGCCCGCCGGGAGCATCGCGCTCAATCGACAGTCGGAGGGCACGCTTCTCGCCACGACGGGGATCGAATCACTCACCGGCGACGTCGTTTCAACGGCGTCACTGCTCGGTCAACCGCTGATCGTCAACTTCTGGTACTCGACGTGCGAACCCTGCCGACGTGAATTCCCGGTTCTGGCCGCTGCCCACGCCGCGCGCGGTGACACGGTGCGGTTCGTCGGTGTGAACATCAACGACTCGGCCGCGGTCACCGCCGATTTCGCCGCACGGTACGGCGCCGAATTCGAACAGTACCGCGACCCCAACGGGGTGCTCACCGCGGCGATGGGAATTGCCACCGCCCCGGTGACGCTGTTCGTCGATGCCGGCGGAATCGTCGTGCGTCAAGTTGCCGGCGAGATCACCGCTGCAATGCTCGATGCGACGATGCGCAAGGCCTTCGGATTGTGAATCACGGTCTCGGCTTCATCGAAGGAAACTTCGCCTATTCGTTGCTCCTCGGCATGCTCGCTGCGGTCAACCCCTGTGGTTTCGTGCTGCTTCCCACCTATCTCGTGTATTACCTCGGTCTCGAGGAAGAGTTCGATCCGCGCGCGCGACTCGCTCGTGCCCTCGGCGTCGGAGCAGCCGTGTCGAGCGGATTCATCGGTGTGTTCGTTGTTGTCGGCACGATCTCTCGGCTCTTCACCCAGTGGGTCGAGTCGCAGGCAAAGTACGTCGCACTCGTCATCGGACTCGGACTCATCGTCGCGGGGATCTCCATGTTCCGCGGCTGGAAACCGGCACTCTGGCGACCGACGTCGTCGGCGTCACGCTCGCTGCGCGGCATGTTCGTTTTCGGCGTCATCTATGCGGTTGCATCCATCGGGTGCACCATCGGTCTGCTCACGACCGCCGTGTTCGGCAGCATCAACGTGCACGGGTTCTTCTCCGGTGTGGTGAGCATCGCCCTGTACGGCGTCGGCATGGGGCTCTTCGTCACCGCACTCACCGTCGCCATCGCCTTCGCCAAAACGGGCCTCGTCACGGGCAGCCGGCGCATTCTGGGCTACGTCGACAAAATCTCGTCGGCACTCGTCATCGTCACGGGCGCCTATCTCACGTGGTACTGGTACGCGGCAATCACGCAACGCTCTTCGGCAGGAACGCTCATTTCCACGGTGGAACGCTGGCAGTCGCGACTCGTGCAGACGCTGCAAAACGTCGGTGCGGGGCGGTTGGCCGTTGTCTTCGTCATCATCGTGGTGAGCGCCGTATTCGTCATCCGCCGCCGTCCCGCAGTTGACCGCCGATGAGCCTGCGCGAATTGCTGCAGCGACCGAACGTCGAGGAAGTACTGGAGCTGCGCGGAACGTTCGGCCTCATGGCGCCGCACGGCGGTGCCCTCGAGGAACGAACCGATCTCATCGCTCGCGCAGTTGCCGAACGTACCGGTGCGTCGTACTACGGGGTGCACCAACCGGCCGAACTGCGGTGGCACGTTCCGTCACACCGGTACACGAGCGACGAGTCCCCGCAACTGGCCAGATTTCTCGGGCACGTCACCGTCCTCGTCACCTTGCACGGCTACGGACGAACGGGGTTCTTCACGACGATCCTGCTCGGCGGAGGCAACCGCGATCTCGCCCGGCACATCGCAGAACCGTTGCGCCGGGCGCTTCCGGCATACGTCGTCGAAGACGATGCGGAGCGCATCCCCCACGATCTGGCCGGTCGTCACCCGAGCAATCCGGTGAACGTTCCGCGCAACGGCGGCGTTCAGATCGAACTACCGCCCCGCGTGCGCGGCTCGAGTCCCCTGTGGTGGGACTGGGAAGCTCCGCATCCGACACCGCACACCGCCGCGCTCATCGATGCCCTCGCCAATGCCGTCTCGACGTGGACTTTGCGTGACGATTCTGCTGACGCTGCCACGGGCATCGCCCCGGCAATCACGCAGTGAATCACCGGGCACACAATCGCAGTGTGAGGAACTACGGAGCGAGGCGCTCAATCTCCCAGCCTGCGGCGGTGCGGCGGTAACGAAACCGGTCATGCAGTCGGTTCGGCCGACCCTGCCAAAATTCCCACTGCGTGGCCACGATCAACCAACCGCCCCAGTGCGCAGGGCGCGGCACCTCACGACCGGCAAACCGGTCTGCCACTTCGGCGAATCGATCGTCGAGTTCGGCACGGTTCGCGATCGTGCGGGATTGATTCGATGCCCACGCACCAAGCTGCGAGTCGCGCGGACGCGAGGCAAAATACGCATCACTCTCGGCATCGGAGAGCGGCTCGCAACGGCCCCGAACACGCACCTGTCGGTGCATGTCCAGCCAGGCGAAAACCCCGCTCGCATGCGGCTGCAGTGCGAGTTGGCGCCCTTTGGCGCTCTCGAGATTCGTGTACAGCGCAATGCCGCGCGCATCAACCGACCGAGCAAGCACGACACGCGCGTCGGTGCCGTGGTCGACATCGACCGTCGCAAGCGTGAACGCATTCGGTTCGCTCACCTCGGCAGTAACCGCCGCGTCGTACCAGCGATGCCATTGCGCAACGGGATCGTCGGCAAGGTCGGCGCGACGCAATTCACCTCCCTCGTATTGCACGCGTCGATCACGCAGCGTCATGATTCGGGTGGTTGCAGACGCTTGATGCCGCGCATGTAACGACGCAGCGGTTCGGGAACGGTGACGGTGCCGTCAGCCTGACGGTGATTCTCGAGTATTGCCGCCCAGACGCGCGGCACGGCAAGTGCCGAAGCGTTGAGGGTGTGGGCAATCTCGGTCCCTTTGCGACCCTCGCGCCGGAAACGAATGTCGGCGCGGCGCGCCTGGTAGTCGGAAAACCAACTGATCGAGCTCACCTCCAACCACACGTCGCTGCCCGGCGCGTACACCTCGACGTCGTAACTGCGGTGATGGCTCTGACCTAGGTCACCGGTGCAGATCTCGACGACGCGGTACGGCAGGCCAAGCTCGGCGATCGCCGCCACGACACGATGACGCATCTCATCGAGTAGATCGGGAGCCTGCTCGGGTGAGGCAACGGCGAGTATCTCCACCTTGTCGAATTCGTGACTGCGCAACATACCCCGGGTGTCGCGTCCCGCCGATCCGGCTTCACGACGGAAGCACGGCGAAAACGCCACGTACCGGCGCGGTAGTTCGGCCTCGGCGAGGATTTCGCCGGCGTGCAGGAACGTGAGCGGTACCTCGGCGGTGGGGATGCACCACAACCCATCTCGTTCGATCGCAAACGCGTCGTCGGCGAACTTGGGCAGCTGACCCGTGGCCGTCAGTGTTGCCGTGCTCACGAGGGACGGGGGTCGAACTTCTTCGTAGAGGTCGGCGTTGCGGTCGAGGGCGTACTGGCACAAGGCCCGAGCAAGCGTGGCTCCGGCGCCGCGTTGCATCGTGAACATCGCCCCCGAAATTTTCGTGGCACGCTCCGAATCGAGAATTCCGAGCTCACGGCCGGTTTCCCAGTGAGGCACTCGTTGGTGCTCGGCGAACGTAGCGGGAAGGAGGTGCGGTCCGTCGACGACGGGGTTGTCGGCATCGGATCGTCCGTCAACGACGTCGCCGTGGGGGACGTTGGGGATGCGCAACAAGAGGTCGTGCAGGGTGGCTTCGACCGCGGCGGTGTCGGCGTCGATCGCCTTTTCCCGCTCCCCGTGGCGGCGTGATTCGGCCGTCAACTGTTCGGCCGTCGCCGTGTCACCGGTGCGGCGCGCTGCACCGACTTTTTGTGACAACTCGTTCACCGAGGCGCGCAGACTGTCGCGTTCGGCGGTGAGTTCACGCAGGCGACCGTCGAGGCGGATCGCTTCGTCGAGCTGTTCGAGAAGTTCGGGCTTCGCACGCCGGGCCATTGCGGCACGAACGACATCGGGCTGCGAACGCAGCAACTTGACGTCGATCACGAATACACAGGCTACTGCGGGGTGCTTCGCTGCTCGTTGTGACACCTCCGGTCTCGTATCGTTTCCGTTGTGACGACGGCACACGACGCGGTGGAAATCGACTCCCTCGTCGTTCGCTACGGCACCACCGAGGCGGTTCGTGGCGTATCACTGCGCGCCCGACACGGTGAAGTGACCGCGTTGCTCGGTCGCAACGGTGCCGGCAAGACGTCGACGATCGAATGTTGCGAAGGACTGCGTCGACCCGCGTCGGGCACGATCCGGGTGCTCGGGCACGATCCGATCCGCGACCGCCTCGCCGTGGCCGATCGGGTCGGTGTCATGCTTCAAGACGGTGGCATCGGCCCCGGTGCACGAGTCGGCAGCCTCGTGCACCACTATTGCCGTCTGTACAACCGGGGAGTCGATGCCGATTCGGTACTGCGGCGGGTCGGTCTCGACGCGCGCCGCCAACACACATGGCGACGGCTGTCGGGGGGCGAACGTCAGCGTCTATCACTTGCACTGGCCCTCGCCGCCGCTCCCGAGGTGGCGTTCCTCGACGAGCCGACGGCCGGAGTCGATCTCGACGGCCGCGAAATGGTGCGTGACATTTTGCGCGAACTCACCGAGCGGGGTTGTGCGGTGGTGCTCGCATCGCACGACCTCGACGAAGTGCAGCGCGTGGCGCACCACGTCGTCATCCTGCACGACGGATCGGTCGTTGCCGACGCACCGCGCGACACGTTGTGCCGTGATGGTCGCTCGCTTGAAGACGCTTTCCGCGAGGTGACCCGATGAGGCTCGTTCGTCTGCAGACCCGCATGGAACTGCTGCAAATTTTGCGCAACTACGAACAGCTGCTCCTCGTCATGGTCATTCCGCTGTTCGTCCTCGTGTTTTTCGGCAACGTCGACGTGCTCCCGGGTACGTCGGGCATCGCTTCACTCACCGCATCGGTTCTCACCCTGGCCGTCGTTTCATCGGCAATGGTCAGCCTCGGCATCTCCACCGGGTTCGACCGCTCGTATCACGTCCTCAAGCGACTCGGGGCAACACCGCTCGGCAGACAACGACTCGTAGCGGCAAAGATCCTTGCCGTCATCATCGTGCAGAGCGTTCAATGCACGGTGCTTCTGGCAGTCGCCGCCACGCTTGGTTGGCGCACGACGGCCGGACCGGGCGCGCTCGTCAGTCTCGTTCCGGCGATAGCACTCGGCTCGCTCGCCTGTGGCGGACTCGGACTCACCCTTGCCGGACGCCTCCGTGCCGAGGTGAACCTGGCTGCACAGAACGGCCTGTACCTCGTGCTCATCGTTGCCGGTGGCGTCGTCATCCCGCCGGACGACCTTCCGGGTCCGCTGGCGACGTTTGCCAATCTCGCCCCAACGGGGGCGTTGTCATCGACAATCACCGGCGCATTGGCCGGCGGCGGCACGGTGCAACCGTGGCTCGTCCTCGGTGGCTGGGCGATCGTGTTGCCGCTCATCGCGGCACGGGCATTCCGTTTCGAAGCAACCGCGTAACCACCCGCTGCGGCACGTGCTCATCAGTAGCACAGGTTGTCAGTGATACGGGATGTCCGTGACGCAGGTTGTCAACGATGCGAGTCGTTGACGATACGACGTGTCAGCGATGCGGTGCGTCGTCTTCCTTGATCGGCGGAACCTGCTCGAATGCCCGAGTGACGTCGTCGTAGGTGAGCGGTTCGCTCGTGCGGCGGTACGTCTGCTCGCCGTCGAACTGCGCCGTGAACCTCCGGAACCACAGAAAGACGATGATGCTCCACAGAAAGATCGTTCCGCCGGTTTTCATGATCGCACCGGCAATCTGTTGATCGACGGTCACAGACAATCCCCAGACGCGAATTGCCATGTCGTAGTGCTTGTACACCGCACCTTCCGCAAAGGTCAACCAAGCAGCAGGGATCGTCGGCACGACCGACATGAGAAACAGATAGATCATCCGACCGATGTATCCGATGCGCAGCGACGGCTCGGGTGAGACCACGGGGATCCACATCAACAACGACGACGTCACAACGAGAACGTGCAGGAAATAGTGCAACGGACCGTTGCTGGCGCTCCGGTTGACGAGTGCCGGGATGTGGGTGATCAGCACGACCGCGTTGTACAGCACACCGGCGACGACGGGTTGCGAGAACCAGCGCACCACGCGACCGGCAACGGGGGTGTCGAACAACGCCCGAAACAACCACGCGGGGGTGGCCATGAGAGCCAGCGGCGGCAGGAAATACGACAGGGCCATGTGCTGGAACATGTGCACCGAGTAGAGGTACTCCTCGGCGATGTCGTGGATCGGCCAGTCGGACGAGATCCACAGCACGGCAATCGCCGCGGCAAAGAACTTGTTCTGCCGGGCGGTGACGACCGGTTCGCCGCGACGGTGGTACGTCGCATGCGGGCCGATCACGCGCAACGCATACACCCGGGCGCCGATGAGGAACGCCACGAGCAGCCACACCTCGAAGTGGCTCTGGAAACGCCACGGATCAAGGAGCGGGTTGGCGGCCTCGGCGAGGACCATGTCGCAGCCCTAACGGATGAAGAAGTGGAAGGTTGCGAGGAACGCCACGTAGACGCCGATCGCCAGGAACAGCCCCGAGTAGAACAAGAAACTGAAGATCTTGTTGTCGAACTTCAGGTGCATGAAGTAGCTGACGACGATGACGAACTTCGCCACCATCATGATGATCAGCGACGGCAGGAAGAACGGACCGAAATCGACGTAGTACGTCGCCACTTCGAGCGCCGTGATGACGGCGAGGATGATCGCGATGTTGACGTAGCCGCGCGTGCTCAGACCATGCTCTGCATGGTCTGCCGACTCGGTATGGGCGTGGGTGTCGGTGCTCATGATCAGACCGGAATCAGGTAGACGAGGGTGAAGATGATGATCCAGACGACGTCAACGAAGTGCCAGTACAAACCCAGCATTTCGACGGTTTCCGACTTGCTGCCCGGCACCTTGCTGCGCTTGTTGATCGCCACCAAGGCGAGCAACATGATGATGCCCACGGTGACGTGGACGCCGTGGAAACCGGTGAGGGTGTAGAAGCTCGATCCGAACAGGCTCGTCGAGAATCCGAGACCCTCGTTGTAGAACGCCGTGAACTCGTACACCTGGCCACCGACGAAAGTGGCACCGAGCACCGCGGTAACCACGAGCCACAAGTTCGTGCCGCGATCATCCTTCTTCGCCGCCGCCTGAACGGCGAGCACCATCGTCAGCGAGCTCATCAGCAGGATGAAGCTGCTCACCGAAGTGAACGGGATGTCGAAGATCTGCGACGGGGTCGGACCGTTCGACACGCGACCGCGGTACAACAGGTACGTCGAGATGAGACCGCCGAACAGGAGGCACTCGGAACCGAGGAACATCCACATGCCCAACTTGACGTTGGACAACCCCGTGGAAGTGTGCGGGGCGTGGGCGGTATCAGCCATGGTGGGCTCCGTTGCTGTGGGCGTGTTCGCCGGGTTCGAAATCCGATTCCTCGGCGACCGAAGGCTCGAGCGACCAGCCGTACATCGCGTACAGCAGTACTGCTGCACCAACGACGGCAACCGGGATCGAGTAGATGAGGCCGAGTGCGATCGGGATGAGCGAGAACGCGAGCACGATCGGCCAGTACGACGGCGACGGCATGTGGATGTCCTTGTCGGGGTTCTTCTCGAGATCGGCGAGAACCTGCTCGGCGGTGGACACCTGCTTCATCGAGTGCGTTGAAGCGTCTTCTTCGTACTTGCGGTGGAAGAACTCGTCGAGGTGCTCGACGTGCGGAATCGCGTCGAAGTTGTGTTCCTTCGGCGGGTTCGAGGTCATCCACTCGAGGCTGCGGGCGTTCCACGGGTCGAGCGGAGCGCGCTCGTTCTTGCGCGCCGTCACCCAGATGTTCACCAAGAACAACAGGACTCCGATGCCGAGGATGAACGATCCGACGGTGGCGACGAGGTTCCAGAACGCGAGGTTGAAGAAGCCTTCTCCTGCGCGAGCCTCGGTCCAGACGTACATACGGCGCGGCTGACCCTGCAAACCGAGGATGTGCATCGGGCCGAACGTGAGGTTCATGCCGATGATCGTCAGCCAGAAGTTCCACGACCCGAGACGCTCGGAGAGCATCTTTCCGAACACCTTCGGCCACCAGTAATAGAAACCGGAAAATAGACCGAGGATCGCACCACCGAACAACACGTAGTGGAAGTGGGCGACGATGTAGTAGGTGTCGGTCTGCTGCGTGTCCGACGGAGCGACCGAGTGGGTGACGCCCGACAAACCGCCGAACGTGAACAAAAAGACGAGACCCACGGCGTACTTCATTGCCGTCGTGAACACCAGCTTGCCGCCCCACATGGTGAGTGTCCAGTTGATGATCTTCACGCCCGTCGGAATGGCGATGGCCATCGTGGCGACGGAGAAGACCGCAACCGACACGGGACCGAGACCGGAGGCGAACATGTGGTGGGCCCACACACCCCAGCCGACGAATCCGATCGCGGCGCCGGAGAACACGACGAACGGATACCCGAACAGCGGCTTGCGGCTGAACACCGGCAACACCTCGGAGATGATGCCGAACGACGGCAACACGAGGATGTACACCTCGGGGTGGCCGAAGATCCAGAACAAGTGCTGCCACAACAACGGGTCAGCTCCGGCGGCAACGTCGAAAAACTGCGCGCCGAACAATCTCTGGAACATCAGCAGGAACAACGCCACGGTGATGACCGGCATCGCAAAGAGCAGCAGGAACTGCACGACGGTGACCATCCACGTGAAGATCGGAATCTTCATCAGCGACATGCCCGGCGCACGCATGTTCAGCACGGTGACAATGAGGTTGATTGCACCGGTGAGCGACGCGATTCCGGTGATCTGCAGACCGAGAGCCCAGAAGTCGACGCCGTGCGACGGCGAGAAGACCGGACCTGAGTTGGGGGCGTACATGAACCAACCACCGTCGGCAGCACCGCCGAGGAACCACGAGAGGTTGATGATGATTCCGCCGGCAAGCAGACACCAAAAGCCGAAGGCGTTGATTCGCGGGAATGCGACGTCGCGCGCACCGATTTGCAGCGGGATGAAATAGTTGGCAAACGCCGATGCCATCGGCATGACGAAGAGGAACACCATCGTCGTGGCGTGCATCGTGAACATCTGGTTGTACAGGTCGGCGTTGAGCACCTTGCCGTCGGGGGCGGCCAACTGGAGCCGGATGAGCAACGCTTCGACTCCACCAACGATGAAGAAGAACATCGCGAGAGCGCCGTACATGATGCCGAGCTTCTTGTGGTCGACCGTGAAGACCCAAGACTTCCATCCGGTGGAGGCGACGGGGCGCTTCAGTGCGCCGAAGGTGCGCGACGGGGTGATCTCACCTGCGCCGGGCAGAAGGGCCGGGGTCGTGACCGTTCCCGGAGCGGGGCGTTCGATGATGGCCATGGTTCCCTTTCACTTCCTACTTGAGGGTGAGCAAATACGCGACGAGTTTGTCGATGTCGGCCTCGGACAACCCGAGGTTGGGCATGCCGCGTACCTTGCCGTTGGTGATGTCGAGTTGCGCCGGGTTGGCGTACATCGGCTTCACTTCAGGCGCGTTGCGCAACCAGGCCCGCATGTCGTTGACGTTGAGGCATTCTTCGCCGACACCGGCAAGATACTTCTCACCGAAGGTGTCACTGGAGGCGTTCCAGACTCCGGGGCGGCACGCGGGCGTGAGCATGTCGAACATCGCCCCGGCAAACGTGTTGCGGGTCATCAACTTCGTGAGATTCGGAGCGGCACCAGACCAAACGTTTTCATCGGGGGCGGCAATTGCGAGCGTGCCATCGGGACGCTGCAGACCGTCGACCTGGTGGCACCGCACGCACTGGTTGAGGAACACGCCCTCACCTTCCTTGGCGAGCGTTCCGTCAGCCGGTGACACGTACGGGGCCTGCTGGTTGGCCACCCATTTGGCGAAATCTTCCTTGCTCAACGCAATGGCTTCCATACGCATGTTTGCATGGGACAGTCCGCAGAACTCGGTGCACTGACCGGCATAAATTCCCGGCTCGTTCGCTTCGAGCCGCAGCGTGTGGATTCGTCCGGGCACCGCATCGCGCTTGCCGTTGAGCGCGGGAATCCAATACGAGTGGATGACGTCGCGACTGGTCTCTCGCAGCAACACCTTGGTTCCCGCCGGGAACACGAGCTGTCCGCTCGTCACGATCGGCTGGGTGATGCCGAATTCGTTCTGTACCGGATAGTCGTACTCCCACCACCACTGCTGACCAGTGACGTTGATGATCATCTCCGTGTCGTCGGTCTTTGCCAGATCGAACACGACGCGCACGGTGAACACGCCGATGACCGCGAGAATCAGCGCCGGAATGATCGTCAGCGTGATTTCGACGACGGGGTTGCCGTGCGTCTGCTCGGGAATCGGCTGGCCACGGTCCTTGTAACGCCACAGCACCCAGCCCACCGCCAAGATAACGATGAGGCCGACGACACCGGCCGTTGCGAACACCGGCTTCTGCAGGTCGTCGATCATCTGTGCATTGGGGCCCTTCGGCGCCCATGTGTCCTGCGGGGCGTTGCGGGCGCACGACGCGGTGACGACTACGCCGGTGAGCAGCGCACCCAAACGGGCAAATGTGCGGGGCAGTGACGTGAGCTTCTTCACGGTACGAATACCTCGATGGACTGGCCGGCAAGACCGGCGACGGTCAGGAAAAACGGTCCGCGTTCAATCGACGGCTTGGCATACGTGAGGGTGAGCGACTGTTCGGCTCCCTCGGGGATGAGCTGCGTGCACAACTCCTCGGTTTTCGTCTCGGCATCCTCGTCAACCTTGCCCTGCGTGGCAACGAGTCGGAACTCACCTTCGTCGAAATTGCGGAAGATGACGTTGACCGGGTTGGAGCGCGCGACGGTGATGCTCTTCAGCGGCACCTGCAGGCCGTGCTCGAATGCGGTCAGCGTGCCGTTGCGCAACTCGATGGTGGCAACGGCGTTCGAACGCAGTGACAACGTGCGCATTTCCAACTTGTCGAAGTACTTCGAACGCTCCGGACCGCATTCGCGATGCAGGTAGTGACCCTCTGCGGCGGCTTCGGCGAGGTCGGGCCGCAGACCCGCACCGGCGCCGGCGACTCCACCGGCAACGATGCCCAGCGTGGCGAGCGTGCACAGACCGGCAACGAGCGACTTCTTCAGACCCGGTCGCACGGCAAACAACGTGCCGCCGACGAGTACGACCGCACCGAGAACCATGAACAGGATTGCACCCGCGCTCTTCGACACGGCAAGCATGATCCGGGAGAACGAGAAGATGATCACTCCGACGCCGAGTGTGGCGAGCACGGGGAACTCGATCGGGTTGGCGATCCGCTTGCGGGCGAGAGTGTTGTGCGCCGGGTCGTCGGAGGCCGACTCGCTCCACGCCTGAACGGCCCACTCGGCCAGCCCGGCGAGCACGACAACGACGCCGAGGACGAACACCGTGGCGTTCATGATGAGCCCGAGGGCGAGCAGGACGACACCGACGACGGTGACGAGGGGCCACATGCTCGATCCGACGAGTGCCACATCGGTCGGCTGGGCTTCTTCGTCGCCGTCCCGCACGATGATTGCGACGGCGGACAGACCCGACACCGCGGCGAACACGATGCTCAACGCCACACCGCCGATGGCAAGACGCTCGACGAAGAGCAGATACACGAGGAGGCTGACGGCGTTGAGCGCCGCGAGACCGATGAAGAACTTGGAGCCCGTGCGAATCATCGATCGACCTACTTCTGTACGTACACCACGAACCACACGGCGAGGAACATCCCGCTGAGTGCGTACCAATAAAGAGCGTGTGCTGCGAGAACGTCGTGATCGCTCAGACGTCCGGCCCATACGCGGAACAGTGCCACGACCGAGTAGACGACTCCCGAGGCGATGAGGGCGAGCATCGTGCCGGTGACGGCGTAGAACAGCGTTTCGTACGCATCGTTGCGCAACACGAGTCCCATCTGCAGGTACAACGCAACCTGGGCGTTGACGAGGGCGAGACCGATTGCCGCGGTGATCGACAGCGCGAGAATCGCATGCGAACGGTCGGCGCGGCGGGCCGCGTACACCGCCCACTGCGCCATGATGCACACGGCAACGAAGGTGATCATCATCGTGTTCGACGCAACCTCGGGCACCGCAACGTCGGCCTTCAACCAGTCCTTGATCATCTTCGAGCCGTCACTCGACTCGCGCAGCGGCGCCTTGGCGCGGAAGTCGAGCCACATCGCGAGCATGCTGCCGATGAGTGCGGTGGCGCCGGCCGCGGCGAACGCGGTGGCAACGAACACCGAACTGCGGCGGCGCACCGGACCGGCGGTAAGTGCGGGCGCGGTCATTGCGTCACCTCCGGCGCGTCATAGGGATTCGCCGTCGTTTCGGCGCCTCGAGCGCATGCCCGTGCAACGACCGCGACGGCACCGAGCACGGCTGCGGCCATGGCGAGATGTCCGAGCGCGGCGATCGTGTTCAACACGCCGCGCACACCCGCATCGTCGAAACCACCGGCCCGCGCGGCGGGCTGACCGAGAAATCCGGCGACGTAATGCGGAAGTGCCGACAACACGGTGGCCAGGAACCCGAGCAACGACACGGCGATGACCGCTCCCGTGGGCAACACACGGCGCCAGATCGCCGTCGACCAGTACGACAACGCAGCAAAGGCACCGAGAGCACCGCCGTACACGACGTACATCAGGGCTGCCTCGCCGAAAACCGTGCCGGCGAGATCGGTGGCACCGAGCATCTGCACCGCCGTTCCGACGAGACCCGTGAGGATCATGCCGACGCCGAGGAACGCGGGAACGAACGGGGCGACGAGTCGGGGTGAGCCCGCCTTCAATGCGAGCAATGCGAGTGCCACGACGATGAGTGGGGCGAGCAACGGCAGCAGATGGAACAATGCGTACGGCACCAGGGAGCCGAGCGTGTCGACGGGTGTATCGCCGACGGCAAAGACGTGGCTTCGCTGGGTGACCGACGAGACGACGGCGACGGCTGCAAGCCCGATTCCGACGAGCACCCCGCCGCGCAGCGGCTGGCGGACGCGACCGGCAACCGCACCGAGGTGGCCGAGAACACCGAGCGCCGGGGCGACGAACAACAGCGACTGTGGCTGGTCAAAGAGCCACGCCAACCACGACGCCATGAGACCCGTACCACCGAATGCGACCCGCGCATTGGCGAAGTCGACCCAGAGGTAGATGATCGTGCCGAGCGCGACGGGCATCGTGAGCACGAGACCCGTGGCACCGACGAGAACCGAAAAAACGAACACCGACACCGAATCAAGCGAGGCACCGTTGCGACGCGCAATGACGGTTGCTGCGAGCGACACCGCGGTGCACAGCACGCCGACGATCGCCGTGCCAAGGCCGAGCAGGTACAACTCGACGCCGTCGGCATCACCACCGCCCGGTCCGCCGTTCATCAGCATCGCTGCAACGACGAGCGCGCTGCCCGCCGTCCACAGCCAGAAACCAAAAGCTGCGAGGCGCACGAACGAGACCGTCGACGCGCCGAGCAATGACGGCACAACGAGCAATGCAACGCCGAGGAACAGTGGCGCCGCCACACCGATGACGACGGCGTACTGGTGCAATGCGAACAGCTGAACGTGCGCCCCGGCATCGACGAGTGCCGACCCGGAATCCATGCGTTCCAACCCGAGCAGCGCACCGAGAACCGCGGCGACGAGCAGCCACAGCCCCGTGAGCGAGAGATACAGGCGCCCGAGACGAGCGTGATCCGCAACGGTGAACCACGCAGCGACGCGGGCCACGGCAGACGACTCGTCGGCGACGGAACGAGGCACAGAAGAAGCGTCGACGACAGACATGATCACCGGCAAGGCTACTCAGATCCGCCCGATCGGCCGTACTTCCGCGCCGATCGACGGTGGCGAACTAGCGCACGAGCACGTCGACGGTGATTGCCGCTCCGATGAGCGTCACGTACGAAATGGAATAACTGAATACGCGCATCGCCGCGGCCGGTGTCGGTTGGTCGCCCAAGCGAAACGTGACGACGATGAAGGCGATCCCGAGGAGTACGGCGCTCACCGTGTAAATGACACCCATGTCGGCAATCGGAATGAGCACCACCGACGTTGCGCACACGACGAGGGTGTACACGCCCATCGTGCGCACCGTGCGCGACAGGCTGACGACGACGGGCAACATCGGAACCGATGCCGCCCGATAGTCGTCAACATGGCGGATGGCGAGCGCCCAAAAGTGGGGTGGGGTCCAAAAGAAGATGAAGAGAAAGAGCACCACCGGCGCCCAATCGAGTCGCCCGGTGACCGCGGCCCACCCGACGAGAACGGGGACCGCACCGGCGGCTCCGCCGATGACGATGTTCTGGCGCGACGTGCGCTTCAACCACAGCGTGTAGATACCGATGTAGAACGCCGTCGCCGACAATGCGAGAACTGCGGCGAGCAGATTCGACGACAGGTACAGCACGACGAATGCCGCGATCTCGAGCAGCACGGCAAACACCACTGCCGCGCGCGGGCTGACCATCCCGGTGACGAGTGGTCGGTGTCTGGTGCGTTCCATGAGCGCGTCGATGTCACGGTCGACGTACATGTTCAACGCGTTCGCACCACCGGCGGCGAGAGCACCGCCGACCACCGTCCACACGACGAGCCACGTCGACGGCCATCGACCCGCGGCCAGCACCATCGTCGGCACCGTCGTGATGAGGAGCAACTCGATGATCCGCGGTTTGGTGAGTGCCACGAAAGCACCGATCGTCGAGCGCGGAGCCCCGGTGCCGGTGTGCGTGAACGCTCGGCGACCGAGTCGCGAAGGGACCAGCGGTCGACGTCCGAGTACCACGCCGAAAGGCTACGAGGGTGACGACGGCACAATGGATCCGTGGTCGCATCGCACACGTTCACGAATCGCACCGAGGTGCTGCCAGGTGAGACGACCGCGTCCAACACGGATGCCGACACACCGTGGGTCGTCATCGTCTGGAACGATCCGATCAACCTCATGTCGTACGTCACCTGGGTATTTCAGAAGTTGTTCGGCTATTCGCTGGAAAAGGCGACCGCTCTCATGCTCGACGTGCATGAAAAAGGTCGTGCGGTCGTGTCGAGTGGTTCGCGCGAACGGGCCGAACTCGACGTCCATCGCCTCCACGAACACGGTCTGTGGGCAACGATGCAAAAGGATGACGCGTGATCGAACGGTCCGGTGACGGATACCGCATCATCCTCGACGACACGAGCCGCGACGTGCTCGCCACCGTGCTCGGGGAGTTGCGCGACGAAATCGCCGCCGGACACGGCGACCACGTAAAACGTCTCTTCCCCACCGCGTACCACTCCGACGCACGAGCCGACGAGGAGTACCAACGTCTGATGCGCGACGACCTCGCCGCGTCCCATCTCGCGTCCGTCACGACGACCGTCGACCTGCTCAAGCGCAACGACGCACTCGGCTTCGACGATGTCGATGTGCTCATGCGAGCGCTGAATGCCACCCGACTCGTCCTCGGCACGATTCTCGACGTCAGCGAAAATGACCCACTCGACGACGGTTCCGACGGGGACGAACACAGCGAACCCGGTCACGACGACACCGGTGAGGATCCGTTGCGCGACCACCGTCGGCTGTACGCCTTTCTCGGTTGGGCGCTCGGCCACACGCTGGAAGTTCTGAGTGCCGGCCCGACAGGGCGCTGATAGAGTCCACTTGCTCTTCCAAGGGCACGAATTCCTGCCCCCATCGTCTAGTGGCCTAGGACACCACCCTTTCAAGGTGGCGGCACGGG
>JBMTET010000020.1:0-24883 GCA_049433365.1 Ilumatobacteraceae bacterium | reverse complement strand
CAGCCTTCTTGCCCTTCTTCGCGGCCTTCTTCGGGGCCTTCTTTGCAGCCTTCTTAGGGGCCTTCTTGGTCGCCTTCTTGGCGGCCTTCTTGCGCTTCTTTGCAGCCATTTCTGTTTCTCCTTGGAGTGTTGTTATTACTTGCGGTTTGGATTGAGTTCGGCCTTCAGCGTGGAGCTGGGGCTGAACTTCATCGCGGTGGAAGCCGCGATTTGGACTGCTTCACCCGTTTGCGGGTTACGTCCAACTCGCGCCTTGCGACCTGATGTGCTGAACGAACCGAAGCCCGGCCATGACACCTTGTCGCCCTTCTTCGCAGAAGCCACTACCAGATCGAAGAACGCCTGGATGGTTCGATCGGCATCGGCCTTCGAAACACCAGCCTTCTCTGACACTGCGTCGATGAGTTCCTGCTTGGTCATTTTCTTTCCTTGCTTTCTCGGAATCGGAGTTCCGTGAACATCAATCTGATCGGACGCAACGCAGCAATGCAAGCATTCACCACGTAGCGACACGCCGACATGACGTCGTCGTCGCCGCCGACGCGTCGCACACCCACGAAGCATGCCGAGACTGCCGAGTCGTGCAATTTGTCGGACACCGTGCAGCGTCCACATATGCGGCGGTTAGTCGACGCGATCGCAACGCCGCCGCCTACCGCGCGCAAACCCTTGTGCCACAAAGGATTCGTGAGGTTTCCGCTGATTCCGTACAGCAACGTGCAACCCGACCACCACTACGGAAAAGTCATTTTGTCGGACATCGTGAACCGTCGATTGGCGCACGTTGCACGCCGGAAAGCGGGTCGCACACGGGGGATATCGCACCCTGCGCGCACCCTTCGAAAAAATTCGGAAAAAAATTTGGAAAATCGCAAAAATTCACCGCCGAAATTCATTTTTTGTCGGGCATCCACCATCGCTGCGGTACCCGGTGCCATGCTGACGAACGTTGTCTCCACAGCCACTGCGAATCGTTGACGCTTCAGTCGCATCGCAACACGATGCGGCAACTGACGACGCTCCGTCGATACGTAGCATCGTTGCGCGCACGTGCATAGTTCTCGACACCTCGGTGCTCATCGCCGACCCCACGTCGCTGCGTGCATTCCCCGGGTGTGCGGTGATCATTCCACTCACCGTCGTCGAGGAACTCGACGGTCTCAAGTCACGCATGGACGACGTCGGCCGCGCGGCGCGCAGCGCGCTGAGAAACATTGAGGATTTGCGCCGTCGCGCAGGGGGATCGTTGGCCGAACCAACTCCCCTGCCCGATGATCACAGCGGAACGACGGTGCACATTCAGGTGAACGGAATTGCCCACGACGTGCTCGTCGAACACGGGCTCGACCCGATGATTCCCGACAACCGCATCATCGGTGCTGCACTCAGCCATGCCTCCGGCGACAACACGACGCTCGTTTCCAATGACGCTGCGTTGCGCATCAAGGCCGCCCACCTCGGCCTCACTGCCGACGAACACCATCCCGTGGCCGGCGCGCCGTCGGACCGGGCGATGGGCTGGGTGACCCTCGAATGCGGGGCCGAGCTGCTCGACGACTTGTACCGCGGTGGCAGCGTCGCCCAGCTCGACGTTCCGGGGGCCGAGGCGCTGTACGACAACAACTTCGCGATCCTGCGACACGGCTCCCAGTCGGCACTCACCCGCTGCAGCGGGGGCGAACTTCACGTTCTCGACACCCAAACACCCACCGCATGGGGGCTGCGGGCCCGCAACAAGGAACAACGTTTCGCTCTGGAGTTGCTCCTCGACCCGGATATCGCCGTGATCGCCCTCGACGGGCGTGCCGGCACCGGCAAGACGGTTGCCGCAATTGCCGCAGGCCTCGAACAGGTCGTCGAGCGTCGCGTGTACGAACGGCTTGCCGTGTACCGTCCGCTCGTACCCGTCGGGCGCGCCGATGTCGGCTTCCTCCCCGGCGGACTGGACGAGAAGCTCGATCCGTGGATGTCGGCGATTCACGACGCCATCGTCGCGCTCGGCGAGGAACGCTCGAGCCGAACGGCACGCAGCCTCATTGACGACCTCACCCACCGCGGCCAGCTCACCCTGGAAAGCGTCACCTTCCTGCGCGGTCGCTCACTGCAGGGTCAGTTCGTCGTTGTCGACGAAGCGCAAAACCTCGAACCGACGACCCTGAAGACGATTCTCACCCGAATCGGCGAGGGCACGAAAGTCGTGTTCACGGGCGATACGAGCCAAATCGACGCCCCGTACATGGGTGAATCGAACAATGCCCTCGCCGTGCTCATCCAGGCATTTGCCGGTCAGGCGTGCTTCGGGCACGTCACCCTGGCGGCATGCGAGCGCAGCGAGGTCGCCAGCCTCGCCGCCGAACTGCTGTAGCTGCCCCACGGGCGGGTGTGCCCAACGCCGCATCACACACCACTTGACAGACTCGGATGGGTCATTTAGTGTTAAATATGAGCACAGTCTCCCCCAGCCCGGTAATCCCCCCTCCCAGATGCCCGGGCTGGGGCTGTGCCACTTCCCCACGACAACGCAACAGGAGAACCGAGATGTCACTCATCGAACGTCCCGCCAGTTCCCCCCGATCCGACGGGATCGACGCCGACGTCAACGATCTCGACATCGCCGGCCCGATCGGCTCGCTCATTGATTGGACCCAGTTCGCCAATTGCAAAGGCAAGACGTACCTGTTCTTCGCCCCGAAGGCAGAGCGACCGCAAGCTCGGGCGCGCCGCGAAGCAAAGGCAAAGTCGTTGTGCGACTCGTGCCTCGTGTCGACGGAGTGTCGTGAGTTCGCCCGCACCAATCGCGAGTATGGCTACTGGGGCGGCGAGAGCGAAGAAGAGCGCCACGTCCTCGGTTTCACCGTTGCCGCACCGATCGGCATTCGCGGAGCGAAGTACCGCACCAACGACGTCGCCAACTCCTGACCGACCCACCAAGTTGGTGGTCGACGAATTCGACGAAAGACCCTGCTTGCGTCAGTCGGCCGCGCCCGAGCGGCGCGCTTCTCGCAGCGCCATGAGCTGCTCGAACACTTCCGGACGCATCGAGATGAAAATGGCTCGCGCCTGCGCGCACAGCTGATCGCCGTGGTGCAGATCAGCCGACACGTGAATCTTTCGCCCCTCGACTCGGTCGCACCGCGCGCGAAACACGAGTTCCGTGCCGAGCGGTGACGGTGCGCGGAAGTCCACCTCGATGTGCGCCGTCATACCCGGGTTGCCGCTCTCGGCTTGGGCGTAACCGAGCAACTCGTCGAACGCCATCGCCAAAAATCCGCCGTGGACGCAGCCCGGAGGGCCTTCGAACTGGATCGGATAGGTCACCCGTCCGACGATTTCGGCGTCCATTCCCGATCCCTGAATGGCGACGTCCATCGGCGGCGACATCGGGTTGATCCGCCCAACGAGCGGACTGCGCAACGTGAACTGACTCGTACGCGGGGACATTTCCTCGTCGGCGACGTTGCGCGGTTCGCGGTGAGCCGCTCCTGCGAGCAGCGACACGGCCTCGGCGACGAGTTGCGTGGCGCGCGCGATATCGGCGGGATCGGCCACCGACGTGATGATTTCGGCGAGCAAAGCGCGCGTGGACGATGCCAGCTTCTCGAGTTCGGCCTCGAGGGGCGACAGATCGTCGGGGGGACGATGGAACGTCGCAAAGGCATCGAAGCCCACCACCGGTTCGGTCATCGCGGTCCGATTTCGATGAGCACGGGGGCATGGTCGCTCGGTTGTTCCCCCTTGCGGGCGTTGCGATCGATGGCCGACCACGTGCACCGGGACGCCACCGACTCACTCGCGAGCATCAAGTCGATGCGCATCCCCCAGCCGCGATGGAACGAACCGTTGCGGTAGTCCCACCACGAATACAGTCCGGATTCGGGGTGCTGTTCGCGCACGACATCACGCAAGCCCCACGCCTGCAGATCGACGAGGGCGTCGCGTTCGGCTTCGCTCACGTGCGTTTGACCGGCGAGCGCGGCCGGATCCCACACGTCGGCATCGGTCGGGGCAATGTTGAAATCGCCGCCGACGACCACATCGTCATCGGGAGTCGCAAGCGCCGCAACGTGACGGCGCAAGCGGGCCATGAACTGCAACTTGTACTGGTAGTGGTCGTCGTCGAGGGCCCGACCGTTGGGAACGTACACGCACACCACCGTGACACCGCCGCACACCGCCGAGACGATCCGCGCCTGCGCGTCGGGTTCGCCCTCGGCGAAGTTCACCAGCGGCGATTCGAGACCGACCCGGGACACGATGGCGACACCGTTCCAGCGCCCCTCGCCGAAATGAACCGACTCGTAGCCCGCAGCTGCGAAGTCGGCGGTGGGAAACGCCGCGTCGGCCATCTTCGTTTCCTGGATCATCAGCACGTCGGGGTCTACGTCGGCAAGCCACTCGTTCACCCGCGCGGATCGCGCCATCAGGGAGTTGACATTCCACGTTGCAAGCAGCACGTTCGTACCGTAGCGAAAGCGCCCCCTACCGGGCGAAGAGTGCGACGAGCACGGGGGTGAGAACGAGCCCGGGCAACAGCGACGCAAGACGAATTTTCGTCACACCGAGGAGGTTGAAGCCGATTCCGATGACCGCAAGACCGCCGGCAGCGAAGAGTTCGCGACGCATTCGATCGTCGAGCACGGCATCGAGAGCCCCTCCGGCGATCGTCAGCGATCCCTGTACGACGAGCACCGACAGCGCACTGAACGCCACACCGATCCCGTAGGTGGCGGCGAACATGATCGACACGAAACCGTCGAGCAAGCCCTTGATGATGTACAACTGCGGGGTCTCACCGCTTGCGTCCTGCAATGCACCGAGGATCGTCAGGGGTCCGATGCAATACAGGGCGGATGCGGTGACGAATCCGGTGACGAATCGCGTTCGCTGATCGGTCGATTCGGCGTCGGGTCGTCGCGCCGACACTCGGCGCTCGAGCCAACCGCCAACGGCGGCGACCCGCTCCTCGAGACGTAACGCCTCGCCGATGAGCGCACCGGCAGCCATGCCCACGAGCGGAAACACCATGTTGTGGGTGTCGATCGCATCCGACACTCCGATGGCGATCGTGACGAGACCGATGACGTGCAGCAGCGTCGTACGTGCCCGCTCGGGCACCCGGTGTCCGGCGCCCAGGCCGATGACGCTGCCGAAGACGACGAGACCGACGTTGATGAGAGTTCCCGCCCCGCGCACCGGGACGACGCTAACGACCGAGCCCCGCCACCCACTCGGCGCACATGGCGGCAACGACCGCGTCGCGGTTGCGCAACTCGTGTCGTGCGTCGGGAATCCACCGATGCTCGACGGGACCGGCCATTCGTGCCGACCACGCAACGAGCTCGTCGGGCGTGGCGAAATCATCCCGGGTACCGGAGACGAACAACGTCGGAACCGTCACGAATCCGAAGTGCGCGACGCGCAGCACGTCCGGTTTTCCGGGTGGGTGCAACGGATAGGACACCGCCAGCAGTCCCGCCACCTCGAGCGGTGTCGACGTCGGGACGATTTCGTTGCGCGCACCGGAAAAACCCGCCGCCGCCAGCGTGCACATTCGCCCACCCATTGATCGACCACCGATGACGAGCTCACCGGTTGCACATCCGAGGTCGCCGGCGAGTGCAGCCACTGCGTCGCGCACGCAGGAAACGAGCACCTCACCGCCATCGGGGAATTTCCGGCCCGCACGGCGGTACGGGAAGTCGCAGCGACGAACCACCAGACCGGGCAAGGCTGCTTCGATGGCGAGCAGTGATGCATGGTCCGCACCACTGCCGGCGCCGGGAAACAACACTGCGCCGCGAATGACCTGCGCGGCACCGCTCGACATGCCACCCCCGCGGTGAATCGTCGACATCAAATGCCGAGCAGAACTCGGCGCGCTTCTCCGAGTCGCTCGATTGCCTCGCTTGCCTCACTGGCTTTGCCGCCGTGGTCGGGGTGAACGTTGCGCAAACCGTCGCGGTAGCGGCGCTGCACCTCGCGACGCGACGGACTCACCGTTCCGGGCGGAAAGCCGAGAATGTCCAGCGCCCATGCACGGGGATCACCCATCGCCGACAGCGACGTTGCCGCACTTCCGGCGAGATACGCGAGAAAACTCGCGTCGAACGGACCTCGCCAGCGCATCGCCCGCCGCAGAACCGGGGCGAGCGCGCGGCGCGTGACGACGTCGAGTCGTTCGAGACAGTACAACGCACCGAGCACCTGTTGCAGCCCGGATCCCTTCACGTCGAAGTCGTAGCGCATCGAGCTGCCGTCGGCGACGAGGCGGTGCACGCTGCGCGACAAGCCGTGGCGATCGACTTGATACCGGTGACGCAATCGCGGCTGAACGACACGCTCGTTGCGCTCGATCTGGGTGAGCAATCGATGCACGTCGGGAACCACGTCTTCGGCGACGTCGGCAAGATGCGACGCGACGATTCCCCCGAGAAGGATTCCCCCCAACCCGGGGGTGGGTTCGACGGGCAGATGCAAATGCCCGAGGGCGAGTCGTCGGGTCGGGGCGCTCACCCGCGAGTGGTACACCTCGACTTCCGCAAGCGGCGTGTCCGACGATGCCCCGGCCGCGCCCACCCGCGAGACGCTATCGATGCCTCGTTGGGTCAGTCGAACTCATCGAGCAAATCCTCGACGGTGTCGGCGACGTCGGCGGCAACGATGAGGGCGTCATCGTCGAAGCGGTGGGCGATTCCACGGGCGGTGAGAACCGCGCCGAACTCGTGGCGTTCGGCCTCGCTCCAGTCGTCGACGTCGAACTCCTCCTCGGCTTCCGCATCGCCGTCTTCATCAACATTTTCGTCATCGTCATCGCCGTCTTCATCATCATCGAATCCGTCGAGCAGCTCTTCGACCCGTTCGGCATCATCGGCGGTCACAACCAAGTCATCACCCACCCAGTCGTGGCGGATTCCCGCGGCGATGAGCGCCTCAACAAGTTCGACACGCTCGTCGACACCCCACTCAGCGAGGTCGAATCGGGAGTCGAGCCCGGAACTGCCCGTCATTGCCGATTCGTCACGATCGTCGCTCACGGGCCGCACGCTACCCCGTTCGGCGCATACGCAGTGGTGGATTACTCTGGGGAGCGATGCCCCTGTCGCACAAACCCGACCGCAACTTGGCCATGGAACTGGTGCGGGTCACCGAATCCGCGGCACTCGCTGCCGCACGTTGGGTTGGTCGCGGCGACAAGAACGCAGCAGACGGCGCCGCGGTCGATGCGATGCGCAACTTGCTCGACACGGTGAACATGGACGGTGTCGTCGTCATTGGCGAAGGCGAAAAGGACGAGGCGCCGATGCTGTACAACGGCGAACGTGTCGGCAACGGCAACGCGCCCGTCACGGACGTTGCCGTCGACCCAATCGACGGGACGACACTCACCTCACTCGGACGCGGCAACGCGATGGCGGTCATCGCCGTCGCCGAACGCGGTGCAATGTTCAATCCGGGCCCGTTCGTCTACATGGAGAAGATTGCCGTCGGACCGGCTGCGCGTGACGTCATCGACATCCGTCGCTCGATCACCGACAACCTCGCGGCCATCGCCAAGGCCAAGCACAAGGCGTTGCACGAGGTCACCGTGGTCATTCTCGAACGACCGCGCCACGATGCGCTCATCGCCGAGGTTCGCGAGGCGGGCTGTCGGATCAAGCTCATCTCCGACGGCGACATTTACGGTGCGATCGCCGCGGCATGGCCGGGCACCGGCGTCGATGCGTTGCTCGGAATCGGCGGAACACCCGAAGGTGTGACCGCGGCGGCGGCGATCAAGGCTCTCGGCGGCGAGATTCAAGGTCGACTGTGGGCCCGCAACGATGCCGAGATTGCACTGGCAAAGGCGGAGGGCATCGACATGTCCCGCGTTCTCACCGCCGAGGATCTCGTGCGTGGCGACGACACGTTCTTTGCCGCCACCGGTGTCACCGACGGCGATCTTCTGCGTGGCGTGCGCTACGACGAATACGGCGCAAGCTCGCAGAGCATCGTCATGCGCTCACGCAGCGGCACGATCCGACTCATCGAGACGCGGCACCGTGCCGACCGGCTCGGCCAGTACTCGTCCGACGAATTCCGCTGACGACACCGCCCGCTTCCCGCGGTTGACGGATTTTCCTCAGCGCATCTTCATCATCACACCCGACAACCGCTGCACAACAGCGCGCGGCATCAGATCGGTGGCAGCGACAAGGACCTTGTTCACCGCACCGGGGGTGCACACCGCGCGACCGTTGCGCACCGCACGCAGGCCCGCGCGCGCCACCGCATCCGCAGTCATCCACATGAACTCGGGATACTCGGTCGGCGCACCCGACTGACGTGACACGCTCTGAAATTCGGTGCGAGTCAGCCCCGGGCACAAAACGCACACCCGCACACCCGAGCCGCGCAATTCCTCGTGCAATGCGGTGGACAGGCTCGTGACGTATGCCTTCGTGGCCGCATACACGGCGAGATGCGGCCCGGGTTGGAACGACGCGATACTCGAAACGTTGAGCACGTAACCCCGGCCGCGGAGACTCATCGCCGTCACCGCGGCATGCGAGATCCGCGTGAGTGCAGTGACGTTGAGCAACACCTCGCGTTCGAGCCGGTTTCGGTCAGCGTCGAGGAAAGGTCCGGATGTACCGAAGCCGGCATTGTTGACGACGAGATCGATGTCTCGTTCGCTCGCCACGAGTTCTTCGACGGCGCGCATTCCGTCACCGGTGGTGAGATCGACGGCGAGCGGACGCAGACTCGGATACTCGGCAGCAAGATCGTCGAGTCGTTCGCCGCGTCGCGCAACGATCGTCGTGGGTATTCCGGCTCGGCCGAGGCGCCGGGCGAATGCCTCACCGATGCCACTTGACGCCCCCGTCACGAGGGCCCCGGTGAAGGGTCGGCGCATTGCGCGCCCTGTGGTCAGGCCAGTCCGCCGGTGGCGGCAAGGCGGGCATGGGCCCGACGCAGGTCTGCTTCGACGGTGGCGTCGTGTTCGCCGCGCAACGCCGTTTCGGCGCGTTCCTTGGCGAGTCGCGCACGAAACACGTCGATGTCCTCGGCCAATTCGGCCGAGTCGCTGAGGATCGTCACGTGATCGGTTGCCGCTTCGACGAATCCTCCGTGGATCGCAACGTGCTGAATGCGACCGTCGGCGAGATAAATCCTCGTGTGATTCTCGAGCAACGTTCCGAGAAAGGACGTGTGCCCGGGCAGGAACGCAATTTCTCCACCCGACTCGGTTCGGGTGATCACCTGGCGGGCGTCTCCTGAAAACAGGACCCGCTCGGGCGACACCACCTCGACTCGCATCGTTGCGTCACTGGCCACGATTCAGCGCTCCCCGACTCGTCTCGTCACCGAACTCAGGCTGCAGCCTCGCGCAGTGCCTTGGCCTTGGCCAACACCTGCTCGACGCCACCGACGTTGAGGAACGCCTGCTCGGGCACCTCGTCGAGGTCGCCCTTGACGATGGCTTCGAAGCTCTCCACCGTCTCGGCTATCGGCACGTACTCACCCTTGACGCCCGTGAACACCTCGGCGACGTAGAACGGCTGCGAGAGGAATCGCTGCACCTTGCGGGCTCGCGACACGGTGAGACGATCCTCTTCCGACAATTCGTCGAGACCGAGAATCGCGATGATGTCCTGCAGCTCCTTGTAGCGCTGGAGGATTTCCTGCACGCGACGGGCCACGCCGTAATGACGGTCACCGACGACTTCCGGCGACAGGATCGTCGACGTTGACGCCAGCGGATCGACCGCAGGGTAGATGCCCAGCGAGGCGATCTGGCGCGACAACTCGGTCGTTGCGTCGAGGAAGGTGAACGTGGTGAACGGCGCCGGGTCGGTGTAGTCGTCGGCGGGCACGTACACGGCTTGCAGCGACGTGATCGAGCGACCACGCGTCGAGGTGATGCGCTCCTGCAACTGACCCATCTCGTCGGCCAACGTCGGCTGGTAACCCACCGCCGACGGCATGCGTCCGAGCAGCGTCGAGACCTCGGATCCGGCCTGCACGAAGCGGAAGATGTTGTCGATGAACAACAACACGTCCTGGTTCTGCACGTCACGGAAGTACTCGGCCATCGTCAACGCCGACAATGCAACGCGCAGACGCACTCCCGGCGGCTCGTCCATCTGACCGAACACGAGCGCAGCCTTTTCGAACACTCCGGACTCGGCCATTTCCAGTCGCAAGTCGGTTCCTTCGCGCGTGCGCTCGCCGACGCCGGCGAACACCGACACACCACCGTGCTTCGACGCAACGCGGTTGATCATCTCGGTGATGAGCACCGTCTTGCCGACGCCCGCGCCTCCGAACAGACCGATCTTTCCGCCGGCCAGGTACGGCGTGAGCAAGTCGATGACCTTGATACCGGTTTCGAACATGCGCTTCGTCGGCTCGAGAGTGTCGAATGCCGGCGCGGGACGATGGATTTCCCAACGCTCGACGTCCTTGAAGTCGTCGTTGTTGCCGTCGAGCACCTCGCCCCACACGTTCCACACGTGTCCGAGGGTCTTGTTGCCGACCGGAACCGTGATACCGCGACCGGTGTCGCGCACGAGAGTTCCGCGGCGCAGACCGTCGGTCGGCTTGAGGCACACCGCGCGGACACGGCTGTGACCGAGCTGCTGGGCGACTTCGGCGAGGATGACGTTCGGCTTGCCGTCGACTTCGACGGTGAACTCGAGCGCCTGGTTGAGCTCGGGCAGGTATCCGCGCGGGAATTCGACGTCGATCACCGGTCCGGCGATCGCGACCACGCGGCCGTCCTTGCGATCCGTGGAGTTCATCGTTGCTGTCATCGTTGCTCCTTTGAGGTCTTCGTCTTGCCTGAAATGCGTCTTCGTGATCGTTCGTTTAGTTGTCCGAGCTCAGCGCCTCGGCACCACCGACGATCTCCATGATCTCGGTGGTGATCGAGTCCTGGCGCGCACGGTTCATCGTGCGCGACAGGGTCTTGATGAGTTCTTCGGCGTTGTCGGTTGCCGACTTCATCGCCCGCTGGCGGAATGCGTGCTCGCTTGCGGCCGCATTGAGCAGGGCGGCGTACACGCGCGCTTCGACGTAGCGCGGCAACAGCGATCCGAGAATTGCGTCCGCGTCGGGTTCGAACTCGTACTGGCTGCCGCCGCCGGCGGGACGCGCGTCGCCACCCTCGAGTACTTCGCTCTCGAGCGGCACGAGCGGTCGTCGCACGACTTCCTGCGATCCTGCAGAGACGAATCGCGTGTACACCAGTTCGACGCGGTCGACCTCGCCCGCCAGGAACAACTCGGTGACGTACATGCCGATTTCCTTGGCCGAGTCGTACTTGGGCGCATCGGAGAATCCGGAAAAACCGCGCTTCATGGCGTATCCACGGAAACGGAAGTAACTCTCCGCTTTGCGTCCGACGGGAACGATTGCGTATTCGCGACCCTTCGTCACGTCAGCTTTCACTTCACCCTCCGTGGCCCGCAACACACCGGCGTTGTAGCCGCCGCACAGACCGCGGTCGGCTGCAATTGCCACGTAGCAGGTGCGCTTCAACTCGGCGCGTGGCTTGAGGAACGGCGAGTCGGCACCTGCGCCCGCGGCGGCGAGATCCTTCACGACGTTGGTGATGAGTTCGCTGTACGGCACGGCAGCCTGCACACGTTGCTGGGCCTTCACGATGCGCGATGCAGCAATGAGCTCCATCGCTCGCGTGATCTTTTTCGTCGCCTGTACGGAACGAATCCGTCCGCGAAGAATGCGCTCCTGACCGCCAGCCATCGTGATCTACCGTTTCCCGCTGTCCCGTGTCGTTCCGTGTTATTCCGTCGCCAGGGTCTTTTTGCTCGCGGCGTCGCCGAGTTCGCCGGCATCAACGGTCGTCGGATCGACTGCCGTCGAAGCCGCCGACGACGCAACGAACTGCTTCTTGAACGCAGCGACGATGTCGCCGAGATCCTTCGGCACGTCGGCCTTCGGATCCTGACGGATACCGGCGAGCGTGCTCGAGTGCCGTGAACGCATGTGAGCGAGCAACTCGCTCTCGAAGCGGCGCACGTCGGCGACCGGCAGGTCGTCGAGGTAGCCCTTCGTTCCGGCGAAGATCGACACGACCTGTTCCTCGACCGGCATCGGGCTGTTCAACGGCTGCTTGAGCAACTCGACGAGGCGGTAACCGCGCTCGAGCTGGGCCTTCGAGATGGCGTCGAGTTCCGAACCGAAGGTGGCAAACGCCTCGAGCTCACGGAACTGCGCAAGGTCGAGCTTCAGGGTTCCCGAGACGCTCTTCATTGCCTTGATCTGTGCGGCACCCCCGACGCGGCTCACCGAGATACCCACGTCAACGGCCGGACGAACGCCCGACTTGAAGAGGCTGTCCTGGAGGTACACCTGGCCGTCGGTGATCGAAATGACGTTCGTCGGAATGTACGCCGACACGTCACCGGCCTTCGTCTCGATGACCGGCAATGCGGTGAGCGAACCGGCGCCGCGCTCGTCACTCAACTTCGCCGCACGCTCGAGCAGCCGGCTGTGCAGATAGAAGACGTCACCGGGGTACGCCTCGCGACCCGGCGGACGGCGCAGGAGCAACGAGATCTGACGGTACGCCTCGGCCTGCTTCGACAAGTCGTCGTACACGATGAGCGCATGCTCACCGTTTTCCATCCAGTGCTGACCCATGGCGCAACCGCCGTAAGGGGCGAGGTACTTGAACGGTGCCGGATCGGATGCCGGTGCGGCGACGACGACCGTGTACTCGAGCGCTCCGTACTGACGCAGCGTCTCGACGGTTTGTGCAACTGTCGAACCCTTCTGACCAACGGCGACGTAGATGCACTTCACGCCGAGACCCTTTTGGTTGATGATCGTGTCGATCGCCACCGTGGTCTTACCCGTCTTGCGGTCACCGATGATGAGCTCGCGCTGACCTCGACCGATCGGGGTCATTGCATCAATCGCCTTGATACCGGTCTGCAGCGGCTCGTGCACGGGCTTGCGACCCATGATGCCGGGTGCCTGCACCTCGACGCGGCGGTACTGCGCACCGACGATGTCGCCCTTGCCGTCGATCGGCTCACCGAGCGCGTTGACCACGCGGCCGAGCATCACGTCACCGACGGGAACCGACAAGATGCGACCCGTCGCCTTCACGGTCTGCTGTTCTTCGATACGGTCTGCTTCACCGAGCACGACGACACCGATCGAGTCCTCGTCGAGGTTGAGTGCGAGACCGACGGTGCCGTCCTCGAATTCGAGCAGCTCGTTCACCGCGCAATCGGGCAGGCCGGCGACACGGGCAATGCCGTCGCCCACCTCGGTGACGCGACCGACGGTGCGCGCCTCGACCGAAGGCACGTAGCCCTCGAGGCCCTTGCTGATCGCCGCGGCAATATCGCCTGCGGAAAGAGTGAGATCCGACATGATGATTCCTTTCGGGGATTCCTAGAGACGTGACTTCACGTTGTCGAGACGGGTGCGAATCGTGTCGTCAATGACCTCGTCGCCGATCGTGGCGACGAGTCCGCCGATGACTGTCGGGTCGACGACGACCTTGACGTTGAGCTTCTTGCCCGTCGCACGGGCGAGGGCATCAGCCAACTTCGCCTCTTGGGCGTCGCTCAATGGCATCGCCGAGCGAACTTCGGCAACTTCGAGGTTTCGTGAACCCGACGAACGCTTGACGACGGCGTCGACGATTTCGGGCAGGTCGCGCGTGCGACCCGCTCCGACGATGAGCGACAGCAACTGCACCGTGAGGTCGTTCGCCTTGCCCCCGAGCAGCTGCTCGACGACCTGGGCGCGACGCACCGCGGGGATGGTGGCATCACCGAGCGTCGTGCGCAGCGACTCGTTCGACTCGACGGCGCGTGCCGCGCGGAAGAGCTCGTCTTCGACCGTGGCCAGCTTGCCCTCGGCCTGCGCAATCTCGAGCAGCGCCGTGGCGTATGCATCGATACGTTCCGTGCTCACTTGCCGGCACCTACCTTGGCGATGAAGCCGTCGATGAGTTCTTGCTGGGTGCGCTCGTCGAGTGCGGCGCGCACGGCCTCGACCGTGGCACGGGCCGCGCGACGCGAGATTTCCGCACGCAACTCGTCGGAGCCGCGGGCACGGGCAGCGCCGATTTCCGACTCGGCGCGCGCTTCCATGTCGGCAACCTCGGCGGCGATGCGGGCGCGACCTTCGCGCAGCAGCGCTTCGGCCTGCACGTCGGCTTCGGCGAGCAAGCGCGAGCGCTCCGCTGCAACGTCACCCAACGCGGTGCGGATGCTCGCAGCATCGTTCTCCGCGGTGCGCAACGCCTGCGCCGAATCCTCGAGTTCCTTGGCGATCGTCGCCGTTCTCGCCTCGAGGGCCTTCTTCGCCGCCGGCCAACCAAACTTGTACAACGCGACGAAGACGGCGAGCGAGGCGAGACCGCCGTAGATAATCTCGCCGATTTCGGGGAACAACCAATGATGCGACTGTGTGGGATCCTCGGCGGCGAGGAGCATTGAGTACATGTTCACGATGCACCTCCGCTCATGGTTACGTCCACTGCTCGCTTGATGATCGACGCATCGAGAGCCTTTCCGAGGACGAGCTGAGCGGCACGTGACGCCACACCGCCGACGGCGGCGGCGATGTCGCTGCGTGACGCCGCACGCGCCGATTCGAGAACCGACTCAGCCTCGGCACGCTTCACGGCGATGCGCGCGTTGGCGGCGGCGACCTGCGCCTGACGCTCGGCGTCGAGCGTCTGACGCGCCACCTCGAGGCGTTGCGCGGCCTCGGCGCGCACGGCGGCGCGCGCCGCCTCGTACGCAGCGACATCGCGACGTGCGCTGGCGCGGGTGGCGTCGGCGCTCTCGTGCCCTTCCCGAATCGCCCCGTAACGCAACTCCATGCCCCTTCTCACCTTGGGAACAAGAAATACCCGCATGATGAAGAGGAACACCAAGAAAGTTCCGGCACCCCAGAGAAGTTCCTTGTTTTCGGGGGCAATGGGGTTCGGTCCCAGGTCCTCGGCGGCAAGGCGTATCGCGGACAAGAGCATGCTCGTGGTCAACTTTCGGTCAGGCGAACTTGAGCAAGATGAACGCGACGAATCCGATAAGCGCGAGCGCTTCGGTGAAAGCCACTCCGAGGAACATCGTGGTGCGGACCATTCCGGCAGCTTCCGGCTGACGAGCCATTGACTCGATTGCTTTCCCGAAGATGATTCCGATACCGATTCCCGGTCCGATGGCCGCGAGTCCATATGCGTAACCTGCGGATGCCGCGGCGGCGGTGGCTTTAGCCGCCGCTGGATCAACGAGGCCGTCACCGGCTTCGGCAGCGAGACGGGCAATTGTTGCTAGTGCTTCCATTCTTGGTTTCTCCTTGGTTGTTGGTTGGAACTCGGTTGATCGGTCAGTGTTCGGCGTGCGAGGCCATGTTGATGTACACGGCGGTAAGTGTCGTGAAGATGTATGCCTGCAGAAAGGCGACCAGCACCTCGAAAGCCGTGAGGAACAAGAGCACCGCGAACGGCAGAACACCAACCGGGATCAGGATGCGGTCACGTGCCTGGAACAACGCCTCGGATAGAAGCGCAAAGATGACGAGCAACAAGTGCCCGGCAAGCATGTTGGCAAAGAGTCGAACCGCGAGCGAGAAGGGTCGAACGACGAAAGTGGAAATGAGTTCAATGGGTGTCACCAGCACGTACAGCGCCTTCGGTACCCCGGGCGGAAACAGAACCGACTTGAGGTAACCAACGGGTCCCTGGTGCTTTACTCCCGTGAAGTTGTACACCACCCAAACCATGAGTGCCATGAACGCCGGCAATCCCATGCGGGCGGTCGCAGGCATCTGGATGAACGGAATAATTCCGGGAACGTTGCAGAGGTAGATGAAAAGGAACATTGACAGCAGAAACGGCGTCCAGGCGAGTCCGCTAGGTCCCATGGTTTGCAGAACAATTTGCTTCTCGATGAACTCAATGATCACCTCAGCGAGGTTCCGTGCTCCGGTGGGTGCCTGCTTGGGATCCCTCCGGGCAGCAGCAAGAAAGATACCCGTGCCGATAATCGCAGCAGCAATGCCGATGAGAACGACCTTGTTGATCGACGGCGCGACGTCCTGCCAGCGCAGTAACACGTTGATCGGAGGGAACTCGAATGCGACGGTCGCGGGGATCATCATGCACTTACCTTTTCTGTCGAGATGGAGGTTTCGTTGGAAGTCTTGCCTGCGGGTGATTTTGGCCGCAGCCCGGGAAACGCTGGGGACGCGGAGACGTAACGCATCTCCCAGAACAACAAGCCAAGATGCATAACGACGATGGTGAGACCCAGGGCCATCAGATCGACCCATGATTGATCTCGAACGAGCATTACTGCAAGTGCCACAAGACCGAGTCGCCCCAAGTACCCGACCAGGGAAACCGTCATCATCAATGCAAATGAAATTCGCGCGGTAAATGCGACGAGTCCAGCAGCGACCATGAAATTGCACAGCACGAGAAACAAGCCGAACAAGCTCGACCACGCACCGCGGGATCCCCACAGCAGGGACGACACAGCAACCAAGATCGGTGCGACGATGAGACCGTGCTTCACGATGTCTCGCGTGATTTCGGCCTCGGGAGAGGGTCCCGAATCGCGCATCAACAACAAGCTCTCGTTCGCGGTCACGGCCGCTCCGCCCTCACGTGTGAGCAACTCATTTCGGCGCGGTGTCTTTCGTGGATGCTCATCGCCGCCGTATACACGTAATAGGACCTAATGAATTGTCCGACGAGGCCGAGACAGAGAAAAACGAGCATCAGCCACGGTGTCGTGCCCAGTGCACGATCGATCGAAAGACCGATGAAGATAAATGCGGCAGCGGTGCCGGCAATTTCCATCCCTCGCGAGATCGAGTCGTTTGCCGCAATGGCGGCGACATCTCGCGGCGGGCGGCGCAGGGCCTCAACTACTCGGGACATCACCAGAAATCAGACACCTTTGTCAAACGTCGGTTCCGAGAAACTCGGAGGGCTTGTGAAACGAACCACAACTTACTCCGACGCTCGTTGCCCCGTCAAATCGCGCACGTGCACTCGTGCGCCACGCTGCGCGCTTTCGTCAATCCCGCTGCGCGATGCGCGGATGCAGGATCGTGAACACGCTGAGTGCGGCGGCAAAGAAGATGAAGACGACGAGCCCCGAACCGGTGTCGACGAGCGCCGAATACAGCACGACACCCGACAACAGGGCCGTCCATGCCCACAAAATGACGACGGCACGCCGCGGACCGTGACCGAGCGCAATGAGCCGGTGATGCAGGTGCCCCATGTCCGCTTGTGCAAATGACCGGCCGCTGGCAGTTCGCCGGATGATGGCGAACGCCATGTCGATGAGCGGTACGCCGAGAATGAGCACCGAAATGAAGATCGGCGCGAGGAAGAAATACGTCTGTCCGTTTGCCGCTTGCGTATCCGGGTCGGCACGGCCGCCGACGACGCTCGTCGCAACCGCCATCAACAATCCGAGTTGGAGTGCGCCGCTGTCGCCCATGAAGATTCGGGCGGGATTGAAATTGAACGGCAGGAACCCCAGGCACACGCCGACGGCGATGATCGCGATGAGCGGACCGAGATTCGGTTCGACGAGGAGATTGTTGTTCGTCAGGTAACGGCTGTACACGAAGAACGACCCGGCGGCGATGGCGACGATGCCCGCAGCCAGGCCATCGAGTCCGTCGATGAGATTGATCGCCTGCGTCATTCCGAGCAACCACAGCACGGTGACGAGCGGGACCCAGTCGTTGGACAGCACGAAAACGTCGAGGAACGGAATCCGGAACTGGTACATCGTGACCCCGAACCACACGAGTGCGACCGCAGCGACGACGACACCCGTCACCTTCATCGGCGGTGACACCTCACGGATGTCGTCGGCAAGACCCAACGCAAAAATGATCGTCACGGCAATGACGACACCGATCACCTCGGTCGTGTCGCGGTAGAGCGCGGAGAAATCGGGGATGAACCGAGCCACGACGAGCGCAGCGATGATTCCGGCGAACATCGCGACGCCGCCGACGTCCGGCGTGGGCGAGGGATGGGCACGTCGTTCGTCCGGAGTGGCCATCCATCCCCGCGACACCGCTTGGCGGGTGACGATCGGTGTCGCGACGGCCGTGACGACGCCGGCAACGAGCCCGACGATGAGGTAGGAACCGAGATCCGTCATCGTCGCGCGGGTGACTTCAGTCTTTGTACGGCGGGAAGTCCGCGCACAACCGTGCGACCTGTGCGCGTACGTCGGCGACGATCGCATCGTCGTTGCGCCCCTTCAGTGTCGTCACGATGAAGTCGGCAATGATCGGCATTTGCGCCTCGGTCATGCCCTGCGTCGTTACCGACGGCGTGCCGATACGCACACCCGACGTGACGAACGGACTACGTGGATCGTTGGGAACGGTGTTCTTGTTCAACGTGATACCCGCACGATCGAGGACGAGCTGTGCCTCCTTGCCGGTGAGCTCGGCGTCGAACGGTCGCAGGTCGACGACCATCATGTGCGTGTCGGTGCCGCCCGACACGAGGCGAAATCCGCGCGTCGCCAGGGCCTCGGCAAGTGCCGACGCGTTGCGCACGATTTGGTGCGCGTACGCCGAAAACTCCGGTTGCAGCGCCTCGTGAAAGGCAACCGCCTTTGCGGCAACGACGTGCTCGAGCGGACCACCTTGCTGCCCGGGGAACACGGCCTTGTCGATCGCCGTCGCGTACTGCGACTTGGCGAGGATGCACCCGCCGCGCGGACCGCGCAACGTCTTGTGCGTCGTGAAAGTGACGACGTCGGCGTACGGCACCGGATTGGGATGCGCACCGCCGGCGACCAAACCCGCGAGGTGGGCGATGTCGAACATCATCATTGCACCGACTTCGTCGGCGATCTTGCGAAACGGCTCGGGTTCGATGCGCCGCGGATACGACGTGGTGCCCGCCACGATGAGCTTCGGTCGCCGCTCGAGGGCGAGGCGACGCACCTCGTCGAAGTCGATTCGCTCGTCGGTGGCGCCGACTTTGTACGACGCGAAGTCGTAGAAGATTCCGCTGGCGTTCACCGGGCTGCCGTGCGTGAGGTGACCACCGTGATCGAGGCTGAGTCCGAGGACGGAGTCGCCGGGTGCGAGCAACGCCTGGTACACCGCCATGTTGGCGCTCGCCCCCGAGTGGGGTTGAACGTTGGCATGATCCGCGCCGAACAGCTGCTTCACGCGATCGATCGCGATCGCCTCGATCTCGTCGATGATCGCGTTGCCGCCGTAGTAACGCTTGCCCGGATAACCCTCGGCGTACTTGTTCGTGAGCACCGACCCCGTCGCCGCCATCACCGCCGGCGACGTGAAGTTCTCGCTGGCAATGAGTTGCAACCCGGTGATCTGCCGTTCGCGTTCGGCGGCAATGAGCCGCGACACCTCGACGTCGGGATGGGATTCGGACGGGAATGGCATCAGCGCTCCTCGGCTTCGATGTCCCCCAATTGTGCTACACGCCTGGCGTGACGCCCTCCCTCGAAGGCCGTATTGAGAAATATGGTTACGATGCGTTCGGCGGTTGCGGCGTCGACCACCCGCCCCCCCATTGACAAAACGTTTGCGTCGTTGTGCTCGCGGGCCATCCGCGCAAGCCACTCGTCGTTGCACAGCGCTGCGCGCACACCGCGGACCTTGTTCGCCGCGATCTGCTCGCCCTGACCGCTGCCTCCGAGAACGATGCCGACGTCGGCGAGTCCGTCGCGAACGGCACGCCCGACACCGGCACAAATGTGCGGATAGTCGGTTGACTCGGTCGAGTGCGTGCCGTGATCCTCAACTCGGTACCCGAGAGCCGAGAGATAGTCGACGAGGTGGCCTTTCAGCTCGAACCCCGCGTGATCGGCCCCGATGGCAATTCGCCGGGCATCAAGGGTGGCCATCGGCTCGAGCCTAGGTGGCGGATGCCTCGGCGTCTGGTGCGCACGCCATGGCGAATCGCACTCGACCCGCGAGATCGGTGCGCACGTCGACGTCGCGCCATTCGGTGGCGGTGAGCATGCGACGCACTGCGTCACCCTGATCGTGCCCGATTTCCAGAAGCAACCGGCCGCCGGGCGCCAACCAGCCCTGCGCCTCGGCAACGATCGAGCGCACCGCGTCGAGTCCGTCGTGGCCGGCGAACAGTGCGATGTGGGGTTCGTGGTCGACGACGAGCTGCTCGACGTCGTCGGCCCCCTCGGCAACGTACGGAGGATTGGCGACGATGAGGTTGATCCGGCCCCGAAACTCTCCGGGCAATGCCGAACACCACGATCCCTCGTGGAATGTCACGTTCACCGCTGCGCGCCCGATGCCGGCGAGGTTGGCGCGTGCAACGTCGAGTGCGTCGCGCGAAATGTCGGTGGCAACGACCGTTGTTGCATCGAGCGGCAACTCGGTTGCCAGCGACAGAGCGATAACGCCCGACCCGGTACCCAGGTCGGCGACGACTCGTGGCGGATCGGTGGCACGCAGCATCTCGAGGGCGATGTCGACGAGCTGTTCGGTCTCCGGGCGCGGAATGAGCACTCGCCCGTCCACCATGACGTCGAGACGCCGAAACGCCCAGTGACCGAGGACGTACTGCAACGGCTCCCCCGCCAGTCGGCGACCGACCATGGCGCGAACCGCGACTCCCATTCGCATCGCCACGGGTTGATCGAGAATGAGGTCGAACTCGTTCGCCGCAACACCCGCGGCGTCTTCGCACAACCATCGCGCCTCGCGCGCATCACCGAGTTCGGTCGTGACGTCGGCAAGAACTTCACGCCACGTCGAGAAGTCGCTCACGGCACGCTTCATTGACGTGTCGCCGACGACACCAACGGTCGCATCAGGCGGATTCGCCGCTCACCTGCTCGGCGAGGCGCTCGGCCTGGTATTCGAGGGTGAGCGCATCGATGACCGGATCGAGATTGCCGGCAAGAACGTCCTGCAACTGGTACAGGGTGAAGCCGATGCGATGGTCGGTGATCCGGTTCTCCTTGTAGTTGTACGTGCGGATCTTCTCGCCGCGTCCACCCTTGCCGACCTGCGCCCGGCGCTCGGCGGATGCTTTGGCTTCCTGCTCGTCCTCCATTTTTTGCAGTATCCGCGTACGCAACACCTGCATCGCCTTGATGCGGTTCTGCAACTGACTGCGTTCGTCCTGCATCGCCACGACGACACCGGTCGGTTTGTGCGTGATGCGAACTGCGGAGTCGGTCGTGTTCACACCCTGGCCGCCCGGTCCACCCGCGCGGTACACGTCGATGTGCAGATCGCGCTCGTCAATGTGCACGTCGACCTCTTCGGCTTCCGGCATCACCGTCACCGTTGCCGACGACGTGTGGATGCGGCCTGCGCTCTCGGTGACGGGGACGCGTTGCACGCGGTGCGGGCCGCCTTCGAAGCGCAGCTGGTTCCACGCATCCTCACCCTTCACGAGCACCGTCGCCTGGTTGACACCACCCATCGGCGAACGGTCGATCTGCAGTACCTCGAATCCGAATCCGCGCCGTGCGCAAAACGCCTTGTACATGTCGAGCAATTCGCCGGCGAACAGATTGGCTTCCTCGCCACCCTCGGCGCCGCGGATTTCGAGCATCAGGTTCTTCCCGTCGTTCGGATCCGGCGGAATGAGCAGTACTCGCAAGCGTTCCTCGATGCTTTCGAGTCGTTGTTGCGCAGCCGAGCGCTCGGTATCGAGCGCTTCACGCTCGGCACCGGTGGCCGTGTCAATGAGTTCCCGCGCCACTTCGAGGGTCGATTGAACGTCCTCGTACTCCCGGATGCAGGCAACGAGCGGACCCATTTGCTTGTAGCGCCGCGAGGCATCGCGCAACTTCGACTGATCGGAGAGCACCTCCGACGAGGCAAGGCTTGCTTCAAGGCGCGAAAAATCCTCGAGAATTGCCGCGAGTCGTTGGCGCACGCGTTCAGGCTAGGCGTGCACGAAGGTGACGGTGCGGCGCATCGCCGTCGCCAGCTGCGCGATCGTCGGCAACGTCGACCTCTCAGCGATGGCGATGTGCAGTTCCGCATCACGATCGATGCGGTCGACGGCATCGGCGGCGAACGGAAGCAGGATCGGTTCGAGACCGCCGGCGAACACGACGACGGCGCGACTGCCGTCAATTGCCGTTCCCACCGCACAGCACGGCACGGGATCCTTGAGGTTGTCGCGCCGCAGCGGTGGTTCGGACGGGTGCAATTCGCGCATTCCGACACACTGCGGATCAACGAGTGCACGGTGCCTCATGGCTCGCTCGGCAGCCAACCGCGCAAGCGGATGTCGTCGGGCGGGATCCCGGCGATGCTCGGCAACTTCGGCGACGACTCGCAAGAGTTGAGTGACGTCGGCATCGTCACCGTGCACCATTTGGAAAGTCTCCCGGTCGTGCGCACCAACACCGACGCGCAATCGCGGACCGTCCGGCTCGTCGACGACGCGGCACACCTCGAGGCCCAGCACCTCGCCGCCGACGACACCGTGTTCGATGACGACGTCGGCATTGGCCCGGCGGATTCGTTCGGCAAGAACGAGATGCTCGCCGTGCGGCTCGATGTGCTCGTGAGCGGCGGTACCCGCGGGCACCACGCCCCGCTCGCCCGCCACGAATACTTCGATCGGCAACGAAAAATACCCCGCCTGTCGGGCGATCGAACCGAAGTTCCCGGCGCCCAGAACACCGAGTCCGTCGACGGAGTTGCGCACGCCCCACAACAAACCCGCACCCATGGCTCGCAGTGCGTCACGTTCGGCGAGATCAACGGCATCGAGCCACAGCCGTCCGCCGCGCACGAAAGCTGCAACCTGACCCAACTCAACCTCGCGCGGTTCGTCGTCGATTCCCAGCGACGACGTGGCAGCACGCAACCGCAGTGCCGATCGGCGCAGATTCGCCGACCAGGTGTCGTCGCCGCTCACCATTTCATCTCGCCGCAACGGCGCGTTACGCCGACGGCTGTTTGGCGATCTCGGCGAGGAACTCGTCGTTCGTCTTGAACGTCTTCAGACGATCAATGAGCAACTCGAGACCGGGAGCGGCGTTCCCGTCGGCGGCGAGACCGCTGAGTACGCGGCGCAACTTCCACACCATTTGCAGCTGCTTACGGTCGAAGAGCAACTCTTCGTGTCGGGTGCTCGACGCATCGACATCGATGGCCGGATAGATGCGCCGCTCGGCGAGACGACGATCGAGACGCAATTCCATGTTGCCGGTTCCCTTGAACTCCTCGAAGATCGCTTCGTCCATGCGACTGTTCGTTTCGACCAGCGCGGTGGCCAGAATCGTGAGGCTGCCGCCCTCCTCGATGTTGCGCGCCGCGCCGAAGAACTTCTTCGGCGGGTACAGGGCACCCGCATCGATACCGCCGGACATGATCCGGCCGGTGGTGGGTGCAGCGAGGTTGTACGCGCGCGACAGACGGGTGATTCCGTCGAGGATGATCACGACGTCCTCACCCTTTTCGACCATGCGCTTGGCCTTCTCGAGTGCGAGTTCGGCCACCTGCGTGTGTTCCTCGGACGGGCGGTCGAACGTGGAAGCAATGACTTCACCGCGCACCGTGCGACGCATGTCGGTCACTTCTTCGGGTCGTTCGTCGATGAGCAACACGATGAGTTTCACCTCGGGATGGTTGCTTTCGATGGCGGTGGCGATCGTCTTCATGACGGTCGTCTTTCCGGCCTTCGGCGGCGAGACGATGATTCCGCGTTGACCCTTGCCGATTGGAGCAATGAGGTCGATGATTCGCGCCGTCATGTTCGTCGGATCACTCGGAGTCGAAAGTCCGAGCTTGCTGTCGGGGAACAGCGGCGTGAGATCCTCGAACTTGGGCCGGTGACGTGCCTTTTCGGGTGCCTCACCGTTGACGGTGTGCACTTCGAGCAGCGCCGGGTTCTTTTCGTTGCGACCCGCGGGACGGGACAACCCGGTGACGTAGTCGCCCTTGCGCAATCCGAACTGGCGCGTGAAACGAACCGAGACGTACGAGTCGGTTCGCGCAGGTAGGAAACCGTTGAGTCGCAGGAATCCGTACCCTTCGTCGCGGAGATCGAGATAACCGGCAACTGCAACGGGGTCGTTGCTCTGCGGCTCGTTGTTTTCGAACTGGGTGTCGATTTCGTAGCGATCGTCGCCCTGCGGACCCTCGTCGCGTCCACCGCGGCCGCGACCACGGCGACGGCGATTGCGACTGTTGCGATCGTTGCGATCGTTGCGATCGTTGCGATCGTTGAAATTACGGTCACGCTGCTGAAACTCCCGACCCCCGTCACGAGCCCCGTCACGAGCGCCCTCACGGTTGCCGTCGCGGCGTGGCTGGCGGGTGTCGCCTTCGCGCCGCGCATCGGGGGCTATCGGTGTGCCCTCGTGCTCGGCAAGTTCGATCTCCCAGTCGGCGAGCGGCTCTCCGTCGGCGCCGAGAACCGGCTCGGTACGTGCCGCTCGGGGTGCATCGGACCGTGTTTCGGACCGTGTTTCGCGCTCGGTCTCCTTGTTTCCGAATTCCTTGTTCACGAGTTCCTTACGCTGCGTCGGCGCCGGCTCGGCGGGCGTCGTTTCGCTGAGAATTCGCTCGACGAGTTCGGCCTTGCTCGCTCGCGACACACCCTTCACGCCGAGTGCGCCGGCGATCTTCAAAAGATCGTCACGGTCCTTGTCTTCAAGTTGGGTACGGCCCAGTTGTGGTGCAGCCACGGTGTTCCTTTTCTTCAGGGCGTCCAGGTGACAAGCAACGCCCGGGGATGATGCAGCGCGTCAGCGAATGTGACAGCGAGGGCATGCTCGGTTCATCCGAGCTCTCTCAGCATAGCGGATCGAACCACTCCCCGTCCCGGACGCCGTTTGTGCGCGACGACAGCCGACGGGTCAGGCCGGGTGCGCGCGTTCGGCCACGACGCGGC
>JBMTET010000019.1:0-25816 GCA_049433365.1 Ilumatobacteraceae bacterium | reverse complement strand
TCGATGTAGATGCACCAGTCGGGGCAGGACCGCGCGCACAACATGCACGAGGTGCAGTTGCCCTCATGGAGGGCGATGACGCCGCGCGCACGAATCGGCGGTGCTTCCTTTTCGTGCGGGTACTGAACCGTATTTGCGCCCTCTTTCGCGGTGCGCAACAAAGTGCCCAGCGTGACACCGAGACCCTTCACCAACCCGGGAACCTTCGCCACCTACACCACCACCTTAAAGATTGCCGTGACCATGATGTTCAACAGCGCCGCCGGAATGAGGACCTTCCACGCAAAACGCTGCAGCTGGTCTTCGCGGAATCGCGGGTAGGAGAACCGCACCCACATGATGATGAACACGAGCAGCAACATCTTCGTGATCATGATCACCGGTCCGGCGACGTTCATCCAGTTCGATACGTCGTCGATGCCGCTCCAGCCGAACCATGCGAACGGCACTCCCCAACCACCGAGGAACAACACCGAGGCAATCATCGCGAACACGCCGGCAGTGGCGAACTCCCCGATGAAGAAAATGAGGAAGCGGAAGCCCGAGTACTCGGTCATGTACCCGGACACGAGTTCGCTCTCGGCGATCGGCATGTCGAACGGCGCCTGGGTGAGCTCGGCCTGGATCGCGATCATGAACACGATGAATCCGACGAACTGGGTGAGGATGTAGGGGTTGCCGAGACCGGCGAAACCGAAGATCGAACCCGCATTCTGGGCAACGACGATCTGCTGGAGATTCATCGTGCCGGCCTGGATGACGACACCGACGACCGCGAGCACCATCGGCAGCTCGTAAGCGATGAGCTGTCCTGCGGCGCGCAAACCACCGAGCAACGAGTACTTGTTGGCACTCGACCAGCCCGCCATGAGAATTCCGAGCACGGCCACCGACGACACCGCAAGGGCGTAGAAGATTCCCGCTTCGAAATTGGTGAACCATGCGTCGGGACCGAACGGCACGACCGCAACGAGCAGGAACGTTGAGACGAGAACGACGATCGGCGCGATTTTGAAGATGCGATGGTCGGCGTTGTGCGGGACAATGTCTTCCTTTTGCAACCACTTGCCGACTTCGGCAACGAGCTGCAACGAGCCGTAGGGGCCGGCCTCCATGGGTCCCAGTCGGCTCTGCATGAACGACATCATCTTGAACAAGAAGAGATACACGATCGTTCCGGCGGGTAGCAGTACGGCAACTATGCCGCCGAGCACCCGCAACAGGGACTGACCCCAGTACGGAATTTCGACGGCGAGCGTGGTGAGCATCAGCGGTCGATGTCCCCGAGAATGAAATACAGCGACGCGAGGATCGTGACGATGTCGGGAACGTACACACCGCGCAACAGCCACGGTGTGATGGAAATGTTGTTGAAGCTCGCCGACCGGATCTTCACGCGGAACGGACCCAACTCACCGCGCGACACCACGTAGTAGCCCATTTCACCGAGCGGGTTCTCGGTCGACACCCATGCCTCACCCTCGGGGACCTTGATGATCTTGGGAACCTTCGCCATGATCGGTCCGCTCGGCAGGGTGTCGAGCAACCGGTCGACGATGAGGGTCGCTTCGCGCGTCTCCTGCAGTCGCACCCAACAGCGCGCGAAGCTGTCGCCGTCGTTGTGTGTCCACACTTTCCAATCGACCTTGTCCCACGCCATCGGCAACGACTGATCGCGGCGCAAGTCCCAGTCGACTCCGCTCGCCCGCAAATTCGCGCCCGACAATCCGTAATGAAGCGCTACGTCACGGGGGATGATGCCGATTCCCCTGGTGCGCGACTGGAAAATCTCGTTGCCGAAGAGCAGGTCCTCGATCTCGTTGCAGAAACCGCGCAATTTCTTCATTACCGACTTGGTCTCGTCGATCCAGCCCGCGGGGAGGTCGTCCTTCAGGCCACCGATGCGGTCGAAGTTGGGATGGAAACGACCACCCGTCGCCCCCTCGATGAGGTTGAGCACGTACTCACGATCACGAAACGCCATGAACACGGGAGTGATTGCGCCGAGCTGCACCCCGAGGTCGCCGAGGAAGAGCGACACGTTGGCGATTCGCGACAATTCGAAGAGGATCGTTCGAATGTGTTGGGCGCGGGGCGGCGCCTCGACACCCATCAGTTTCTCGGCGGCGAGAATGAACGGTACTTCGTTGGCAAAACTGCCCAACCAGTCGATTCGGTTGACGAGGGTCGTCACCTGCGGATACGTGCGCACCTCGGTGAGCTTCTCGTACCCGCGATGCATGTAGCCGCACGACGGCTCGGCCCACACAACCTGTTCACCGTCCAAGCGGGCGATGATCCGCAACGTTCCGTGTGTCGCCGGGTGCTGAGGACCGATGTTCAGGGTCATGCCCTCGGTTTCCAACTCGAGGTTCACCCGTGCATCGGCCGCCTGCGAGGCGATGTACGACAACTGGGCGCGATCCCCAAGGATCCGATCGGTGATGCTCACGATTCCTCACCATCCGATCCGAATCCCTCGGGCAGTGGTTCGACGTCGACGATGCCCGGCCACGGCTTGATCATTCGCGCCAGCAACGGGAAGTCCTTGCGCAACGGATGTCCCTCGAAGTCGACTGGCAGGTACATCTTGCGCATGTCGGGGTGCCCGGCGAATTGAATGCCGAACATCTCGTTCGTCTCGCGCTCGTGCCAGTTGGCTCCACCGAACACTTCGGAGATGCTCTCCAGCGTGAGCGAATCGTCGGGAACGTCGACCTTCACGCTGACGCCGACGAAAGTGGTCGGGCTCACGAGTCGCACGAGTAGTTGGAAGCGAGTTGCTCCCCCGACGATGCCCTGTCGAATTGTCGTGTCACGCTCGGGCGCCGGCTCCGTCGGATCGTCTTCACCACGTCCGAAGGGTGACGGCATCCAATCGATCGCCGAAAGGAAACAGAAGTACTGAAATCCGCACGAATCACGCAGATCGCGGGCGGTCTGCTTCCACGAGTCTCCGGCCACTCGAATCCAGAGATCGTCGCCGGGGGCGAGATGATCCTGCACGAGTCGTGAACCGAGTACGGCCCGAATGCCGGCGAGCGCCTGCTCGCGCGGTGTATCAACGACCGGAGTCGACGGCACTTCAGCCGGAGCGGACAACGTCGTCCTCCTCGTAGTTGCTGCTGGCGAGCAGGCGCGACCCCTCGCCACGCCAGCGCGCGCCCATGTCCTCGCGCTTGATCTTCTGCTGCAGCAAAACGACCGCCTCGAGCAGTGCTTCGGGTCGCGGCGGGCAGCCCGGAACGTAGACGTCAACGGGAATGATTTGATCGACACCCTTCGTCACCGAATACGAGTCCCAGTACGGTCCGCCGCAATTCGCACAACTGCCCATGCTGATGACGTACTTCGGTTCGGGCATCTGTTCGTAGAGGCGCTTCACCGCGGGTGCCATTTTGTCCGTGACCGTTCCCGAGATGACAACGAGGTCCGCCTGTCGCGGACTGGCCGGCAACGGAATGACCCCGAGGCGCATCACGTCGTAACGAGGCGAGCCGAACGCCGCGCCCATTTCAATGGCGCAACACGCAAGGCCCCACTGGTACACCCACATGCTGTGCGAACGCCCGAGGTTGAACAAGGTGGTGAGGGGACGTGGCAAGCGTCCGCGTTCAACGAGTCCCATGAATCAACCCCGCTACACCCAACGCAGCACGTTCTTGCGCCACGCGTACACGAGTCCGAGCAACAGCACGAAGACGAAGATTCCCATTTCCACGAGGCCGAAGGTGCCGTACCGCTCCAGCTGGGTTGCCCACGGAAAGATGAACACCGCTTCGACGTCGAAGACGACGAAGAGCAGAGCGAAGATGTAGTACCGCACCTGGCTCTGCGACCATCCCTCTCCCACGGGATCGACGCCGCTCTCGTACGTGAGCAGTTTCTCCCGACCCGGACGTGACGGTCGTACGAGCGACGACACCCACAAGAGCAGGCCGGAAAGCAGAATCGCCGCGAGGCCGAACCAGGCGACCGTGAGGTACGAGCGAAGGAAGTCCGAGACCGCACCCATGACGGGAGAAAACTACTACGACGAGGCTTTTTCGAGAAACCAGTCGACGAGGCGGGCAGTTCCATCCCCCCGCTCGACGACCTGCGACACCGTGATTTCACAAAGGTGCTTGGCATCGATACCGACCTTTTCGAGTTCTCGCGCACCGGCCTCTGCCCAACGTTGCACGATTGCGGGAGTCACCTCGGGATGGAACTGGGTCGCAAACGTGCGCCCGCCGTACATCGCCTGGACACCGACGTCGTTGATCGCCAGAGTCGCCATGTCCGACGGAGCACTGAATCGGTCGTAGTGCCATTGCAGCCAGGGTCCCGCCAGCACGTCGTGGTGTGCAAGGTGCCCCACGTCGAACCAGCCGATCTCGTGGCGCACCGCGCGTTCAACGACCGCACCGAGAGCATGTGCGGCGACCTGGGCCCCGAAGCAAATCGCGAAGACGGGCACTCCCCGACTGCGCGCGGTGCGGATGAGATCCACCTCGGCTTGCACCTCGTCGGCATTCGAGTCCCAGTAGACGGACCAGTCGGAACCGAGTGTCAACACCACGTCGATGCCGCCAAGAGATGGCCATTCGCGCGGATACTCGCGCACGGCACGCGCGAAGTCACTTCCGTGCTCGCTGAGTCGTTGCCCGACGAGCCCCGGATCGGCATCGCCGCCGTTGCCGACGATCAGAGTACGCATGTTCTGTACGGTGGTCGTGTGCTGCGGATCATCACTGATCCATTCTCGCGCCTGTCGTCGGCCGTTGTTGCACTGGTCGGCGCGGCCGGCGTCACGATGCTGCTCAGCGAGGTGCGTCCCAGGTTCGTCCTTGCGTCGATTGCCCTCGTCGCATCGCACACTGCGGTCGGCACGTGGGTGTTCGACCGACTTGCGGGGTCACGCGCGGGAAACACCGAGCGGCTGGGCATCGGCACGGCCGTCGGGTCGCTGCTTGCGATGTGCTGGGATCAACTCTTCGTCGCCACCGCGTGGCGTGAGTGGTCGTGGATCGTCTTTCCGGCGATCGCCATAGTCGTCGTCGTGGTCGGTGTTCGCCGCGCAACGCATGGCGGTATTCAGCGGTCCGGAAAAGCGCCGACGAATGACGTGCCGGTAACGCCGCATTCGGTCCTCGGAGCAGTGACGTTGCTGGCGCTCACAATTTTCTTGTTGGTCCAGGAGCGCTACTGGCCCCTCCCCGTTGCTCTCAGCCTCATCCCCGCCGCCGTTGTCGGAGAACGTTGGTCTGCTTTGCGCAGTCGATGTGGTACGGGGCTTGCTGTATTGGGCGCGAGCATTGCCGCTCTCATTGTGTTGGTCACAACGGCGCTGACGCTTCGCGCGCGGCCCCCACTGTGGTGGATCAAGACGCAGGACTTCCAGTTCTTCGAAGCCCTCTCCTTTTCTCTTGCGCACTGGGGCTCGCACGACCAGGTGTTCGTCAGCGGGTATCCGGTGTATTACCACTGGTTCTCGTACGCGTGGACCGGCATGTTGCGCCGTGTCGTAGCCGCACCCGAGTGGGTGGTGCTCACCCGCATCGCCCCCGTGATCGTCGTACTGGGAATCGTCCTCCTCGTGCTCGAGCTGGCTCGCCGAGGCGGCGCCGGGCGATGGTCCGTCGGGGTGGTGATCGTCTTTGCACTTCTCACCGATCTGAACTTCGAATCCTTCAGCATGGTGCAGTCCTACGTCTGGTTGCTCGCATTCGTCGTGCTCGCGATGCGCTTCCTCGACGAGGGGTTGCGTCCCGTCACTTGGCTTGCACCGTTTCTCGCCGCAGGCGCGTTCGGGGCAAAGAGCAGCAACGCTCCGCTGATTGCCGCGGTCGTCGCAGCGGTCGTCCTCGTCGCCTGGTGGCGTGATCGCTCCAAGTGGTGGCGTCCTTTCGTCTTCGCGCTGGCCCATGTCATCGGTCTCATCATCGTCTTTGAGCGTCTGTACATGCGCTCTGCCTACTCCGACGGCATCGAAATCGGGACGACCGGAATTGCCCGCGATTTCTTCGGAGACATCAGGACGCTCACTCCGGTGCGCATGGCAGTTGCCTCGGCAATCGTGCTCGCACACTTCGTCGCGGTTCATCTCGCCGCGACGACGCTGTCGTTGAGAATGCAGGTGAAGCGCCCCGATGCGCTCGTCGTGGTTGCGACCGGTGCGCTCGTCGGATCGATTCCCTTTCTGCTCCTTACTTGGAGCGAGGATTACGAGCAGGAGGAATACTTCCTTCATGCCATGACGGCGGTGACGAGCATCCTCGTCGGAGTCGTCGTGGTTCGCTGGCTGAGCCGGCAGCCTCGCAGTCGTGTCTGGATGTACACCCTCGGAGTCGGCGGAGCGACATGGTGGTGGATGGTCGTTCCCCGCACGAATGACGCCACGTACACGGCGATTTTCACACGGGTGATTGCCGACAGTCCTACGAGCTGGTTGCTCCTCGGCGGAGCGGCATTGCTTGTCTTCATGCGCCGTGCGGGAACCGAGCGGATTGTCGGCGCTGGAACGGTCCTCGTCGTCGTGCTGTTCCTCGTCACGAGCGTGGATCTCAACCAACGCTGGTTCCTCAAGTACGCAACGTTCAATGCCGAAATCCGGGCACCGAATCACGCCGAGTTCATGCTCGGTCGCGCCGACGTCATCGAAGGCGCCCTTCTCGTGCGCTACAACACCCCCGAGGATGCCGTCATCGCATCGAATCATTTCTGCGAGCGACCGCTGTGTCCCCTCGTCGATTACGGTCCGCACCGCGTCAACTGGAAGCGCGGCGGAGAGGCGATGACCCTCACCGTATACTCGCAGCGGCGCTACTGGGTGAACGGCTACGGATTCCTGTGGCAAAACGTCGAACCACCGGTGGAGATCCGCCGTCGCATCGCGGATTCGTTGTCGTCGTCGCAGACCGATCTTGAGGTCGACTACTTTCTGCGCGACCGAAGCATGCCGGCCCAGAAGAGCAAGGATGCCAATACACTGACAACCTCAAAACGCTTTGTTTTGTCAAGTAGCTCAACTAACTAAACCTCATTGGCAACATTGCTCACTTCAACACTTATTCATTGCTACAGGCGGCATCTAGTTGCCGACGTGTATAACGACAGATTTTGGTAATTTCTAGAGAGTCTGGCAAAAAACTTCATCCCAAGAGGGTCGTATGCGATTCTCCACCTTGAGCCAACAAAAAAGAGCGTTGATCATTCGGTGTCTCGTCGCATTGTCTCTCATTGCGTATCCGCTCTGGTGGATGTACCCATTGTTTGCGCAAACAACCGAGGCACGACTCGGAACACGACTCTCTGACACCTACGGAATCGTTGTAGTCGCAGATGGATTTAAACGCGGCTGGTCATCATTTCTTCACTATGGCTCCGACTTCTTCCCTGATGGCAAATCCTTTGTCAACCTCGAATGGATATCCCAACTGATACCTCATTCGTTCACATGGGTTGCTGCACAATTTATGGACCCGATAGACGTCCTCCACTCGCTAATTCTTGTGGGATGGACATTTACTGGCTACGTCATCTACTGGGCACTTACGAGGTTTGGCATCCCCACAATTGCAGCAACGATTGGCGGCGTGGTTGTGCAAATGATGCCAGCACTGCGATGGTTTGCGATGAATCACATTGCATACATGTTTTTGGCTGTAGCGCTGATTCCAGCGGCCTTAATTATGCGTACGCTATTCGTACATAAAGGTGCAGGGCGAAAACCGCTATTTACCGCCATTGGTACACTAGTTATTCTCGTCTTCCTTGACGGATACATCGCGTATTTTGCCGTACTGCTCACTGTTATCGCTCTCATTCTGTCAGCCACACTTCGTTGGCGCTCAAGTCCACTGGAGAGCGCAATTATCAGTGCGGTTGGAGCGACAGTGCTCCTGGGTACTTTGATTGCTGGGAAATTCGTGGCGGCATCAAGTCCCACTGACTCGAGTAAGTCGTTTAGAGGTTATGTTACTGCGATTGTTTCGGACATTAATGCGTTGATTGACCCTACATACGACATCGGCTTCGGAAATCTCAGTCCTTACATTGGACTTCCGCTGATTGTTCTATTGGTCTGCGGATTAGTTGCTAACCGCAAGCACCGATTTCACCTCACGATAGGCACACTTTTCCTGACTGCATCTGCATTCGCTCTATCGATAGACGGCTTTCGTTTTTCGCTTGCAGCCGGCGTGCTCGAAAAACTGGTTCCCCGCTTCCGGTACTACGACCGATTCTCTGTGCTTGCAGCAATGGTTCTCACCAGTCTCTCAGTAGCACTCATTTTTGGGGCACCCTGTGTCCGCTCATCAAGGAGAGCTCAACTCGCTAGTTGTTTGATTGTCTTTAGTGTGGCCCTTATCTCATTCAAGCCACACGCGATGCGGAGTGTAGTAGACGAGTCGGTTTACGTAGATCCACTAGTTACCAGTTTAGATGCAAATCGTGACGTAGTTCTTCGGATTGGCGCGCCTCCATTGTTTCCTGGGGTCAGATTTGCATCGTTCCGGAGTGCTTGGGATGAGCGATTTGCCCTGTCTAGGGGTAATGCTCACCTTCGGGATGTTGCCTGCGCGTCGGGTGCAAACTACCTACTCGTAAACGGAGCGCTTGATGTTTTTTGGCAAGGCAACCAATACATGTCTGCATATGAGGTTAAGGAGTGGGTGAATCTTGATGATGAGCGATATTTTCGACTTCGCTCAGTTAGCTGGTGGGACGATCATTCGAGTAAGTCCGTGTTTGATCGCCGCCAACTTCGTCTGTTTGAACTTCGCAGCTGCCAACGACCTCGAGTCCCAGTTGATGTGCTCGCGGCACCTGTAGAAGTCATGAATGATGGCGTAGTCATGCGGCAAATCCGACCCGATGAGTTCAATTCATTGAACTTTGCAGTGTCACCGCAGGTGGCCATTCAGCCCCGATTTGCCGGTGATTATCAGAAAGAAACTTTGGCTTGGACATTCGTGGTGGGAATCTCCGATGGCTACTCGCAGAAGGATCTTTCCTTTACAGTGACTAATTCTGGCTCCTTAAGCGCCACCTCGCAACTTCTTCGCCAAGGTCAGACTCAGTTGATCATGGTCCAGACGCAGCATCCACATCACGTAAGAATCGAAACAGAGCAACGCAATGGAGAAACGTTCTACTTTTCGATCGGAAAATTTGCGGTGAATCCGATTCCGATACATCCTCAAAACTAACTTCAGGCACGTTCACTTAACAGAGTTCGCTTTACTCTCCATACGTCTTTAGCCATCGCCACCACAGAGGCAGGGGAGATCGTGGACGTAAAGTCAAAATCGATTGCTACCGGAACTTCTTTCACCTTAACTCCTCGAATGGACATGCGTGCCAGTAGTTCGAGATCAAACAGGAAGCCATCTTCTACGACCAAATGAGCGTGACTTCTCAGGACGTCGCCGCGGAACGCCTTCATCCCTGTTTGGGTATCGCGCACACTGAGATTGAAAAGAACTCGAGAGATTAAGCGAAAACCCATACTCAAAACCCTTCTTGAGGCCGGATAGACAACTTCGGAATCTCTGTGTGGCTTTGACCCGACAACTACATCTAGTTGCTCAGCTTGGAGTACATCTATCGCGTTCACTAATGACTTCGGGTGAATGTCGAGGTCGCCGTCGAATATTACAACAACCTCAGCAATTGACTTGGCCAGACCCCTCTTGATTTGGGCCCCTTTCCCCAAGTTGAGCGTGGAAGGAATCACCGTGATTCTTGAATCCTCAACAGACTCAGCTTCCTGCACAGTCCGATCAGTGGATCCGTCATCCAGCACAAAAATCCGAAAGACATGTGACCCTTTCTCAAGCGTGAAGACCAACCGTCGCAAGCACGCAGCAATTGCGTCGCCTTTTTCGAATGTCGTGACAATGACATCAACTTCGCTCATGGATTAGTCAGATTAGGCGACCTTCTGGGGCACAACTGGGGCTTCGTCAACGCGCCATCCACATAAATTGTTGATGGGAAACTAAGACGTGCCGTTATCTCCCGGTTTCACAGCGTGCAGAAATTGTTTGCGTACAATCATTACATTACTTACCGAATCCCCAACCCAGTCACACAGCCGCTCCGCGAACTGTTTCGGAAGGTCGTTGAACACACGCCGGTGACGCCGTCGGCATATCTGTCCCGGCGGTGGGGTGGATCGGTCATCCTCAAAGCCGAGAACCTCCAGCGCACGGGGTCCTTCAAGATCCGTGGCGCCCTGAACAAGGTGCTGTCACTTGGCGATGCCGCCCGCACGGGTGTCGTCGCGGGCAGCGCCGGCAACCACGCACAAGCGCTCGCGTACGCGGCAAAGACCGTGGGCGTGCCGTGCGAGATCTTCGTGCCACGCGGCGCTTCGCTGGTGAAGATGGCGGCGTGTCGCGGTTACGGCGCAACCGTCACCGAAGTTGGTGACAGTCTCGACGTTGCCGTGGAACGTGCCCTCGCCCGCGCCGCCGATACCGGCATGAACTTCTGCCACCCCTACGACGACGAAGCCGTCGTGCGCGGGCAGGCAACGCTCGGCGATGAGTTGCTCGCCGACGTCGAGGATCTCGCCCAGGTCATCGTGCCGCTCGGTGGCGGAGGACTTCTCGCCGGAACCGCCATGGCGATCAAGGATCGACTGCCCCATGTGCGCGTGATCGGTGTGCAAGTTGAAGCATGTGCCCCCTACGTCACGGGGAATGCGCCGCAGGGTCCCGTCACGACTCTCGCCGACGGCATTGCCGTGAAGGTGCCCGGCACGATCACCGAACCGATCATCCGTCGGTACGTCGACGACATCGTCGTCGTCGACGAGGACTCGGTGGCCGAGGCAATGATGCTGCTGCTCGAGCGCGGAAAATTGCTCGTCGAAGGAGCCGGTGCGGTCGGTGTGTCGGCACTGCTCACCGGTGCCGTCACCGTCCCTGCGTCCGGCAACACGGTCGTCGTGTTGTCGGGCGGGAACATGGACCTCGGTCTGCTCACCGGGCTCGTACGACGCCACGAAACGAATCTCGGTCGACGGGCCATCGTGTTTGCCCGCATCAGCGACCAGCCGGGCGGCTTGTCGCGACTGCTCGGAATCATCGCCTCGGCGGGTGCGAACATCATCGAGGTCGAGCACGTTCGCGAGGGAGTCGATCTCGGCGTGCGCGAGACGGGTGTTCAGATCGTCCTGGAGATTCGCGGGCACGATCACCTCGACACCGTCATCGCTGCCGCCGCCGGCTCGGGGTACGCACTTGCCGCTCCCGGATATCTCTCCCGCGCCGCAAGCGGTGCCGTCCCCCGCTGACTGCAACCGTTGCCATGAATCGACCGATCATCCTGCTGCCCTCCAAACGAACGGATGAATCACGCGGCCTGCGCGGGCCCGGATTCTCCAGCGGACGGCTGTACGTCGAAGCCGTCGAGCGTGCCGGAGGTCGTGTTTTGCAGGTGCCACCCACACCACTCTCCGACGCCGATGCCGGTGATCTCGTCGGCATCGCCAACGGCGTACTGGTCCAGGGTGGAGGTGACATCGACCCTGCGCGGTACGACGAAACCGCACATTCTTCGGTGGGTGGTATCGATGATCAACACGATGCCGTCGAACTTGCGCTGCTGCGCGCCGCGGTCGCTGCCGATGTCCCGATTCTCGGAATCTGTCGGGGTATGCAAGTGCTCAACGTCGCACTCGGGGGATCCTTGCTCCAGGACCACTCGTTGGTGGGAATCAATCCGGCGACTCATACCGATACTTATCACGATGTCATCGTCGAACCGGGAACGTTGCTCGCCACTGCGTTGGGCACCACTCGTCCGTCACGCTGTCATTCGTGGCACCACCAGGCCGTCGCGCGCCTGGGCGACGGTCTCCACACAAGTGCAGCCGCGCCGGACGGAACGATCGAAGCCATCGAACACGGTGCACGCCGATGGGTCATCGGTGTGCAATGGCACCCCGAAGATGACGCCGCGACGACGCCCGATCAGCAGCGACTATTCGATACGTTCGTGAGTCAGGCCCGCGTCAGCGGGTCAGAACCGCAAACACCTCGGCCGAATCGAGCAGAACTGCCGGAAACACACCGAGTACGAGGGTGACTGCGACGCTGACGGCAATCGTCACGCCCGTCGCAAAAGGAACCACCGGACGGGTCTCGTCAACGGGGTCGGACAACCACATGCTCACCATGATGCGAAGGTAGAGATAGGCGGCAACGACTGCGGCAATCATCGCAGCGAGCGCGAGAACGTAGCTTTCGGTTGCAACCGCGGCGCGGATGACACCGAACTTCGCCACGAAACCGGATGTCAGCGGCACCCCCGCTTGGGCGAGAAGCAGAATCGTCATCGCCATTGCGAGTACGGGGCGCCGCGCAGCCAAGCCACGAAAATCGTCGAGCGAGGCACCCCCGCGATCCCCGGCAACGATTGCGGTGACGGCGAACGTGCCGACGACGAGCACCGAGTAGAGCATGACGTAGATGAGCACCGCCGACGTGCCTTGCGATGCACCGGCCGACGACACCCGACCGGCCGCTTCGAGCCCGACGAGCATGAATCCGGCATGGCTGATCGACGAGTAAGCGAGCATTCGCTTCACGTTGGTCTGCACGACTGCGAGCACCGAGCCGACGACGAGGGTGAGAATTGCAACCACGAAAACGACCGGCCGCCAGTCATCGGCGCGGCTCGGAAATGCGACGACGAACAGTCGCACCATCGCCACGACTGCAGCAATCTTTCCCACCGACGCCATGAGGCCGGTGACGTGGGTCGGTGCACCCTCATAGACGTCGGGTGTCCAGGACTGGAACGGAACGAGGGCAACCTTGAACGCGAACCCGACGAAGAGCAGTGCCACTCCCGTGAGCAACAACAGGTCGTTGCGGGGCAGAGACACTTCGGCGCCGAGCAACGAGCCAATTTCGCTGATCTGCGTCTCACCCGTTGCTCCGTACACGAGGGCGATTCCGTAGAGCAGGAAGGCCGATGCGAACCCGCCGAGCAGGAAGTACTTGAGTCCCGATTCTTGGCTCGCCGCCCGCCGACGGTTGCTCGCGGCAAGGACGTACAACGACAAACTCAACGTTTCGATGCCGAGGAAGGAGATGAGCAGGTTGTTGGACACGACCATCATTCCGGCTCCGATGGCGGCCGTGAGATACAGGGCGTAGGTTTCCGGCCCGTCGACGTCGTTGCGCGACAAGACGTCGGAAGTGACGAGCGAACTCAACAGCACCGCGGCGCAGATTGCCATCATCGCCCACCACCCGAACTGATCGAGCGCCAGAGAATCCTTCATCAGTGTGAGGTTCTGGCCTTCGCCAAGGTCACCCAGTCGCAGAGCGAGAAGTGTGATCGCCGCACCGGAAGTGATCGACGCGACTCCGGCGTACGCACCGCGCGGCCACTTCGGGGTGAGGGATCCTGCGCCGATGAGCACGAGTGCTCCGACGAGCAACACGATGAATGGGCTGAGTGAGTACCAGTCGACGAACGGCGTTTCGAGTGTTGACGAGTTCATTGCTTACTCCCCCTGCGCACTCATCGTGGACGTTCGCTCTTCCACGTGTTGCAGTACGGCTTTGACGCTCGGTTCGATGCGCGAGAGCATCGGCTTGGGATACACACCGGTGAACAAGATGATCGCCACGAAAACGCTGAGCAGCAATCCCTCGCGCAACTTCAACTCCGGGAACGACGCATTCGCCTCGTCCGGTTCGCCGTGGAAGACACGTTGATACGCCCAGAGGAGGTACAGGGCGGCGAGAATCACGCCGGTCGTACCGATGATCACCCACCATCGCGCGGTGTCGAAGGATCCGATGAGGATGAGGAACTCGCCGACGAATCCGTTGAGCCCCGGCACACCGATCGACGACAGCATGACGACCATGAAAAATCCGGCGAACACGGGGGCAACCTTCTGCAATCCGCGCAGCTCGGCGATCCGGCGCGTGTGACGCCGCTCGTAGATCATTCCAACGAGAAGGAACAGTGCTCCGGTCGACACACCGTGATTGACCATTTGCACGACTCCACCCGTGACGGCGAGATCGGTGAGCGCGAAGGTTCCGAGAACGATGAAGCCGAGGTGGGCAACGCTCGAGTATGCGACGAGTCGCTTGAGATCCTTTTGCATCGTGGCGGCAACTGCGCCGTAAATGATGCCGATCACCGCGAGGGTGTACAACGCGGGCCGTGCCCACACCGAAGCCTCGGGGAAGAGATACACCCCGAAACGCAGCAATCCGTACGTGCCCATCTTCAGCAGCACACCGGCAAGGATGACCGATCCGGCCGTCGGCGCCTGCGTGTGGGCGTCGGGCAACCACGTGTGCACCGGGAACAGCGGAACTTTCACGGCAAAGGCGATGGCGAGCGCCACGAACAACCACCGACCGGTCGTCACGGAGAAATTTGCCGACTCCGCCAGCAGGACGAGATCGAAGGTGATGCCACCGGTTGACGACCGGGCGAGAAATGCCGTGGCGACGATGCCGACGAGCATGAATGCCGAGCCGGCCATCGTGTAAAGGAAGAACTTGGTTGCCGCGTACACGCGTTGGTCGTAGCCCCATCCGCCGATGAGGAAGTACATCGGAACCAGAACGACCTCGAAGAAGATGAAGAACAGGAACAAGTCGAGACTGACGAACGAACCCATCACCCCGGCTTCGAGCAGCAGCAACCATGCCAGGTACGGACGCTCGTCGTGATGCGGGTCGACCCCGGCGATGACGAGCGGGAACAACACGCCGGTGAGCACGACGAGAAACAGCGAAATTCCGTCGACACCAACGTTCCACGAAATTCCCCAAGCGGAAATCCATTCATGGCGTGAAGCGAATTGGAATCCTGCCTCGCCCGACTCGAACGCGGCGAGCATCCACAGCGACAGCGCACCCGTCGTGATGCTGCCGATCAGTGCGGTGAGCTTGGTCCACTCGGGGCGAAAGCGACCGAAGACGAGCACGGCGATACTCGTGATGACCGGCACCGCGATGAGCGACGTGAGAATCGGAAATCCGAGCGGGGTGCCGGACGCGGCGAGGATCATCACACGCCACCCGCCAGCGCACGCAGAACGAACCAGGCCACAACGAGCACGGTTCCGATTCCGACGATGAGTGCGTACGCACGCACGTAACCCGACTGCGCCTTGCGAAGCGGTGCTGCCGTGGCGCGCACGAGCGACGCCGCACCGTTCACGGCCCCGTCAACGACCCGTGAATCGAAGGCGGTGATCGCACGAAACGTGGCGGCTCCGGGCCCGCCAATGATCCGGGCGACGGCCGCGTCGTACCGCCACGCGCGCTCGAGAATCGTCGGTTCGACGACCTTCAGCCGCCCCTTGGCATAGGCGAGCAGGGCCAACGTGATACCGGTCGCGGCGACGATGATCGCAACGACGAGCAGGACGTACTTGTTCTCGTAAGCCCACGATCCCTTGATGCTGCGCTGCGAATCCTCGATGACCGGCTCGAGCCAGTGTTCGAGGAAATGAAGGCTCCTGCTGAACGGCAGTTGCAGCGTGCCGCCCAGCACCGACAGCCCCGCCAGAACGACGAGAGGCACGAGCATGATGCGCGGGCTCTCGTGCGGAACGAAATCACCGTGCGCGCCGTGCGCGTCGTGCGCGTCGTGCCAGCGGGCCTTGCCGAAGAACACGAGGATGACCTGGCGAGTCATGTAATACGCCGTGAGCAAAGCCGTCACCATGCCGACGACGTAGAGGAAGCGGTTGTTCGCGTACACGTACAGCAGGATCTCGTCCTTCGACCAGAATCCCGCAAACGGCGGCACGCCCGCAATCGCCAACCAACCGATGATGAAGGTTCCCGCCGTCACCGGCATCACTGCTCGCAACGCCCCCATGCGGCGCATGTCCTGTTCGTGGTGCATACCGTGGATGACGGATCCCGAGCCGAGGAACAACAGCGCCTTGAAGAATGCATGGGTCACCATGTGGAAGATTGCGGCGACGTAGGCACCCGAACCGATGGCGAGGAACATGAAGCCGAGTTGGGAAACGGTCGAATACGCGAGCACCCGTTTGATGTCGTGCTGGGCGACGGCAATCGTTGCGGCGAACAAGGCGGTCGCCGCGCCGACGACGGCAATCGTCATCGGCACCCATTCGTACGATGCGGCGAGCACCGGACCGACGCGGGTGAGGAGGAACACGCCCGCAGTGACCATGGTTGCCGCATGAATGAGCGCCGACACGGGAGTCGGGCCTTCCATCGCGTCGGGCAACCAGAGGTACAGCGGCAACTGTGCGCTCTTGCCGCAGGCCCCGACGAACAGCAACAGTGCGATCGCGGATACCGCGGTGGACGAGATGTCACCGTCGTGCGCCGCCGAGTTGATCGCCGAGTATGACAACGACCCGACGGTGGAAAATGCGACGAACATCGCCACCATGACGCCCCAGTCACCGATGCGGTTGGTGACGAAGGCCTTCTTGCCGGCGACTGCCGCGCTGTCGCGGGTGTGCCAGAACGAGATGAGGAAGTACGAACACGCGCCGACTCCCTCCCAGCCGAGGAAGGTGACGAGGAGGTTCTCACCGAGAACGAGCAGGAGCATCGACAGCACGAACAAGTTGAGATAGAGGAAGAACTTGGAGAACTTCGGATCACCGTGCATGTATCCGATGGCGTACAGATGAATCAACGCGCCGATTCCCGTGATGAACAGGGCCATGGTCACGCTGAGCGGATCGGCGACGAACGCCATGTCGACGCGCAGTGACCCCACGGGCACCCATTCGAAGAGACTGACCACCGTGGATCGCTGCGCGGCAGGCCGACCGAGGAGGTCGAAATACACGGCGACGGTGACGGCGAATGCGCCGGCGGTGGCGAGCGTGGCGACCCAACCGGCGGCCGGCTCACCGAGCCGGCGCCCGAAAACCAGGATGATCAACGCGCCGGCGAGCGGCAGGGCGGGAAGGAGCCACACCAATTCAGCCATGGCTCAGCCCTTCAACTCGGCGAGATCGTCGGCGGTGAACGAGTCCCTGTTGCGCATGATCGCCACGACGATTCCCAAGCCGATGACGACCTCGGCGGCAGCGACTACGAGCACGAAGAGGACGATGCTCTGACCGTCGACGTCGAGCAATCTGGTCGACAGGGCGACGAACGACAGGTTGACCGCATTGAGCATGAGTTCGATGCACATGAACATGACGAGAGGGTTGCGGCGCACGAGAACGCCGACCGCACCGATCGAAAACAACAGTGCGGACAGCACGAGGTACCACGTCGTAGTGGGAACCATCAGACCTGCCCCGATCCCGCGGTGCGGCGACGCAACAGGAGAACCGTGCCGACCACGGCCACGACAAGGAGCACGGACGTCATTTGGAAAGCGACGACGTGATCCGTGAACACCGACGCGGCGATCTCCCTGATGTTGCCGTCACCGTCATCCGGGTCGAGTTGTGCGGCGAGACCGCGACCACGAATCGCAAGAACGTCACCACCACGCACCACGGCGGTGACGAGTAGGGCGAGCAATCCGACACCGACGACCGCGGCGAGTGACCTTTGCGCGACGAGCGGTTCGGTGCGCAGATCCTCGGCGCGATCGACACCCAGCAACATGATGACGAACAGGAACAACACGACGATTGCCCCCGCGTACACGATCACCTGAACTGCAGCGAGAAAATGCGCCTCCTGGGCGACGAACAACACGGCGACACCGAACAACGTGAGCACCAGCGACAACGCCGCGTGCACCGGGTTGCGGCGCACGATGACTCCGACCGCGCCGACAAGACACATGGCACCGGCCACGACGAAAACGAACAGCTCCATACCGACTACTCGTCACCCCGTCCGTCCGCCGTGCGCTGATCGGGCTCGGCTGCTCGAACGCCGTACCCGAGTTCACCGGCCCACGACACGACTCCCTCGAATGTTGCGTCACCCGCAGGGGCCGTTGCGCGCATCCACGCCGACGTGTGCGCATCCTCGCCGGGACGCCAGTCTTCCCACGGCAATTCGCGGGGCTTGCCGTCGTCGCCCACGAGCAGTTCGTTCTTCGTGTAAATCGCGTCACGGCGGTTGGTGAACGAGAACTCGAACAATTTCGTCTCCGTGATTGCCTCGGTCGGACAGGCTTCAACGCACAGATCACAGTGAATGCAGCGCAGATAGTTGATCTCGTAGATCCATCCGAAGCGTTCACCCGGCGACGTCGGCGAGTCGGGGTCGTTGTCGCGCCCACGCACGTGAATGCACTTGGCCGGGCACACGGCGGCGCACAACTCGCAGCCGATGCATTTCTCCATCCCGTCCTCGTAGCGGTTGAGAACGTGACGACCGTGCAAGCGCTCCGGCTTGTCGATCTTCTCGTCCATCACTTCGGCCTTCTTCTTGTTGCGCCGGAAGACGCGACCGCCCGAATACTGCGTCGTCACCCGGTTCTTGCGCCCGTGCTGACGGATGGTGACGAGAAAACCCCCGAGGTAACCCATCTAGAACTGTGCTCCTTCGCGATCCCGGGTGCGCTTGCTGACGAACAAGGCGCGATTCATCATCGCATAACAGACCGCAAGAACGACCACCGCGATGATCGTGGTGGTGACGATGTTCCAGCCGGCGCTGCGGGCGACGCGCTGCGCAGCGAGCAGGAGGAACCAACCGAGGGCAACTTCGATGAGAACCTTCCAACCAAAATCCATGAGTTGGTCGTACCGCAGTCTGGGCAGCGAGGCCCGGAACCACACGTAGGCATAAAGGAATGCGAGCACCTTGAGCAGCAGCCACAGGGTGCCTTCGAGTGCATTCGGTAGAAGCGGAATGTCGAGCACGAATCCGTTGATCGCAATCGGCTGCGGGCCGCCGAAGAAGAGCGTGACGATGAGCGCCGACATCGTCACCGTGTTCATGAACTCGGCGAGGAAGAACAGCGAGAAGCGCAATGCGGAGTACTCGGTGTTGAAGCCTCCAACGAGTTCCTGCTCGGCTTCAACGAGATCGAACGGTGGCCGGTTGAGTTCGGCCGTCGCCGCAATGAGGAAGATGACGAACGGAACGATTCCCGTTGTGATGACGTGCCACGAGCCGATCGTGGACTGTGCAGCGACGATGCCGCTCGTCGACAGCGTTCCGGCGGTGAGCAACACCGAGGCGAGCGACAATCCGAGTGCCGCCTCGTACGACACCATCTGTGCCGAGGCGCGCACCGACCCGAGCAACGGGTACTTCGATCCGCTCGACCATCCGGCGAGCATGATCCCGTAAACGGCAATCGACGAGATGGCAAGTGCGAACAACACGCCGACGTGCGGATCGGCAAGTTGAACGCGGGTGTCGACCCCGAACCACGTAACTATCCCGTCGTTGCCGTCGCGCCAGTCTCCCCCGAGCGGAATGATCGCAAACGCGAGAAACGCGGGAACGAACGACAGGAACGGCGCGAGGGCAAAGACGAACCGGTCGGCACGGTTCGGGATGATGTCCTCCTTGAAGAACAACTTGATCCCGTCGGCGAGGGTTTGCAGCAAACCGAACGGACCGGCCTTGTTCGGGCCGATGCGGTTCTGCATTCCGGCGACCACCTTGCGCTCGAACCACACCATGAGCATGGTGGCGACGAGCCCCGCGGCGAATACCACGAGCACCTTGATCGCAACGATGACGAAGTTCTGCCAGCCGAAGTCTCCCTGCAGTGCCGGATCGAGCGCGATCATCGAACCACCTCGATGGTGACGTCGACGACGTCGGCAGTGTGGTCGATCAGTTCACGCACGTCGGGGCCGTGCTGGTGCAAAGGCACCCACACCGTCCCGCGGGGAACCGAAACGTCGGCAACAACCGGGAGTGCAATCGATGCACGGGAGCTCGTCAGTCGCACGCGACCTTCGGTGGTCACGCCGACGTTGGCAACGTCTGCCGGGTGCAGGTGGGCACGCGACTCACCCACGAGTGGAACCAGCGAACCGCTGCGCGACGTGCCGGTTGCGCCGTCGTACATCACGCGCGACACGACGAGGCGGTGCTGAAAACCGAGTCGCTGTGCCGGGGTTCGTGACGCACCGGTCATTGCCACGGAGTTCGGATGATGCACGACCACACCCTCGTGGCGCACGGCGGACGCATCCGTGGCGGGAGCGAATGCGGCGACATCCGTCAGCATCGCCTTGCGAACGTCGGCATACGTCGTGACCGCGAGGTCGACACCGACCTGGGCGGCGAGCTCGGCGGCGATCATCCAGTCGGCTCGGGACATTCCCCGTGTCGTCACCTTCTGCGCCACGTCACTGACGCGACCCTCGAGGTTCGTCGTCGTGCCGACTTTCTCGCCGAATGCAGCCGCTGCCAGCACGACATCGGCACGCTGCACAGATTCGGTGCGGTGGGTGTCGACTGCGATGACTCCGGCAACCCGGGCAAACGCGCGACGCGCAAGGTCGGCATCGGGAACGTCAACCAACGGATCTGCGCCGAGGAGAACGAGACAATCAATGCGACCCGCTGCCGCGGCTTCGAGCATTCCCAGAGTGTCGAGACCTCCGTTGCGCGGAGCCAAGCCGGCAACGACCGCGCCGCGTACGTTGCCGCGGCGCACGACGGGAAGCACCTTGGCGGCCGGCGCTGCGGCAAAAACCTCGGCGACGCCGTGCAGGACGAACTCGGGCGACTCGGCAAGATTCGTTCGTCCCAGTACGACCGTGCACGCACCCCGAGCGAGTTGGTCGCGCACCTGCGGATCGTTCATCACGTCGCGTACCGCCCGGGATTGGTCACCCGGCTCGCAGACAACCGACCTCCACGCATACGGGGTGAGACCCGTCGATCGCGTGGTCACTTCGATGATCCGCGTTCGACGCTTCTGCGCCGCATCGCGAAGTCGCAGATACAACACCGGCGCCTCTTCCTTGACGTCGGGAGCGAGAAGAATGATCGTCGCCGATGCCGCGGCCTCGGAGATCGTCGCCTGTGGCAGAGCGAAAACTTCGTTCGGCAGGCCGTCACCCAGCTGTGCATCGCGGTTGTCGATCTTCAGGGCATCGGCGAATCGCGCCCAGAGGAACGCGTCTTCGTTCGTGCCACGCGCGCCACCGATGATGCCGATTGCCGCCGGGCCCTTCGCCGGATCCGACAACGTGGTTCGCACGAGTCGACCGGCTCGCTCCAACGCGGTGGCCCAGTTCGTCTCGACGAGCGCGTCTCCCTCGCGCACCAAAGGGGTCGTGATTCGGTCGTCGGAGCGCAGCGACTCGAAGTTGAAACGTCCGCGATCGCACAACCAACCCCAGTTCACCGAGTCAACGTCGACACCTTGGTACCGCACCAGCTCGTCGCGGCTGCTCTGAACGACGACACGACACCCGACCGAGCACGTCGTGCACGTGCTCTCCACCTGGTCGAGATCCCAGGGCCTCGCCTTGAAGCGGTAAGGAGTTGCCGTCAGAGCGCCCACCGGGCAGATCTGCACGGTGTTGCCGGAGAAATACGAACTGAACGGCTCGTCGGGGAACGTCATCACCTGGGTGTTGTTGCCGCGGCTCGTGAACGAGATGAGCGGATCGCCGGCGACCTCGTCGGCAAACCGCGTGCAACGATCGCACAGAATGCATCGTTCGCGGTCGAGATACACGAGTTCGCTGATCGGAATCGGTTTCTCGTAGTGGCGCTTCTCCTCGACGAATCGACTCTCTCCGGGACCGTGCGAGAACGCCTGGTCCTGCAGCGGACACTCACCGCCCTTGTCGCACACCGGGCAATCGAGCGGATGGTTCGCCAACAACAGCTCGAGGACGCCCTCTTGGGCACGCTTCACGGTGTCGCTCGTTGTCGTCACCACCTGCCCCTCGGCCACGGGCGTCATGCACGACACCACCATCATCTTTCCGCGCGGTCCGTCGACTTCGACGAGGCATTGACGACACATACCAACGGGGGTCATGCGCGGGTGGTAACAGAAATGCGGAACGTACGAACCGGAGTCCTGGCATGCATCGATGACGAGTTGGCCGGGCTGCGCTTCGTGCGCGCGTCCGTCGATCGTCACCGACACCGTGGTCTTCGACACTGCCGATTCGGCGGCGGACGTATCAGCCATGGCCCACCGCCGCATGTCCGAACACGGGCTCGACACCGTGAACGGGTCGCCCGTGTTCGACGTAATGCTCGAATTCGTGGCGGAAACGTCGTACCGCCGACGCAATGGGTGACACCGCCGACGGACCGAGCGGACAGATCGTCGTCTGACGCGGCGGCCAGGCGATTCCGGGGCTGATGCTCTCGCTGATCTCCATCAGCAAATCGATGTCCTCCGCGCGGCCGTGCCCGTCGAGCATTCGCTTCAGCACTTTCTCCAGCCAGTTCGTTCCCTCGCGGCACGGTGTGCACTTGCCGCACGATTCACGGGCGAAAAACCGCACGATTCGCCAACACGCCGCGACCATGTCGGTGGTGTCATCCATCACCACGATCGCCCCCGATCCGAGCATCGAACCCGCCTTGTCAACGGTGGGCTTGTCGAGCGGCATGTCGAGGTGTTCATCGAAGAACCACATCGCCGATGCGCCACCGGGAATGAATGCCTTCACGCGGCGACCGTTGCGAACTCCTCCGCAGTACTCCGGCGCCTCGAACAACATTCGGAAAGTCGTCACTCCGTTCGGTACTTCGAACACGCCCGGGTGGTTGACGTGCCCACTCACCGCGAACATGCGCATTCCCGTCGACGTTGCCGCACCGATCTCCTTGAACGAGTTTCCGCCCTTGCCGATGATGTACGGAACGTTCGAGAGCGTCTCGACGTTGTTCACGATCGTCGGCTGCATGTACAACCCCTTCACGGCGGGGAAAAACGGGGGCTTGAGTCGTGGCATTCCGCGCTCCCCCTCGAGACTCTCGATGAGGGCGGTTTCCTCACCGACGATGTACGCACCGGCGCCCCATGTGAGGGTGATGTCGGCGGAAAACTCCGATCCGCACACGTTGCGCCCGACCATGCCGTTCGCGTACGCATCGTTGAGTGCGGCCGCGAGTCGCTCCTGGGCGAGTGCCATCTCGCCCCGCACGTAGAGGAACGCGTGCGGTGCGTTGAGTGCATAACACGCAAGCACGATTCCTTCGATGAGTTGGTGCGGATCGCGCTCCATGAGCAGTCGGTCCTTGTACGTTCCCGGTTCGCTTTCGTCGCCGTTGATGACCAGGTACCGCGGATGAACGTCGGCGGGCAGGAATCCCCACTTGGTTCCGGCGGGAAAGCCGGCGCCGCCACGACCCTGAATCTCTGCCGCCTTCACCTCGTCGTGGACCTGTTGCGGCGTCATCGACGTCACGGCCTTGCGCAGCGATTCGTAACCACCGGTGCGCACGTAGCCGTCGTAGGTGTGACCGTCTGCCTGATCAAAGCGGGCCGTGATGATGCGCGGCCCGGTGGGTACTGCAGTCATCGTTGGTCGACCTTTCGCTGAGCTTCGACTCCGGCGTTGCTCCACCGGTCCGTCGCGCGCTGGCGCACGGTGGCGAGGGTTCCGTGTTGCGGCACGTCGGTGCGCCGCCCGGCGGCGAGATCGTCCACGAGTGCATCGAAAGACTCGGGTGTCACCCGGTACTCGTAGCGGTAGTTCACCTGCAGTGCCGGCGCCTCGGTGCACGCGGCGATGCACTCGACGTCCTCGAGGGTGAAGACTCCGTCGTCCGTGGTACTGCCAGCTTTGATCCCCAGCTTCTCCTCTGCGTGGTGCAGCAAGTTCCAGGCACCGACCAACTGGCACGAGATGTTCGTGCACACGTTGATGCAGTATCGACCGACGGGTTGGAACTTGAACATCTCGTAGAAACTCGCGGTGCCGTACACGTCCGCCGGGGTCGTACCGACGAGCTCGGCGATGTGCACCATCGCATCCTGCGTGACGTAGCCGTCCTGCTCCTGTGCAAGGTGGAGCAGGGGAATCGTGGCCGACTTCGCTCGGGGGAATCGGTTGATGATTTCCTGCGCGAGTTCAACGTTGGCGGCGGACAGGCGGCTCATCGGTCGACCTCCCCCAGGACCGGATCGATCGACGAGATGACCGCCACGGCATCGGCAACGAGGCCGCCACGCATCATGTGCGGCAAACACTGCACGTTGATGAAACTCGGTGCGCGCACGTGCATGCGGTACGGAGTCGACGAGCCGTCGCTTGCGATGTAACAACCGATCTCGCCGCGTGGCGACTCGATGGCGACGTACACCTCACCCTCGGGAACCTTGAATCCCTCGGTGAAGATTTTGAAGTGGTGGATGAGCGCTTCCATCGACTCGTCGATGCGACCGCGCGGTGGCGGTGTCACCTTCTTGTTCTGGATGCGGTAGTTGCCGGCGGGCATGCGATCGAGGATCTGGCGGACGATGCGCATCGACTCGCGGATTTCCTGGAGCCGAATCGCGTAACGGTCGTACGCGTCGCCGTGCATCCCGACGACGACGTCGAACTCGACGTCGTCGTACCGCAGGTACGGCATGTCCTTGCGCAGGTCCCAGGCGACACCCGTCGAACGCAGAATCGGTCCCGTTGCCGCCAACGCGACGGCCTCGTCGCGGGTGATGACGCCGACACCCTGGAGGCGGTCGCGCCAAATGGGCTGACCGGTCATCAGCACCTCGTACTCCTCGAGTCGCGGCGGAATCGCTTCGAGCAAGGCGAGGACGTCATCGCGCCATCCGGCCGGCAAATCGGCGGCGAGACCACCCGGGCGAATGAAATTGTGGTTCATCCGCAGTCCGGTCACCTTCTGGAAGAAACGCAGCACCTGCTCGCGCTCGCGCCAGCCGTACAGCATCATCGACACTGCGCCGAGGTCCATGCCGTTCGTCGCCATGAACAGAAGGTGGCTGCTCATGCGATTGAGTTCGGAGAGCAACATGCGCATCCACACCGCGCGCTCGGGAATGTCACCGTCGATGCCGAGCAGCTTCTCCGTTGCCATCGAAAAAACCAGCTCGTTGTTCAACGGTGACAGGTAGTCCATGCGGGTGACGTTGGTGCCACCCTGCATGAACGTGAGCGACTCCCCCGTTTTTTCCATTCCGGTGTGCAAGTAGCCGATGATCGGCTTGCATCGCAGCACGGTTTCACCCTGCAACTCGAGCATCAGGCGCAACACGCCGTGCGTGCTCGGATGTTGCGGACCCATGTTGATGATCATCGTTTGATCCTCGGAAGGGTCGGCGGCGACGTCGCCGAGTGCCGCCGCAGCGGACTCACTCATTCTCAGTACGGCTCCCGCTTCGCGCATCAACGCCCTGTGGCCGACGACGGAGCGCGGCTGCAACTCTTGTGCACCTTCCGACGTGCCGGCGGCAACGACGCGAGGTTCGGTCGCCGTCATGACGAAGCCCCTTTGAACTGCACGGGGATCCTCCCCTGGGAGTAGTCCTTGCGCAACGGATGGCCCTCCCAGTCCTCCGGCATCAAGATCCGCGTGAGGTCGGGATGTCCGTCGAAGGAAATGCCGAACATGTCGAACACCTCGCGCTCCATCGCCTCGGTCGCGGGATAGAGGTCGAACAGTGACGCGACGGACTCGCCGTCGGCGAGTTGAATGCGCAGACGAATGCGCTCCTTGCGCTGCAACGAGAGGAGGTTGACGACGAGCTCGAAGCGCTGTGCGACAACCCCCTCGGGCAGGGTTCGCCCCGTGTGGAGCAGGCAGTCAACCGCCGTGAGGTCGGCACACATGTGGTAGCCGTCGGCGTACAGCGAGCGACAAACGTCGAGGTACTTTTCCGCCGGCACGTGCACTGCGCGCTGTCCGAATCGCTCCTCGACCGGGCAGCCGTGCACGGTAACGGGAACGGACTGCGGCGTGTC